>NZ_JAGQBF010000009.1 GCF_024345495.1 Synechococcus sp. RedBA-s | reverse complement strand
CTGTTGGCGGAGGAGGGGCTGAGCGAGCCGGAGTTGCTGCGCCAGCTGCGGCCCGCGGCCGCCCCCGCCTCCGGCCCTGCAGGCATCAGCTCGGTCCCAGCGGTGGCGGCGCGGCGGGCTCCCGGGAAGGGCTGTCAATCCAGTCGTCGGCTGGGGCCGGAGGCGCTTCGAAACGGCGAGGGCGACCGCCCCCCACCGCTGGGACCGAGCTGATGCCTGCAGGGCCGGAGGCGGGGGCGGCCGCGGGCCGCAGCTGGCGCAGCAACTCCGGCTCGCTCAGCCCCTCCTCCGCCAACAGCGCAGCTCCCAGGCGAGGTTCATCGAGCAGGGCCAGCAGCAGATGGGGGATGTCAAGCAGGCGCGACCCCCAGCTGGAGCGGCGGCGGTCGGACTCCTCCAGCAGGTCTTCGAGGGCATCACCGATGTAGAGGTCGTCACCGGGAGAGGAGGGTTGCTCGGCGCAGAAGCCCTCCAGGCGATCGAGCAGCCGCTCTGGATCGATGGGAAGGGGATCCACCCAGGCCGCGAAGCGCGAATCCTGCAGCAGGGTCTGCAGCAGGTGCTCCACATCCATCTGGCCATGGCGCCAGCGGCGGGCCTGGTCCTGGGAGGCCAGCAGCAGATCCCAGGCGGCCTCACTGAAGCGGTCGGGCTCGCTGGTGAGGCTGCCGGTAGTGGCGGGATCAGGCAGCTGCATCGGGCCTCGCGGACAACTGAATCAGCTCCACCTTGTAGCCGTCGGGATCTTCCACGAAGGCGATCACGGTGCTGCCGTGCTTCATCGGTCCGGGCGGCCGTACCACCCGCCCGCCCTTGCCGGAAATGGCGTCACAGGTGGCCGCAATGTCGTCGACACCAAGGGCAATGTGTCCATAACCGGTGCCGATGTCGTAGGCCGTGGTATCCCAGTTGTGGGTGAGCTCCAGCACGGTGGTGTCGCTTTCGTCGCCGTAGCCCACGAACGCCAGGGTGAAGCGGCCGGCGGGGTAGTCCTTGCGGCGCAGCAGGCGCATGCCCAGCACTTCGGAGTAGAAGGTCAAGGAGCGCTCCAGATCGCCCACCCGGAGCATGGTGTGAAGCAGGCGCATGGAGTCCGGCGAAGCAGCTGGAGCTGATTCTGGCGACAGGCCCGTGTCGAGCAGCTGGTCTGTCGGTACCGACGGTCACATCAGAGCGCCCCGGGGCGGCCCATAGGATCCCCGCAAGCCCTGACCGCCAGCAGTTTTCGTGTTCGACTCCCTCGACCTCGTGATCGATTCCATCGTGGCTCGGGAGGTGCTCGACTCCCGCGGCACCCCCACGGTGGAAGCGGAAGTGAGGCTGGAAGGTGGCGCCCAGGGCCACGCCATCGTGCCCAGCGGCGCCAGCACTGGCGCCCATGAGGCCCATGAGTTGCGCGATGGCGGCAGCCGCTACGCCGGCAAGGGCGTGCTCCAGGCTGTAGCCAACATTGAGGAGAAGATCGCCCCGGTGCTCTGCGGCCTCACCGCCATCGAGCAGGTGGCGGTCGACACCGCGATGATCGAGCTCGACGGCAGCGACAACAAATCAGCCCTGGGGGCCAACGCGGTGCTGGCCGTGAGCCTGGCGGTGGCGCGGGCCGCGGCCGACGGGGTGGGACTTCCCCTCTACCGCTACCTGGGCGGACCGATGGCCACCCTGCTGCCGGTGCCGCTGATGAACGTGATCAACGGCGGGGCCCACGCCGCCAACAACCTGGATTTCCAGGAATTTATGCTGGTGCCCCACGGCGCCCCCAGCTTCCGTGAGGCCCTGCGCATGGGCACCGAGGTGTTCCACACCCTCAAGGGGCTGCTCAGTTCCCAGGGCCTCTCCACCTCCGTGGGCGATGAGGGCGGCTTCGCCCCCAACCTGGAGAGCAACGATGCGGCCGGCGCCCTGCTGGTGGCGGCGATCGAGAAGGCCGGCTACAAGCCCGGCGAGGAGATTTCCCTGGCCCTCGATGTGGCGAGCACCGAGTTCTATGCCGAGGGCCGCTACGCCTTCGGCGGCGGCAGCTACAGCTCCGCTGAGATGGTGGATCAGCTGGAAGCGCTGGTGAGCCGCTATCCGATCGTCTCGATCGAGGATGGCCTCGCCGAAGACGACTGGGAGGGCTGGGCGCTGATGACCGAGCGCCTGGGCAGCCGGCTCCAGCTGGTGGGCGACGACCTGTTCGTGACCAACACCAGCCGCCTGCAGCGCGGGATCGACGCCGGCACCGCCAATTCGATCCTGATCAAGGTGAACCAGATCGGCTCCCTCACCGAAACCCTGCAGGCGATCGATCTGGCCGGCCGGGCCGGCTACACCAGCGTGATCAGCCACCGCAGCGGCGAAACCGAGGACACCACCATCGCCGACCTGGCGGTGGCCACCCGCGCCGGCCAGATCAAGACGGGCTCCCTCAGCCGCAGCGAGCGGGTGGCCAAGTACAACCGGCTGCTGCGCATCGAGGACGAACTGGGCGGCCAGGCGCTCTATGCCGGAGCCGAAGGACGGGGCCCCCAGGGCAAGGGCTGAGCGCCCCGCCCTGGCTGGGTCGAGGGGATCTACGATCCTCGCCACCACTTGGGCTACCTGATGATCACTTCCACCCCAGCGCGTCTGGCCCAAGCCATGGCGGCCCTGACGATCGGTGTGATGGCCGCTGGGCCGGCACTGGCCCAGCCCGCCGCCAACTGCACGTTCTTGATGCCCATCGGCGGATCAGAACCGGTGGTGAGCAAGCGGATCGGGCGTGGGCGCCTGCTGGGTCGCAACAACTGGAACACCGATTTCATCGTGGATCAGCCCTTCAGCAGCTATCGCTTCTTCTTCACGGCCACCTCCACCGATCAGGCCAGTTATCCGGTGCAGGGGTTCATGCGTTTCACCGACGAAACGAGCCTGCAGCTGTTCAACGAAACGATGACGCCGCCCCAGGGAACCGGACGGATGTGGGGTCCCTTCGCCTCCGTGCCGGGCAAGCGCACCAGCCTGATGAACTTCAGGATCGGCTCCTCCAGCGAGCCAGGGGCCCTGGGGTTCAGCTATCGGATCTCCGTCCAGGGCTGCAATTGAGAACTGGAAATCGGAATCCTTTCCAGCTTCGATGGCGGTCCATCCCTGACGATTACATACCCTCTGTAGACCAGATTTCGACAGTAGCCTGTAATGGTTGAGGGGCGGCTGACAGAACGGCTGACTCTTGGCTGAGAAGAGGTAGTTGCCTAGGTTTTTCATGGGCTCTGGATTCTGCAAGCGGCCATCGCCGACCAAGCATGTGACGCCCCAAGCATGGGAAGAATGATCGGCATCAAGGCCGGACTGGAGCAACTCACCAACACAAGAACGTCGGCTAGATCCTCGTCAAAGCAGGAGGAGCAGGCGAAGAAGGCGTGAAGTTCTTCTAGAGATGCTCTCGCGCCAATGGGGTGGGCCAGCATAATCAAGTGAGGACTATCCACCTGTCATGGCCTTCAGGAGAACGACCCTTGCCGCGCTGCTCGCCCTTCTGGGGCTCGGGATGCTGCCGGCTTCCGATCCGGCCCAGGCCCGCCTCGGCCTAGGTGGAGGGATTGGCGTGGGTGGCTGGGGCTCCGGGGTGGGCTTCGGCGGCTATCGATTCGGCGCCGATACCGCCGTACGAGCCGGCTACGTGGGCTATCACCCTGTCTATGGCGCCGGCGTGCGCGCGGGGGTCGGCGTCACCGCCGCTGGGGCAGATTTCTACGCTCGTCCCTACGCCGGCTTCCATCCGGCCTGGGTGAACGGTGGCTACTGGGGGGCACGACCCTGGAGCGCAGGCTGGTATCAAGTGAACCCCACCGCCTGGGACTGGTGGGGCCCCAGTGCCGCCGCCTGGGGGCTCAGCGAACTGGCCACCGGTGCGGCGATCACGTCGCTGGTGAACCAGGCGGCAGCACAACAGTCGCCTGTGATCACGGTGCCGCAGACCACGTACACGCTCAACTACGGCTCCGTGGAGGCGGTGGGCAGCCAGGGGGCGAGTTTCTACTACAGCGTGGATGGCGGACCGCAGCTGTTCGGTGGAGCGAACTGCTCGGCGGGCCTGGTGGACGGCCAGCCTCCAGCTTCAGCGGCCGAAGCCCAGTTGCTCAATGCCGTCTGCCAGGTGGCCTATGGGGCAGCAGCCTGAGCGGATCGAAACACGAGACAGCGGTCACGTTCCTGGGCCGCTCTTCAGGGGCGCCCAGAGCGCCAGGAAAAGCGTGATGGAGAGCATGCGCTTCGGTTCCTTGCAGGCGACAACAGCCACCAGAATGGCCTGGTCGTCCTGCTGCTATTTTGCAAAATTCCCACCTGAAAACAGAGCCCGATCATGCTTCCATTCTCGCTTCACACCATGCTGAGGCCAATGGTGATCTCCGCCCTGTTGCTTGGCATGGGTATGGCTGGGAGCATCGCCAAGGCACAGACACAGGCTGATGC
The DNA here is from genome assembly GCF_024345495.1 of Synechococcus sp. RedBA-s. GTDB lineage: Bacteria > Cyanobacteriota > Cyanobacteriia > PCC-6307 > Cyanobiaceae > Regnicoccus_A. Next base: position 95,864 of record NZ_JAGQBF010000009.1, on the reverse strand, counting down.
TGATCAGAAGGACGCGCTCAAAGCCGTGGCACAAATGATGGAAGGCCAACGCACCTACTACCAGAAGAATGCGGCCTTTCGAGCCACGGTTTCCAACATTCAGCAGGACTTCGGCATCTCCCTACCCACCTCCTTCGACTACGCCGTTCGTACCACCACTGAAGCGGCTTACAGCTATGTGATACCTGCGCAGTCTTCCAAGGTGGGTCAGCTCAATGCCTATGTAGGAGCGGCTTTCCTCACCCCCAGTCAGAACCCCAAAATCACCACGATCATCTGCATGAACCTGCAGCCGGGCCAGATCCGTCCGTCGGACCCTCAGCTCGTGCTGGGAACCCTGGTGGCCAACCCCACCGGCCGCCTCGTGCAATGTGGTGATGCGTCGATCGAAGTGAAGGCTTCGATGGTCAACGAATGAGCCCTGGCTCAGCCAGTGGCTTGGACGAAGGCACGCTGGTTGGTGAGCGCGAGCCGTAGCCGATGGTCGTGATCAACTCGCAGATCACCGGGTTGATCAACGCCAACAGGGTGATGACGGAGCGGTTGATATCCTCAATCGAGATAGAGATTCGTCCTGCTGAAGCTCATGGGAAGCGCCACTCAGCGGGGAAACAGGAACTGGAACTGCGCCCGCAGGGACCAATCGCCAGCTCCGTCTGGTTTGACAACATTCCAGTAAGCCTGGAGTGTGGCATTCACTTTCTGCTCCCCGATCGCGAACACGCGTCCAAAGCCACCCCCGATCGGCACCGTCCATTGTTCGTCTCCATTCTCAGCTTCCCAGTTGGCGGTGATGATCGGCCCAGTCGATAGATACCATCCCTTGGATAAGTTATAGTTGATGAACGGCTGAACCAAAAACTGGTTGACAGACTTGCGGTCGCTTGCTCCGGCAAAGGACCATACATTGTTCCCTACGGCCCCGAAGACCCAGCGCTTTGTGGTGACCACCACCACCGCAGCAGGCCCGCCGCTCCATTTTCCCTGACCAAGGAGTTCATCCGTCGCCGTTGGTAGAACAAAGGTGGGGCCAACGCCCCAGGTGATCCTGCTTTTCGTGATTGGGGAGAAATAGAATTGGGGGTTGATGTCCCCCAAACCAAATTGACTTTCGCGCCCTGTGGGTGAGGTGGGTAGATTGATGACAGGAACGATGGTACGGGTGATCAACAGCAGATTCTTGCTGAGGGGAAACGGAACCACTGGCTGGATGTTGAGTGCATTCAGGGTTCGCTGTTGCTGTGGTCCAGTGCGGAAAAAGGTGTTGTTCTGAAAGGGCAGGCTGATCAGGTTGGCGATCGGATTCTGGGCCGCCTTGGCGAGTTCTGCCACTTGTTCCTCTTCAGTGGTGCGGCTGCTCGGAGCTGCTGGCATCGCTGGAGCGCCCTGCGGCTCAGCCTGGGCGGTGAGCACTGGGATTGACTCCTTCGCGAGGGTCAGGGGCTGACGCCAGTCCGCTGGGAGGCGCGATGGCTCCGGTTCCTTGGCAAGGCGCGTGGGAGTGGGGCTGGCGATGGCCGCAGGGGCGAGGGCGATGACTAGCAGGAAGAGCGCTTGTTTGAGCATAGTCAGCATCCTTAACGACAGTTCGTTTAGAAACGACAGTGTCTCATGCAACGGACAATTCAAGATGATGAACTGAGCCATTTTCGGGATTGTCTCATCAGTCCAACGCAACAAAGATGGCCAGGCAGCTTTGCATTAGAGTTCAATTGCTTTCGTCCTCAGTTCAAGGAGCCGTCGCCATGAAGCCGTTTCGTCACCTGCGCGCCAGCATGGCGGTCGCCGCCCTTGTGGCAAACGTGGCCACAACGGTTTCGGCGCAGACCTACAAGATGACGACGACGATCGCGCCGGGGGTGGCCACACCCAACCGGCTCGAGACCTCGATCGGCCCGCTGAACCTTCTCGATGGCTTCCCGAAGCCAGACACCATCGAGAAGATCTACGACAACCTCGACCGCTCCCGGGCACTGCAGGCCTATCTGCTGGCCATCCCGATCGTCAACCAGGCCGGCATGCGCGATTCTCTGCGCAAGTTCGGCCCCGTCAACACAACCAACGTGATCTGGGAGACCCTGGTCGATTCGAAGAGCGTGGAACTCACTGCTAACGACAACACGGTCTATAGCTTCATCTGGCTGGACACCAAGAAAGGGCCCTTGGTGGTTGAAGTTCCTTCCAAAGTACTAGGGGCAATCGACGACTTCTGGTACCGCTGGGTGACGGATATCGGCATCACTGGGCCTGACAAAGGCGTCGGCGGCAATTACCTGATCCTTCCTCCCGGATACAAGGGGGAGATTCCTAAGGGCTATTCCGTTGTTCGACCGAACACCTACGGCAACTGGATGGCCTTTCGTTCCTTTCTTGTTGACGGTTCCCCCCGGGCCGGGGTGGAGTTGGTCAAGAAGAATCTGAAGATCTACCAGCTCTCCGATGCAGCCAACCCAGCGGCAATGACATTTGCCAATGCCTCCGGTGTGCCGGCGAACTTCGTCGCCCCGGGCGATTACTCCTTCTGGTCGTTGCTAAACCAGGTGATTCAGGAGGAACCATCCACCGGCTCCGACCCCACCACCCTGGGTCTGTTCGCCTCGATCGGCATCGTCAAGGGCAAGCCCTTCAATCCTGACGGGCGCATGAAGAAAATTCTCAGTGATGCTGCCAACATCGGGGCGGTGACGGCGCGTACGCTGGCCTTCAAGATTCGTCAACCAGAGGCCTTCTTCTACCCAAACAGTTCCTGGAGACTCCCGTTCTTCGGTGGCTACAAGTTTGAAGTCGCACCGGGTGTGGCCAATCTGGATGGAGCGGCTTTCTTCTACTACTTCGCCACCGGCGTGACTCCGGCCATGGAGGTGAAGATGGTGGGCCAGGGCTCCCAGTACCCCTGGGCCTCTCTGGATTCAAAAGGCAACCCCTTTGATGGTGGCAAAACCTACAGGCTGCGCCTGCCCCCGAACATCCCGGTGAAGGATTTCTGGTCGGTGATTGTGTATGACAACCAGACCCGTTCGATGCTGCAGACTGACCAGAAGGCGCCCAGTGTGAGCAGTCAGGACAAGGGCATCAAAACCAATGCCGATGGTTCGGTGGATGTCTGGTTCGGTCCCAAGGCCCCTGCCGGCATGGCGAACAACTGGGTGCAGACGATTCCCGGCAAGGGCTGGTTCATGATCCTGCGCCTTTACGGTCCACTGGAGCCCTGGTTCAACAAGACCTGGCGGCCTGGAGAGATTGAACTACAGCCGTGATTGATCGGGTACTAATGGCTTGCTCCCACCGCTGATTGAGCGGCGCAACGAGCCGATGGAGAGCGGACGCGCTTTTCGCGCGCCTGATCGGCACGTTATGCGCCATTGGATGCCACGCGGCATTCGTCCTGCTACGGACGATATCGGCCATATCCTGGCACTGGGAGTCCGATTTTACGTGCCGAAAACCGGCCATTCGCTCGTCCCTTTGAGGTGCCTTAGTTCAGGATATCGTGCCAAATTGGATCTATCGACTCAACCATGCTGGCTTGAGCTTCTGTTCAGTGAAAACCTTGCCTGGCAAGGATTTCAGATCAATAAAAAGTCTAGATTTAGCTAAAATACTCATCGAGAAAGGTTTCAGGGTAAGGACTGATCTAGCATCGTACAGTCGATTGAGCTGCCACATTGCGAGGAATGATCCTATGTTTAGCGGTTGGAGCAACTTCTTCACCATGACCGGGGCGGCTGGTGCGACGCTTGTAGGGTTGCTGTTTGTTGTTGTCACGCTTAACACCGGCTTGACGACCTCCCGAAAGCTGGACATCGCCCATGCATCGCTGACGCCTGTGCTGGACAGCTTCGGCGGCGTCCTGCTCCAAAGCATGGTAGCGCTGGTGCCTTGGCAGTCCAATTTGCCAAGTGGAATTATATTCGTCGTGATTGGGATTGGGGGCTTATCCTATCGAATCAATACAGCCCGTGTGCGGAGAAGCCTGCATCTCAGGGCCATTCAGAGCAAGATGGACAGGATCATGCACAACCTAATTCCGATCGTCGCCAGCGTCATCCTGATCTACGGCGGCCTGATCTACGGCGGCGCGGAATTGATCGCCGGAGAGGCTTTCGCACCTTTTGCCATAGCGGGCTCAACCACGCTGTTGCTGTTCTCCGGAATCTACCGAACCTGGGGCGAAACCCTGGCGTTTATTGAGCTTTCCGACAAGTCTTAGCCGAGGGCACACCGGCGGCGGCGTGCGGCCTATTGAGCGTCGCCGGGTTCCAGATTCAAGACAGGTAGCCGGCATCTACGCTAGGACGCTTTGGGGCGAAAGAAGACAATCAGATGCCGATTCAGCATGCATTGATCTGCCTTAATGTTGTCATCAGAGCAAGAGAATGAATGCCCAACATCCAGATGCAGATGACTGGATCATGAGTTGGCTATTATACCTGTGTGCTTCGGTCCGCCGCTGATCTGGGGCGTTGGGCAGATCCTTGGGTTGGTACTCAGAACCGGCCTCATGCACGTTCAGGCGAGTCCCATACGGGGAAGATCCGGCCTCCACACCTGGCCAAGCGGATCAGAAAATCCACAGGGTTTTCTTCTTGCAGTAGCCCGCCCCAATGTTCATCCATCCCGAGTCACAGGGTTTCCCGTAGGTGGGCTTCACCTGGTAATAGATGGGTGAATTGCAATGCTGCTTCAGGTCATTCACATAACCAAGCGGACACTGGTCATAACCTGGGAGTTTGGGAATCCGCTTTTGAGCCAGTGCTGTGCCAGGGCTCAAAAGCGGAAGGGCCAGAAGCACAGTGGCCAGACCGAGGGGCAGCGTCTGCACTGGGCGAGCAACCAAGTGATCAAACCCTAGGAGCCTGTTGCCGGTGGCGCCATTTGCCGGCCAAGCGCCGGCCCAAGCCACCAGCAGCCTCATCTGGTTCAGAACCTCCACCTCCAGCGCCTGCATCGCAAGGATGCCGCCGCCGGTCTCGTCAGCGACAAAGACGGCGGAGATGTGGCGCATATCTTTCGTGGTGCTTCCCCTGGCCAGGCCTGCCCGCTTGAGACGTTCTCATCAGGACGTGTTCAGTTGCAGATGTCCACGTCATGGACACCTGCCTGTGAGGGCTTTGAAGCCACCTCCTCCAGCAGGCCCTTATCTTCGATAATCATCTCGGAGATGCCGTGGATGAAGCTGTCGATGGTCTGCCCCTGGTTGGGGCGGCTCAGGCGGCTGCGGGGCTGGGAGAGGGGAACCGGAAGCGGTGCCACCGGAAAGGTCATTCCCAGATCCCGGCTCGGCCGTCGAGGGATGGGGCAGCCTGGGAGCGCGGCCATGGTGAGAGGAGGATGATTTCCCGGAGAGAATGGCTGGCTGGCGCCTCAGGCCTGCTCGCGGCGCGCTTCGCCGAGCCACTGCTCTCCCGCCCGGCGAAGGCCGAAGGGGCGGAGGCATCGCTACCGGCGCTGGCCACTGCTGTTCCTGACTTCTCGCCGCGCCGCATCACCGCCCGCATGGTGAGCCTCCGTCCCTACCGACCCGAAGGCTTCCGGGTGGAGCTGGAGACCATCGCGGACCGATCGATCGTCCACAACATCGGCCACGGCGGCGCCGGCATCACCCTCTCCTGGGGCACCGCCCAGATGGCGGTGGACCGGTTGCTGGCGCTGCGGCAGCCCGGTCCGGTGGCGGTGATCGGCTGCGGGGCCGTCGGCCTCGCCACCGCCTGGCTGCTGCACGAGGCCGGTCGGGCGGTGACGATCTACGCCAGCGAGGTGCACCCACGGGTCACCTCCAGCGTGGCCGGTGCCAGCTTCTTCCCCTCCCTGGTGGTGGCGGGTTCCTCCCGAACGCCGGAGTTCGAGGAACGGCTCGCCGCCGCGGTGCGCACCTCCCACCGGCGCTTCCTGGGGCTGCTCGGCCAGGGCATGGGGGTGACCAGGCGTTCTCACGTCGTTCTGGCAGCGGAGCGGCCGCTGGGTGGCTGGGTTTCGCGGTTGCTGCCGGAGCTCTTTCCACCGCCGCTCGAGATCCGCGATCCTTCCCTGCCCTTCGCAGCCCCGTGGGTGGGAATCGAGGAGCGCCTCTTCATCGAGACCCAGCGGTACCTGCCCGCCCTGATGGGGGCGGTGCGCAAGGCCGGCATGGCGATCCAGCGGCGCACCTTCCGCGATGCGACGGAACTGGGGCGGCTGCGGGAGCGGCTGATCGTGAACTGCACCGGCATGGGCAGCGTCGGCCTGTTCGGCCATGCCGACCTGATCCCGGTGCAGGGGCAACTCACCCGCCTGCAGGCCGATTCCCGCCTCAACTACACCCTCTCGGCGCCTGGGCTCTACCTCCATCCCCGCCGCGACGGCCTGTTGCTGGGCGGCACCGAGGACGTCGGAGTGCTCAAGCCCCGCTTCAATCCAGCCGAGGAGGAACGGATCCTCGCCGGCATGCGGCAGCTCTACCGTCTCGCCGCCTGATCGCCCCGCCGCTCAGGCGAGCGCCCACACTGAACCCCACCACTGTCAGACTGGCCTGACTGGAGGAACGCCTGCAGGACATCCTTTTCGTGGTTGAGGGAGCTGAAGACGGCTCGTACCGCGCCAACGCTGCCGCTGCGGCGATCCATACCCAGGCCGACACCCCTGCCATGAGCGACCACGCCATACCGCCGATCGCTGGCTACGAAGCTGAGATCCTCGCCCTGGTTCAGCAGGCCGGCCCCGTGGCTCTGCCGCAAACCAACCTGAACCTGGAGCAGATCCGCTCAGGCTTTGCCTGCGCGCTCCACATGCACCAGCCCACGATTCCAGCCGGGGCAAATGGAGAACTCATCTCCCATCTTCAGTACATGCTGGAGCATCCAGGCGAGGGCGACAACCACAACGCCGAACCTTTTGCCCACTGCTACAAGCGCCTCGCTGACATCATTCCCCAGTTGATTCAAGAAGGCTGCAATCCTCGGATCATGCTGGATTATTCGGGCAATCTGCTCTGGGGTGTTGAGCAGATGGGCCGCCACGACATCCTCGAGGCCCTCAAAAAGCTCGCCTGTGATCCCACCCTCCAGCCCCATGTGGAGTGGCTCGGCACCTTCTGGAGCCATGCGGTGGCGCCCTCCACGCCGATCCCCGACCTGAAGCTGCAGATCCTGGCCTGGCAGCATCAGTTTGCGGCCCTCTTCGGCCATGAGGCGCTGCAGCGGGTGAAGGGCTTTTCGCCCCCAGAGATGCACCTGCCCAACCACCCCGACACTCTCTATGAACTGGTGAAGGCGCTCAGGGAATGCGGCTACCGCTGGCTGCTGGTGCAGGAGCACAGCGTGGAGAATCCTGATGGTTCAGGCCTGCGGCACGAGCAAAAATACATCCCCAACCAGCTGGTGGCGCGCAACTCCAGCGGTGAGGAGGTGTCGATCACGGCACTGATCAAAACCCAGGGCTCCGATACCAAGCTGGTGGGCCAGATGCAGCCCTGCTACGAAGCCATGGGGCTCGGCCGGCAGGTGCTGGGTGCCACCACGGTGCCGTCGCTGGTGTCGCAGATTGCCGATGGGGAGAATGGTGGCGTGATGATGAATGAGTTCCCACCGGCCTTCATTCAGGCCCACCGCACCATTGCCGCCCAGGGGGATGATCCGGGCACGGTGGCGATCAACGGCACCGAATATCTCCAGTTGCTGGGGGCCGCCGGTGTGGGCTGCGGGGATTTTCCGCCCATTCAGGCGGTGCATCAACGCAAGCTCTGGCAACAGCTGAGTGGCCCGCCCAGCCCCGCCACCACCGAAGCGGCGATCGCCCGGCTCCAGGCCAGCGATCCCTCCTTCTCGATGGCCGGCGCTTCCTGGACCAACAACCTCAGCTGGGTGGAGGGCTACGCCAATGTGCTGGAGCCGCTGGCACGCCTCAGCGCCGACTTTCACCGCTTGTTTGATGAGCAGGTGGCACAGGATCCGAGCTTCACCAAGGGCGGGCCCTATCAGCAGGCTCTGCTCCACCTGCTGCTGCTGGAAACCAGTTGCTTCCGCTACTGGGGGCAGGGCACCTGGACCGACTACGCCAGCGAGATCCACCGGCGTGGGGTTGCCGCCATCAGCAACGCACAGCTCAGCGGGGCTTTCAACCTCCGTTCTGCCAAAACCAGAACAAACCCTGCGTGAGGTAGTAGAGCCCAGCGGCCAGCAGAACCAGCGCACTGATGCGGGTGAGCAGCTGGCCATGGTTCAGGAGCAGCCTGGAAGCGCTCATCAGCCCCACCCAGAGGCTGGTGGCGGCAATCACAGCGGTGTAGCCCAGCGCGTAGCTCACCATCGTGATCACCGACCACTGGCTGGAGCCGGTGCTGGCCGCAGCCGCGAGCACGGAAAACAACACCGGACTGGCGCAGGGAGAACTGACCAGGGCAAAGCCCATCCCCACCAGGAAGGGGCCGCCGGCAGGGGGCAATTCCGGTAGACGGGGCAAGCGCAGAGGCAACCAGCCCCCCAGATTTAGGCCCATCAGCAGGATGATCAGCCCCACCCCCAGATGGACCGCTCCGCGCTGGTCCACCACGACAGCCGCAGCGAACGAGGCGATCAGCCCGAACAGGCTCAGCACCACCACGGTGCCGGCCACGAACCCCCCCACCTTCACGATCGCCTGCTGGCGACTGATCGGCCCGAGCGTGCCGATGTAACTGAGGTTCAACGGCACCATCGCCAGCACACACGGCGACAGGCTCGCCAACAGCCCACCCCCGAAAGCGATGAGCGGCAGCACAACGCTCGGTCGTGAGGGCATGGCCTCGAACCGTTCGGCGTAGGCCTGCGACGCAGACTCGATCGCCAGATCCAGCTGCGTGCCGATCACGGGCAGCCAGTGAATCGCCAGCACCGCCAGCAGCGTCAGCCCTCCCAGGAGCAGCAGAAAGGTCCGTCCCCGTCTGTGCAAAGCGGAGCTGCTCATGGCTTGAGCATCGCCTGCGTTTTCTTGATCGCTGCGCTGTAGGCGCCATCATCCGTGCTGGCCCGGAAGGTCTGCACCGCGACGCCGGTGGCAGGGTTGATCACGGCCACCAGTGAGGGCTCGCTGCGGTTGGCCTCCAAGAACGCACCCAGGCCCAGGGCACGGGCCCGTTCGCGCGACTGCTTCAGCGCGCTGGCATTGGACACATCGAATTTCAGGAAGGTGGCCTTGCCGGCCTTCTTTTGCTGGAGGGAGCGCAGGGTCGGTGCGATCGTCTGGCACTTCGAGCACCAATCGGCGTAGATGTCCACCACAACGGGTTTGCCCTGCAGGGAAGGAGCGAGGGCGCCGGCCTGTTTCTGGGCGACCCAGCCGCTGGCATCCCTGGAGGGTGGGGTGGTGGAGGCCTGCACGAAGCCAGCCAGGGAGATGGGCTGGGGAACGACGAGCGTGAGCAGGAGAGCGGTGAGGGGGATGGGCATCGCGTGAGTACGTGCGAATGCCTTGAGTACCGCAGCCGCCTCCAAATGGATTGGCCCCTGGAAGATTCCGTCGGCAATCCTGAGCCGCTCCGGCGCCAGGCCATTTCCCTGGGGCCTCTCCGCCAAGGTGTAGGGGGTTCCGGGGCCAGCACGCCGCTCGGCGTCATGCCCAACCCGCCGCCACCTTCTCTATGAACTGGTGAAGGTGCTCAAGGAATGTGGCTACCGCTGGCTGCTGGTACAGGAACACAGCGTGGAGAACCTCGATGGCTCAGGCCTGTGCCACGAGCAGCACTACATCCCCACCACGTGACCCCCATGCCACCACGCCGGTCTGACTGCATCGCCACGGGCCTCACGGGTCTGTTGCTGGGCTGGGTCTCGGCCATGGCTCTGGCGGTTGGTGTCCCGGTGGCCGCCACTGCGCTGGAGCCAGGGGGGCGGCTGGAGTCCATGCCACCGGTGTTGCGGGTGGGCGTGGTGGATGGTGCGCCGCCCTGCAGCTACCGCGACGCCGGAGACTGGCGGGGGCTGGCCGTCGATCTTTGGGGCCGGATCGCCACCCGCGAGCGGCTCCCGTATGTGGTCTCGGAGTGGCCATCCGTGCAGGCGATGCTGGAGGCAAGCCGCAACGGCGCTCTGGATGTGGCGGTGGGCTGCATCAATGTGTCCCCGGACCGCCTGGAGCGCTACCGCTTCAGCCTCCCCTTCCAGGAGGACGGGCTGGCGGTGATGGTGCTGCAGAGCCGCCTCGATCTGGGGCGTTCCTTCCTCTCGGCGCTGCTCACCCCCACCTTGCTGCAGCTGCTGGGTGGCTACCTGGCGGCGATCGGGCTTCTGGCCCTGCTCACCTGGCGGGTGGAGCACTACGCCCAGCAGCCCCAGACCCTCAGCCACGGGCGCCTTCGCAGCTTCAGCGCCGTGTTCCAGGTACTCGCCACCGGGCCCGGCAGCAACGCGCTGGTGACCACCACCCGCGGCAACGGCATCGTTCTGATGGCCTATCTGGTGAGGATCGTGTCGGCCTCCCTGCTGGTGGGCTACCTCACCGTGAACGTGGCCCGCCAGGTGCAGGGAACGCCCAGCGCCAGGATCCGCTCCGAGGGCGATCTGCGCGGTCTGCGGGTGGCGGTTCGCAGCGGCACCGTGAGCGAGTCCTTGCTGCGGGAGCTCAACGCCGGCAGCAGCGCCGCGAAGGCCACGATCGTGCCCCTGACCAGCATCCGCTCGGGGGTTGATCTGCTGGTCTCCCGTCGCGTTGACGCCGTGCTGGGCGACAACCTGCAGCTTCGTTATCTGCTGATCAACGCGCCGTTGCAGGGCTCCCGGCTCAGCCTGGCCCTGCAGGGGATCCGCCCCGAATCCCAGGCGTTTGCCTTGGCCCCTGGCCTGCCGGCCGCGACCGCCGAGCGGATCGACCGGGCAATCAGTGCCCTCAAGCGCAATGGCGTGGTGACCGTGCTGCGCCAGCGGGCCGGGGAGCCGGCAGACTCCCCGGCCCGCTGAGCGGCTTCGCTGGATGGCAGCATCAATGGGGACCCGCCGACCTTCTCCGGCCCAGTGATGACTGTCTCCCTCGGCGCTCAGGACGATGCGCGCCTCGAGGCCCTGCGGCAGGAGTTCGAGCATGAGGCCAGCTTCAACCTGGTGTTCGTGGTGCTCACGGTGGGGCCACACTGATCGTCACCCTGGTCCTGGTCGCCGCGTCGATCGTGATCGTCAACCAGCAGCAGGCCGGCCATCACCCCCTCCAGATGCGCCAGGAACTGCGAAAGTTCTGAGCAGAACCGCAGATGAATCACACCGGCAAGTGCTCTCCGTCGTGAGGCGATCGGGCGGTGATGGCCAGATCCTGGAGATCGCCGCTGCCGGTGGGATTGCCTTGCACCCGTTCGACTTCACCCCCCCCTTTTTTCTGACTGCCATGCCGCTTCCGGATCCCTTGCTGGGAGCCGAAGATCCGGACGTGTTCCGGATCTTCGGCTCCAGCGGCCGCTCCGAGTGGCTGCTCACCGCCGACCACGCCGGCCGCGCCATCCCCGGCCGCCTGGCCGGCCTTCAGCTGAGCCCCGCTCTGCTCGACACCCATGTGGCCTGGGATCTGGGCGTGGCAGGGCTGGCTGAGCGCTTGGCGGCCCTGCTGGATGCCTTTTTGATCCTGCACAACTACTCACGGCTGGTGATCGACGTGAACCGACCGCCCGGCGCGCCCGATTCAATCGTGAGCCTCAGCGAGCAATCGCCGATCCCCGCCAACAGCAAGCTCTCGATCGCCCAGCGTGAGCAGCGGCGCAGTGAACTCTTCGACCCTTATCACCGCCGCATCACCGCTGAGCTCGATGGCCGCCAGCGCCGCGGCCAGCCCAGCGTGCTGGTGGCCCTGCACAGCTTCACGCCGGTGCATTCGGGCCAGGAGCGTCCCTGGCATGTGGGCGTGCTGCATGGCCGTGATGGGCGCCTGGCCCGGCGGCTGCTGCGGGGGCTCAGGCAGGAGCGGGGGCTGCAGGTGGGCGACAACGAGCCCTATGCGGTCAGTGATGACAGCGATCACACCCTGGTGGTCCATGGCGAGCGGCGGCGCATTCCCCACGTGGAGCTGGAGGTCCGTCAAGACCTGCTGACCAGCGAGGCGGGCCAGCAAGAGTGGGCCGTGCGGCTCGCCACCGTGCTTGTTGAATCCCTGGCGGAGGAGTTGCCGCCCATACAACACGATTATTCGCCCTTAGGCTGATGCATGGTCAAACAGCACAATTCCGCCTCGACGATGGAGATCAGGGTGGGGTTCGAGCTGGAGCTGCGCTGCCCCCAGCCCACGCCGATGATCGTCACCCTCGGCGTCCATGCCAGCCGGGCGACGGATCTGCTGGAGCCCGACACGCTGCAGGTGGAGCCGGCGGTGCCGCTGCGCTCCTACATCGATTCCTACGGCAACCAATGCCAGCGGCTGGTGGCTCCCACCGGGGTGCTGCGCCTGCAGGCCACCGGCGTGGTGGCGGACCCCGGCCGGCCCGATCCGGTGCTGCCAGAGCTGGAGCAGCTGCCGGTGGAGGCCCTGCCGGAGGAGGCGCTGTTGTTCCTGCTCTCAAGCCGATACTGCGAGAGCGATCTGCTCAACGATCTGGCCTGGTCGCTGTTCGAAGGATCCCCCATGGGCTGGGGGCGGGTGCAGGCGATCTGTGACTTTGTGAACAACCACGTGCGTTTCGACTACGGACGCTCCAGCCCCACCAAGTCAGCCCTGACCACCTACGACTGCCGCGAAGGGGTCTGCCGCGACTTTGCCCATCTGGCGATCGCCTTCTGCCGCTGCATGAACATCCCAGCCCGCTACTGCACCGGCTACCTCAGCGACATCGGCGTGCCGCAGCCCCATTCGGCCATGGACTTCTCGGCCTGGTTCGAGGCCTACCTCGGAGATGGCTGGCACGTGTTCGACCCACGCAACAACACCCCCCGGATCGGGCGGATCCTGATCGCCCGTGGCCGCGATGCGGCCGATGTGGCGCTCACCACCAGCTTCGGCCCCTCGACCCTGGAATCCTTCCAGGTGTGGACCGCCTGAGCCGGCCCCACCACGGCGGGGCCTCAGGGCAGGGTGAAACCGGAGGTGTTCAGGTGCTTGAGATCGAGCATCACGATCGTGAGCCAACCGGTCAGCGCCAGAGCACCAACCACGGCCAGAACAACCAGAACGCCTGCCAGCGCTGATTTCGCAGAGCTTTTATCGTTCGCCACAGCTGGACTCAGTTCTTCAATGAAGTATGCCATGGCCAGGCTGCATGGGAACGATCATCAGGCGCCGGCCCTAGTCCTGAGCCTGCAATCTGTTGCACTTGCTCATTCTTCTGGGGCTGAAGTTCAATCCGCTGATGGCTTATCTGTTGAAGATCTCTCCACTGATGATCAATTCGCCATTGACCATCTCACCAATGAGCAATTCACTGACCCCTGATCTGCTGAAGGTGGCTGGGCTTGCGATGCTTAGAGCATGACTCTGGCCCCCGCTCAACCCGTTGACGCCGTTGTGGTGGGCGCTGGCCTCTCGGGGCTGGTGGCGGCCCGCAGCCTGCAGCTGGCGGGCCGCTCGGTGCGCCTGATCGAGGCCACCGCCACGGCCGGAGGGCGGATGGTCGGTGAGCGCCTGCAGCTGGCGGGGGAGGAGCCTGGGGCGGACCGGCGCCACGCCTGGATCGACCTCGGTGGACAGTGGGTGGGCCCCACCCAGACCCGTTACCTGGACCTGCTGGATCGCCACGGCATCCGCCGCTTCGAGTCCCCCCACAGCGGTGACACGGCCCTGGTGTTCGGCGAGAGACGCTGCCGTTTCGCCGGCTTTTTCCAGGGATTCCCCGAGGGGCAGCCCCCAGCGGTCCCCAGCGTCGACTGGGACGACGCCATGGCGGCCCTGGAGCAGTTTCTGGAGCTGGTGGCCCAGCTGCCGCCTGGCCATCCTCACCACCATCCCGCCGCCGCCGAACTCGACCGCCTGAGCTTTCAGGACTGGATCGACGCCCACACCCACACCCCCTTTGCCGCCTGGTACTTCGCCTACTTCTGCCGGGCGGTGGGTTTTCTCGGTCCAGCGGAACCGGAGCAGGTGTCGTTGCTGCATGTGCTCTGGGGCCAGCGCACCGCCTCCCAGGGCGAGCATCCGGAGGAGTTCCTGCTCCATGGCGGTGCCGGTCAGCTGCCGGCCCTGCTGGCCGCCGAGCTGGGAGAAGGAGTGCTGCGGCTCGGTGAGCCGGTGCGGGCCATCGAGCAGGTGCTGCCCGGGGCCGAGCACTCGGTGCAGGTGCACACCGATCAGGCCCGCTATCCCTGCCGGGCCGTGATCGTGGCGATGCCACCGGCGCAGGCAGGACATCTGCACTTCTCACCAGCGCTGCCCGCCGACCGCCGGCAGCTCAACGACGGGATGGCCATGGGCGCCTGCGCCAAGGTGATGGTGGTGTACGCCAGCCCCTGGTGGCGGCTGCAGGGGCTCTCGGGGATCGCCATCGGCGATCGGCCCACCGTCGAGCTCTGCGCCGACAGCTCCGATCCCGAGAATGGCTGCGGTGTGCTGGCCGCCTTCGTGGTGGGGCACCGCTACCGGCGCTGGTCTGCCCTGGGTGACGCCGGGCGCCGGCAGGCGCTGCTGGCGGATCTGGCCGCCTACCTCGGACCCCAGGCCCTCGAGCCCCTGGCCTATGTGGAGAAGGACTGGCCGTCGGTTCCTTTCGTGGGTGGCGCCTATGCCGGCTGGATGCCCCCGGGGCTCTGGAGCCGCTGCGGTGAGGCCATGCGCCGGCCCCACGGCCGGGTGTTCTGGGCCGGCACCGAGGTGGCCGAGCGCTGGCCCGGTTTCTTCGAGGGCGCGGTGCGCAGCGGTGAGGAGGCAGCGGCGGCGCTGGTGCAACAGCTTGGCTGAATCCAGATCCCCGCTGCTTCGCGAGCGCGATCCCCGAGAGCTGGGCTGGCGGCTCTGGAGCCTGCACGCCCTGCGCACGGCCCTCGCGGCTGGTGTGTCGATGGGCCTGGCCAGCGGCCTCGGGCTTTCGGTTCCCTATTGGGCACCGATCACCACGATCATCGTCACCCAGTCGACCCTGGTCGACTCCTGGCTGATCTCACGCCGCCGGCTGCTGGGCACAGCCCTGGGTGTGGTGTTCGGCGCTGCTCAGGTGCAGTGGCTGCCCGCCGGGATCCCGGCCTACGTGGCCGCCATCCTGCTGCTGGGGCTGGTCTGCGGCCTGTTGCGCCTGCACCAGAGCGCCTACCGCTTCGGGGGCATCGCCCTCACCATCGTCAGCCTCGTGCCCCATACCGCACCTGTCTGGGGCCTGGCCTGGTTCCGCTTCGTCGATGTCAGCCTCGGCATCCTGGTGAGCCTGGCGATCACCCTGGTCTGGCCGGAGCGCCTCAGGTGCTGACCGTCCGGCAGCACCGCCATGCGCTGATCCCCAGGGCCAGGGCCCCGGAGCATGAACAGGCTCTGATGGAGGCCTCGACGACGTTTCGCGCCTCGTTTCAGCGGCTTCTCCAGCGGCGCATCGGCGAGGTCCTCGGCGAGGCGCCCCTGCCGGCTCTGGAGTTGCGGCGGCGCTGGCCCGATCTGCGCCGGCAACTCGATGCCTGCCCCCGGATCCAGGCGGCCCATCAGCGGCGCGCCGCCCTGCAGGACCAGCTCTGGGCCACGGTCAAGGCAGCGACAGCCAGCGCCGGGGAGCGGGCAGCCTGCAGCTGACGGCCGATCTGGCCATCCCCTCCCACCAGCTCAAGGCCGACATCCATCGCATGCCGGGGGCTACTTCAACGAACAGGAGGAAGACGGTGTCGTCACCGGTGCCCTCTAAGACCATGGTGTGTTCCTCTACGGCCAAGGCTGGTTCGGTCCTCTCAACGAGGCCCCCGGCAGGGCCGTGATCGAGCAGGTGCTGGCCCGCCATCACGCCGGCCTGCGGCCGCGGCTGCTCCATCACGCGGTTCACTTCGCCCAGCAGGATGCCGAACGCACCGGCTTCGATCTGGTCGTGAGCCACATCCTGCTGCACGAGATCCCGGCCGCCCGCTATTTTCGCGACACGGAGGTCTGGGTGAACTCAGAGCCCTTTCTGGCGTCCTCCCCTGATCACGCCTTCGCGTCCTATGCCCTCGAGGCCGGCTTCGCCCCGGATCGCTTCCAGGTTCATGAGCTGCCGGGCCACGCTGCCGGGGCCGGCGGCAGCCCCCACTGGTTGGCCTTCTGCGCCCGGAAGAGCTGAGCCCGCCGGTGATCGGGCCGGGTTGTGCACAACACTCCAGGCGCCGATACGCTGGCGGACCCTCCAACGCACAGGTGCCATGGCCCCCAGGGTCTCCCTAGCAGCCCGCAGCAGGCGAGTGAGCCGGGAAGATGCGCTGGAGCAGCTCGATCTCGCCACCCTGGCGCAGGCCTACCGCTCAGGCCATCCAGTTTATCTGGGCCGGGGAGACTTCTGGACCTGGGAGCAGGACGGCATCCCCGCCTGGCTGGTTCCTCGCTTCGATGATCTCGGTTTTCTGCCCTGATGCTCCGGGGTGCCTGCATCTAGCCTCGGCTCACGCCGAGGTTCAAGGACATCCCCATGGAACTGACCATGTACTCGGCCACCGTGCCGCCCCTGCGCCGGACGCTCACCAACCTGATCGCGGTGCTCGGCAAGGGCCTGGCCCACGCCGAGGCCCAGGGGTTCGATCCCGCCGTGCTGGTGACCAGCCGCCTCTATCCCGACATGTTCCCTCTGGCACGCCAGGTGCAGATCGCCTCCGACCTGGCCCGCCGCGGCGTTGCCCGCCTGGCCGGTCTGGAGGCGCCCCCGCTGGCGGACATCGAAACCAGCTTCCCCGAGCTGATCGATCGCCTGCAGCGCTCGATCGACTATCTCGATGGCTTCAGCGCTGATCAGATCGACGGCAGTGAAGAACGGGAGATCACCGTGCCGATCGGCCGCGGCGAGACGATCACCATGGCGGGATGGTCTTTCCTCTCGATGTTCGTGCTGCCCAACGTCTATTTCCACGCCACCACCACCTACGCGATCCTGCGCCATAACGGCGTGGTGCTGGGCAAACGCGATTTCCTCGGTGAGTCCTGACCCCACGGCCCTGAATGCCCAGCTGTGATCCGGCCAGCACCACCCAGGTCATCACCGCCGAGGCCAGTGTGGCCATTGCCCTGGGGGGCAACCTCGGCGACCCGATCGCCACCCTGAAGGCCGTGCGGCCTCTGCTCCGCGCTGAGCTGCACAGCTGGGTCGCCGGGGCTGGCATTGAGCTGGCGCTCAAATGGTCACCTCTGTTCCGCACGGCTCCGGTAGGGGGGCCGCCAGGGCAGCCGCCCTTCGTCAATGGGGTCCTGCTGGTGGTGCGCGCTGTCGGGGGCCGCGAGCCCTGGCCCGATGCGCTGGCGTTTCTGAGGCGCCTGCAGGCGCTGGAGGCGCGCTTCGGTCGCCAGCGTCTGGAGCCCTGGGGCCCCCGCAGCCTCGATCTCGACCTCCTCTGGTGCAGTGATGCCCACTGCAGCGGCCCCCAGCTGGAGCTGCCCCACCCGCGCCTGCGCCAGCGCGCCTTTGTGGTGGGCCCTCTGGCGGCGATCGCGGGGCCGCTGGTGCTCCCTAGTGGCCACGAAACCGCCGCTGCTCTGCTGGCTGAACTGCTGAGCCGCCCCGGCGCCGAGCCCCCGCCGCTGCCGCTGCCTGCGCAGGAGGGCTGGCCTGAAGAGGCCTGAACCTTGTGGCCTGAGCAGCGTGGCCTGAACCGCAGGGACCGCGGCCGGCGGTCACACTGGTGGGCCTGCTCCAGTCCTGTTGATGGCTCCCCTGCTGCCGCCTGAGCCCTCCACCCACCTGGAAACCACGGCGGTGCTCGAGGCCCGCAAGATCCGCTTCGAGCTCAACCGGGTGCTGCTGCCGATGGGAGTGGAGGCCACCTACGGGATCATTCGTCATCCCGGCGCATCGCTGGCGGTGCCGGTGCTGGCCGATGGGCGCGTGGTGCTGCTGCGCCAATACCGGTTCGCGGTGGAGCGGCGCATCCTTGAATTCCCCGCCGGCACCCTGGAGGACGGCGAGGATCCCCTGGGCTCGATGCAGCGGGAGCTGGGGGAGGAGGCGGGCTACAGCGCCAGCCGCTGGGATTCCCTCGGCCTGATGCTGCCCTGCCCCGGCTATTCCGATGAGGTGATTCACCTGTTCCTGGCCCGGGATCTCACCCCCCTCAGCGAGCGTCCCGCCGGCGACGACGACGAGGATCTGGAGGTGCTGCTACTGGAGCCATCCGCCCTCGATGCGGCCCTGGCCAGCGGCGATGAGGCCCTCGATGGCAAGAGCGTCACCGCCTGGTTCCGGGCCCGCCAGCTGCTGGGCCTCGGATGAGCCCGCAGCGCTGGCTGTTCTGGCACCGCCGCGATCTGCGCCTGGCCGACAACCTGGGCCTGGCCGCCGCCGCCCGCGCCACCGCCGCCGTCACCGGCGTGTTCGTCTTCGATCCGGCCCTGCTGGACGCCCCCGATCTCTCCCCGGCCCGGCTCTGGTTCCTGAGCGAAAGCCTGAGGGAGCTGCAGAGCCGCTGGCAGGAGGCCGGCTCCCGGCTGCTGCTGCTGCGGGGTGATCCGGCCGTGGTGCTGCCGCAGCTGGCTCAGGCCAGCTGCGCTGAGGTGGTGGCCTGGAACCGCGATGTGGAGCCCTGTGGCCGTGCCCGTGATCGCCGCGTGGCTGAGGCCCTGCGCGCCGCCGGCTGCAAGCTGCTCGCCGACTGGGACCAGCTGCTGGTGCCCCCCGAGGCCCTGGCCACCGGCGCCGGCAATCCTTACCGGGTCTATGGCCCCTACCTGCGCTCCTGGCGCCGGCGGATCGAGCTGGCCGGCGCTGAAGCCTGCGCGCCCGTGGCCGCGCCGGCGGGTCTGATCGATCTCGACCCAGCCGCCCTTCCCGCCGAGGGCCGTCGGCTCTGGGATCAGCTGAGCTGGCTCAAGGCCGTGCCCAGCCCTGGCGATGGCCTGCCCGGTGTCGCCTTCACCGGCGCGGATCTCTGCCCCTGCCGTCCCGGAGAGACCGCCGCCGCCGCCCAGCTGGCGGCCTTCGCCGATGGGCCCCTGCTGGGCTATGAACCGGGGCGAAATCTGCCGGCGGAGCCGGGCACCTCAGGCCTGAGCGCGGCGCTTTGCTTCGGCACCCTCAGCCCCCGCCAGGCCTGGGCCGCCGCCCAGAAGCAGCGCCCCTGGGCCCGCAGCGAGGAGGAGCACCAGGCGATCACGGTCTGGGAGCAGGAACTGGCCTGGCGCGAGTTCTATCAGCAGGCTCTGTTCCATTTCCCCGCTCTGGCGGATGGGCCCTATCGCCCCCAGTGGCGCCACTTCCCCTGGGAGAACGACGAGGGTCGCTTCGCCGCCTGGTGCGACGGCCTCACCGGCGTGCCGATCGTGGATGCCGCCATGCGCCAGCTGCAGGAGACGGGCTGGATGCACAACCGCTGCCGCATGATCGTGGCCTCCTTCCTGGTGAAGGATCTGATCGTGGACTGGCGCTGGGGTGAACGCCAGTTCATGCGCCTGCTGGTGGACGGTGATCTGGCGGCCAACAACGGCGGCTGGCAGTGGAGTGCCAGCAGCGGCATGGACCCCAAGCCGCTGCGCATCTTCAACCCCTACACCCAGGCGGCCCGCTTCGATTCCGAGGCCACCTACATCCGCCGCTGGTTACCCGAGCTCGCGCGGGTGGCCACAGCTGACCTGATCCGCGGCGAGATCGCGCCCCTGGAGCGCCGGGGATACCCGGCGCCGATCGTGAATCACAAGACGCAGCAGGCCCGCTTCAAGGCCCTGCACGCGGCTTCGGTGGCTTCCGCACCGGTGACTTGAGGAGAGGAACGCCTCAGGAGGCCAGGCTGAGAGGTTGAGCCACCAGCTGGCGCAGCACGGCCGTCACAGTGGCCTGCTGCTCGGAACTTAGTTCCGGGAAGATCGGCAGGCTCAGCACCTCGGCGGTGAGCCGCTCGGTGATCGGCAGGCTGCCGGGCCCGTAGCCCAGCTGGGCGTAGGCCGGCTGGCGGTGGATCGGAATCGGGTAATAGATGATCGTGTTGACGCCGGCTTCGGCCAGGGTCTGCTTCAGCCAGTCTCGGCAGCAGCTCTCCGGCAGGCCATAGGTGGCACTGTCGCTGGAGGGCTGGCAACCGCCGCCGCAGCCCGCCTGGGCCGATGGGCAGCGGGGAACGCGCACCACGAACTGGTTCCAGCTGTGGCCGCCGGGGCCCGCCGCCGGCAGCAGCAGCCCCTGCAGATCAGCCAGCTCGCTGCGGTAGGTGCTCGCCAGCTGCTGCCGCCGCTCCACCCAGCCGGGCAGGTGGGGCAGTTTCACGGAGAGCACCGCCGCCTGCATGGCGTCGAGGCGGCTGTTGTACCCCAGGGAGGTGTGCAGGTAACGGCGCAGCATGCCGTGCACCGCCAGCTCGCGGATGCGGGCGGCCAGCTGCGGATCCCGGCAGGTGACGGCACCGCCGTCGCCTGCAGCGCCGAGGTTCTTGGTGGGGAAGAAGCTGAAGCAGCCCGCATCGCCCCAGCCCCCCACCGGCCGGCCGGCCCAGCTGGCGCCGGTGGCCTGGGCGCAGTCCTCGATCACCAGCAGCTGGTGGGCGGCGGCGATCTGCCCCAGCCGCTCCATGTCCACCGGCCGCCCGAACAGGTGCACCGGCATCACCGCCTTCGTGGCGGGGGTGAGTGCCGCCTCGATGCGCTCGAGATCGATCAGGTAGGTGGACTCCTCCACATCCACGAACACCGGCGTGGCGCCCACGGCGCTGATCGCTTCGGCGGTGGCGAAGAAGCTGAAGGAGCTGGTGATCACCTCATCGCCCTCGCCGATGCCCAGACCCCTCAGGGCCAGAACCAGGGCGTCGGTGCCGCTGTTGCAGCCGATGGCGTGGGGAACGCCCACGGCCTCGGCGAACTGTTGCTCGAAGCGGGCAATCGTGGCGCCCCCGATGTACTGCCCGCTGCGCAACACCTGCAGAACGGCGTCTTCGAGGGCCTCACCCAGTTGATGAAGCTGCTCGGTGAGATCGAAGGGGGGCACCTGCATGGCAGCAACCTTAAGCCCCTCCAAGGGTCAGGCTCAGGCCGGCTCCAGCCCCGGGTGCCACTTGATATTGCAACCGATTGCAGGCTTTTGCTCCTGCTCCAGCGGCCGCCCCGCCAGCAGTAAATCAAGGGCCGATCTCAGGTCGGCGCCATCGGGCGGTTGGCTGTTGCCCGGGCGGCTGTCATCGAGCTGGCCGCGGTACACCAGCCGCTGGTTGGCATCGAACAGAAACAGATCCGGAGTACAGGCCGCCTTGAACGACTGGGCCGCGCTCTGCTCCGGATCCAGCAGGTAGGGGAAGCTCCAACCGCAGCGGCGGCGCTGCTCCGCCAGCTGCTGCGGCCCGTCCTGGGGATGGGTGATCAGGCTGTTGCTGGCGATCGCCAGGATCGTGATCCGGTCGCTGTAGTCGCGATCGATCCGGCTCAACTCCGCTTCGATGTGTTTCACGAAGGGGCAGTGGGCGCAGAGGAACAGCACCAGCAGGGGCCGCGGCGGCAGCCCGCTGCTGCTCACCAGCTCCCCATCGGTGCTCTCCAGCGCGAAACCGGGCAAAGGATGCGCCAGCGGCAGCATTGTCGAGGGAGTCAGGGCCATGGATCGACCGTTGCTGCGCTGAACACTGAAGTGATTGTGGCGTCCACGGCTGCGGCGGGACCGGGGCAGGATCCCCCCACCCGCATCCAGACCTTGGCCCGGCCCCCCCACCGTCCGGCATCCCTCCTGCTGGCGCTGGCTGCCCTGGCGACGTTGACTGCCGTGGCCGCCTGCGTGCCCGCTGCCAGCCGCCCCACCTGGCGCCTCTTTCCCCTGCAGCGGCAGCAGCCCCACGACGGCCTGGCGGTGGTCAGCCAGCCCGATGGCTATGGGCTGCACATCTGGCTCGAAACCGACACCCGCCGCCAGGGCTACTGCCAGCCCCGCTGGCTGCCGGATGCGGCGCGGCTGTTCAACGGCAACGGCAGTCATCCGTTCAGCTCCGGCCTGGCCAGCCGTGAGGAGTTCTTCGCCGCCGTGGCCCGCCGCGACGTGCGCAGCGCCTTGCGCAGGGAACTGGAGGCCCTCTGCCTCAGCCGCGCTCCGCGCAGCACCTGGGAGTGGATCGAGCCGCCCCGCAATCCCTCCCAGGTGAAGGTGGAGAAGCTGCCGATGCTGGAGGAGAAGGATCTACTCACCGATCCCGACACGATCCGCGAGCAGGAGGATCAGCCGTAGCAGGAGCCCGCGGCAACGAACCACCCTCTGAGCTCAGAGATTCAGATCACGGCGAGGCTGCCGGCATAGCCCTCCGGCAGGTGCAGATCGTGCAACTCCAGGCCTGGTGGTGGTGGGGCTCCGACTGCGGCCAGGCCGAGTCCCGTCGCTTTCAGGCCCGCTTCCAGGCGGCACCAGTGCTGCAGGAAGCCATCGAGCTGCTGCTCCGCCGGCAGCGCCTCGAGGGCCTCAAGGGTGCCGCTGGGCAGGTGGCGCCTGGCGATCGGCTGCCAGTTCAGGCCTGGCCGGTGCTGCTCCACATCCACACCCACCGGTCGCTCGGGGTGGAGAGCCAAGAGCACCAGGGCGCCCGAATGGGCCAGGTTGAACTGCGGAGTGTCCTGCCTTTCCAGCCCCACCAGGGCTGGTTTGCCCTGGGGCCCCAGGCGGAAGCACAGCCGGGTGGGATCCAGTCCCAGAGCCTGTCCCAGCCGCAGCCGCAGCAGGCCCCGTCCCAGCAGGAAACGGTCCTGGTCCGCGGGCAGCCGCCAGCGCTGCAGCCGCTGTTGCTCCTCGCCTGAGAGCAGCGTCAGCAACTCCTCCCGCCGCTGGGGCGTGAGCCAGTCCAGCTCCGCCAGCCAGACCGTGGCCGGCAGTCCGGGGTGCTCCAGACGGCGCGGCGCAGCCTGGTCGGGGTCGCTGGGCGCGGTGGGGTTGCTGGGATCGATCACGTGGGCGTCTCTGTTGCGGCGGGATCCGGCCGCAGCCGGGGCCCAGCCGATCGCCAGTAGCGGCTGAAGCGGCGCAGGTCCACCGGCTCCGGCAGGTCCACGAAGGGTTCGGGCTCCAGCACCTGCAGGGGCAAGGCGGCGGCCACGCAGGCGGCGATGCCCCCCAGCTGCGGGTCCACCCAGGCGCTGGTCACCACCCCATCGGCCCGGTGGCGGGCGGCGAAGGCCAGCACCTCCTCGACCCCATCGCCCTGGCGGATCGTGACCGGCAGTTCCAGAAGGCACTCGTAGAGGAACACGATCCGCTTGAGGCTGATCGGCCCTGCGGCGCCTTCCAGCAGCCCCGGCTCGAAGACGAACACGGCCGGCCGGCCCGGATGGGCCAGCAGGGCGGGATTGGCCGGACCCAGGGCCTCGGCGTGGATCCAGAGAACCGGACAGTCCATGCTCAGACCGCCTCGCCCTTGGCCTGTCCCCCGCTGGCCCGCTCGCCCCCCTGCGGTGCGGAGAACAGCCGGGCCTGCAACGCCTCGTAGCTGCTCTCGAACGGACAGGCTGCTGCAGCCGGGCAGCACGGGCAATGGCGCCCGGCGCCGAAGTGCTCCAGGTTGGCGCGGTTGAACAGGTAGGGCTTGCTGCTGAAGCTGCTGGCCACCCACTGCCAGCTCAGGTTGTTGCTGGATGGATCACCATCGAGCAGGTGGCACAGGAACCAGCGGGCTCCGGCCTGCCAGCGCACCCGGCGCCAGTGCACCACGTAGGCGGCCAGCCACATCCGGGCGTGGTTGTGCAGCCAGCCGGTGTCGCTCAGCTCGCGCGCGAAGGCATCGATGCAGGCCAGGCTGGTGTGGCCCTCGCTGATGTCGTCCGGCAGCTCCTGGGCGTAGGCCGCCTCTGGCTGGCCGGTCTTGAGCGGCTCCAGGTTCTCCCAGACGCCATCGCCCAGGCGGATCCAGAGCCGCTGCCAGTAGTCGCGCCAGGCCAGCTCCTGCAGCAGTTTCTCGCTCACCAGCCCGGGGCCTCTAGCCATGCGCTGCCACACCACGTCGCGCACCTGAGCCAGGCTCAGAACCCCGTGGCGGATGTAGGGGGAGAGACCGCTGACCGCGCCGTCGAGGTGGTTACGGCTGGCGGCGTATCGCACCGGATCGACCGCCTCCAGCGCAGCCAGCGCCGGTTTTGAGCCCCCTCGAATCGGGCTGGCGCCGCCGCTGGCCTGGGGAAACCGGGCCGTCAGCTCACGCACCATGGCGTCGCGGCCCGGGAACTGGCGCGGCAGATCAGCGTGGTTGGGTTGCGGGGGCGGCGCCGGTTCTGAAGGGGGAGTGCTGGACGTCATCGCTGGCTGAGGGGCGCGGCCGGGTGCCGCCGGAAGCGGTGGAGGAGAATCCCCCCACTGTCCTTGGCCGGCACTCGGCGCCTACCCATGCTCCTCGATCTGCGCGGCAAGAAAGCCCTCGTCACGGGCATCGCCAACAACCGCTCGATCGCCTGGGGCATCGCCCAGCAGCTGGCGGCGGCTGGGGCTGAGCTGGGGGTCACCTATCTGCCCGATGAGAAGGGCCGCTTCGAGGGCAAGGTGCGTGAGCTCACCGCGCCGCTCAATCCCACACTTTTCGAGCCGCTCAACGTGCAGGATCCGGCCCAGATCGAGGCGGTGTTCGCACGGGTGAAGGAGCAGTGGGGCTCGATTGATGTGCTTGTGCACTGCCTCGCCTTCGCCGGCAAGGAGGAGCTGATCGGCAACTACTCCGACATCAGCCCTGAAGGCTTCGCCCGCGCCCTGGAGGTGAGTGCCTATTCGCTGGCCCCCCTCTGCCGCTGGGCCAAACCCCTCTTCAACCAGGGCGCCAGTGTGATCACCCTCAGCTACCTCGGCGCCGAACGGGCGATCCCCAATTACAACGTGATGGGCGTGGCCAAGGCGGCCTTGGAGGCGTCGGTTCGTTATCTGGCCGCCGAACTGGGCCCTGAGAAGCAGGTGCGGGTGAATGCGATCAGCGCTGGTCCGATTCGCACCCTGGCCAGCTCCGCCATCGGCGGCATCCTCGACATGATCCACAACGTGGAGGAGAAGGCTCCGCTCAAGCGCACCGTCACCCAGGACGAAGTGGGCGCTACCGCCGCCTTCCTGGCCAGCCCGCTGGCCTCGGGCATCACCGGCCAGGTGATCTACGTGGATGCCGGCTACTGCATCACCGGGATGTGATCAGCGCCTCCGAGCGCATCGGCATCACCGAGCCCATCCAGTCGATCGTGGTGGTGTGCAGGTTGTAGAAGGCGGCCTCCACCTGCAGGCGGCCTCCGCGCATCAGATCGGTGAGCAGCACGCTGGAGTCGACCAGGTTGCGGGCCGCGTTGAGGGTGTGGTGGCGGACGGCCTGATCCAGGTCGTGGTGGCCGCCAAGGTTGACCAGCTCCATGCGCAACTGTCCCACCACCTGGGCCAGGCTCGGCGTGAGCGTCAGCGTCGGGTTCAGGGCCGCCTCCATGGCACCGCAGCGTTCATGGCCGAGCACCACGATCACCGGCACGCCCAGATGGGCCACGGCGTACTCAAGCGAGGCGATCGCCGCGGTGGTGGAGAGGGTGCCGGCGTTGCGCACCACGAACAGGTCGCCGAAGCCCGTGTCAAACAGCAGCTCCACCGGCACCCGGGAATCGGCGCAGCCCAGCACCGCCGCGGTTGGATACTGACCTGATTCCACCTCCAGCATGCGCTCGCGACTGCTGTGGGGATGGAGCGATTCACCTTCAAGGAAGCGCCGGTGGCCTGCGCGCAGCTCGGCGAGCACCGCTTCGGGACAGTTGTTCAAGAAGCGGCCGGATCGGTGCTGGCGATTGTGGCCCGATGCGGGCCTTCGGCTTCGGCATGATTGGCACACTCCGCCCCATTGCCCCGTGTCCTCTCTCCCGGACTTCGATCCCGGCAGCCAAGGCGTCCGCAGCGGCAATGTCCACCGTGTCACCGGTGAAACAGACGTGCGCGTGCGCCTGGGCCTCGATGGCCGCGGCCGATGCCGGGTGAACACCGGTGTGCCCTTTCTCGATCACATGCTCCACCAGCTCGCCAGCCACGGCCTGCTCGACCTGGAGATCAGCGCCGAGGGCGACACCCACATCGATGACCATCACACCAACGAGGATGTGGGCATCGCCGTGGGTCAGGCCCTGGCCCAAGCCCTGGGCAGCCGCAAGGGCATCCAGCGCTTCGGGCACTTCACCGCGCCCCTTGATGAGGCGCTGGTGCAGGTGGCGCTGGATTGCTCCGGGCGGCCCCACCTCAGCTACGGCCTGGTGATCCCGGGACAGCGCATCGGCACCTACGACACCGAGCTGGTGCGGGAGTTCTTCGTGGCGGTGGTGAACAACTCCGGGCTCACCCTGCACATCCGCCAGCTCGATGGCCTCAATTCCCACCACATCGTGGAGGCCTGCTTCAAGGCCTTCGCCCGGGCCCTGCGCCAGGCGGTGGAGATCGATCCGCGCCGCGCCGGCGAGGTGCCCAGCAGCAAGGGCGTGCTGGAGCAGGCGGGCGCCCTGGGCTGAAGGGAATCGCGTCGTCACACTCCGTTACGTGATGATGGAGGCACAACAGCGCTAGTGAAGGATGACCATCGCTCCCAGTCGACCCGAACCCGGCAACGCCGCAGTCACCTCCGCCACGGCGGTCGCAGCCCCTGCTTATGACCGCGCCGACTGGGCTAGTTCCTTCCGCAACGTGGGGACGGAACTCAGCTCCGTGCCCCTTCCCGCCGCCAGCGGCACCATCCCCACCGAGCTCAGCGGCAGCCTCTACCGCAATGGCCCCGGGCGCCTGGAGCGCGGCGGCCGCTGGGTGCATCATCCCTTCGATGGCGACGGCATGATCACCGCCATGCGCTTTGAGGGCGGTGAGGCCCGTCTCAGCAACCGTTTCGTGCGCACTCAGGGCTGGCTGGCAGAGGAAGAGGCCGGCAAGGTGCTCTATCGCGGCGTCTTCGGCAGCCAGAAGCCCGGCGGCCCGCTCGCCAATGCCTTTGACCTGCGCCTCAAGAACATCGCCAACACCCATGTGGTGCGGCTGGGCGAGAAGCTGCTGGCCCTCTGGGAGGCCAGCTCCCCCCACAGCCTCGATCCCACCAGCCTTGAAACCAAGGGGGTCGAACTGCTCGGCGGTGTGCTCGCGGAGGGTGAGGCCTTCAGCGCCCACCCCCGCTTCGATCCCGGCCACCACGGCCAGCAGCGCATGGTCACCTTCGGCGTCAAGGCCGGCCCCCGCAGCACCATCCGTCTGATGGAGTTCGACGCCAGCCCCGGTGCCGCCGCGGGGCAGTTGGTGGCCGATCAAAAGCGCAGCTTCAAGGGCTTCGCCTTCCTGCACGATTTCGCCATCACCCCGAACTGGGCGGTGTTTCTGCAGAACGCCATGAGCTTCAACCCGCTCGGCTTCGTGCTCGGCTGGAAGGGTGCAGCCCAGTGTCTGGATTCCAAGCCTGGAGAGCGGGGCCAGTTCTGGCTGATTCCCCGCGCCGGCGACGGCGAGCCCCTGCAGGTGAGTGCGCCTGAGGGTTTCGTGTTCCACCACCTCAATGCCTTCGAGGATCCCACTGCCGGTGCGGCCGGTCAGGTGGTGGTGGATTCGATCTTCTACGACGATTTTCCCACGATCGGCCCTGGCGTTGATTTCCGCGCCGTCGATTTCGACACCCTGCCGATTGGCCAGCTCAAGCGCTGCCGCATCGATCTGGCCAGCGGTGAGGTGAGCACGGAGCTGCTGGAGGAGCGCTGCTGCGAGTTCGCCATGGTCAACCCCCAGCGGGTGGGCCTGGAGGCCCGCTACGCCTGGATGGCGGTTACCGAGCAGGAACGGGGCAATGCCCCCCTGCAGGCGATCGAGAAGCTGGATCTGATCAGCGGCGAGCGCCGGATCTGGAGCGCGGCCCCCCGGGGCTTCGTGAGCGAGCCCGTGATGGTGCCGCGCCCCCGGCCGGAGGGCGCCCAGCCCCCCGCGGAAGACGACGGCTGGATTCTCTGCGTGGTCTGGAACGGGGCCCGCTGCGCCAGCGACCTGGTGATCCTCAACGCCGCCGACCTCTCTGAGCAGGCGGTGCTGCCCATGCCGCTGGCCCTGCCCCATGGCCTGCACGGCAGCTGGGCGGCCGCAGCATGAGAACCCCGAGAGTTAACGGTATGGAAAAGGTTCCTGGCCTGGCGAGGCTTGTGGCGCAGGTCGGCGCCCAGCTGCTGGCCTGGCTGCTGCTGCTTGCCCACCCCGGCGCCGCCCAGGCCTCCCTGCTCCATTTTTCAGGTGCGCCGCCCGCGGATCTGGGGCTGCAAGACGGACGGCTCAGGGCCTGCTCCAGCCCTGCCCACTGCGCCCGCCAGGACTGGCCACTGGCAGATCCCGAAGCGGCTCTCCAGCAGCTGGCGCTCAAGCTTGGGGCCACCCCCAGGGTGCAGATTGAAACCAGGGTGGGATCACCCCAGCTCAGCTATCTGCATGCCACTGCCGAAAGCCAGCTGTTCGGCTTTGTCGATGATCTGGAACTAGCGCTGGATGCCTCAGGCACCAGCCTTCAGGCACGCTCGGAATCCCGACTGGGGGATTCCGACCTTGGCGTGAATGCCAGCCGGCTCGAGGGGCTGCGCCTGAGCCTGGGCCCGGCCTGAGCCTCAGCCGCGCTGGTGGCGACTGAGGGTGGCAGCGGAGAACACATGGCCCCGCTCCAGGGCAATGGCGGCCACGGCGCTGGCATCGCCAGCAGCTTCTACCCGCTGGCGTAGGGCGGCATCGCCTTCCACTTCGATCAGAAAGGCACTCAGCTGAGCTTTGGACATCGGTGGTGCCTGGTGGTGGATACCTTTCCTTGCTACTCCAGCAGCTGTTGGCACCATTGGCGTGGCCACCTCACACCAGGCCCTGCGATGACCAGCACCACCGCCCGGCCAGCTTTCACTCAGGTGTTCGTGGTGCGCACGGTGGGCGCCACCTTGATCGCAAAGCCTGGTCCCGCAGGTAGTGGGTGAACTCGCCGTTGGCGTAGCTGCGGGCGTAGGGCCGGAGCAAGCGTCCGCACGTTCCATATTCCCCTGGAGGGGCCGGGCCGGGCCGGCCGTGGATGTTTTCTACTGAGATCAGCGATCTTCTTCGATCAGTGCCTCAAGTCGTCCGGCGTCGACAGCGGCCTTGAGGCTGGCGTGGTCGCGCTCCATCTGGTCGGCATAGGCTATTGCGAAGGCTTCGATCGCCCGATCGACCGCCTCCCCCCGACCCAGGTAGCCGCTGATCGTTGCAGCGTCTCCGCCGCGGGCGTGGGCGCGGGCCAGCGACCAGCCGCAGTAGTCGGCGTAATGCTGGAGGCGCAGGGGGGAGATGTCCTCGACCGGATACGACATTTTCATGTCCCGCAGCTGGCGCACAAAATAGTCGTTCCCCATACGGCTGCGGAACCAGCCGAGAAACAAATCGCTGCCCGATTGCATCAGCCGCTGGCCCATCACCACGCGCTGGCCGTGGTTGGGCAAAGCGCTTGGTTGGGTGTAGGGCTCCAGCACGGAAGGGCAGGCTTGCTTGATCTGCAGGATCAGGGGATGCCCATCATCGGAGAAGTACAGGGCCACCAGACAGCGGGTGCCGACGCTGCCGATTCCCACCACTTTGAGAGCTACATCCTCCAGGGTGTAGCGACCAAGTAACACCTGCAGCTCATCGGACAGGGACTGTCGATAATCCTCCAGGTCTTCGCTGATCCGCTGCTCCAGCTCGCC
Organism: Synechococcus sp. RedBA-s; assembly: GCF_024345495.1. Classification (GTDB taxonomy): domain Bacteria; phylum Cyanobacteriota; class Cyanobacteriia; order PCC-6307; family Cyanobiaceae; genus Regnicoccus_A. The sequence continues at coordinate 66,212 of NZ_JAGQBF010000009.1, read as the reverse complement.
ATGGCAGACATGCGTCAGCACTGGAGGCTGGTCGGTGAGCCTGCAATGGCCATCTGCCAGTTTGGTGATCTTCGGAAACAGGTGATCCGCAATCCGCCGGCGTGCCTTGGCGGTGATCGTCTGGCGCGCCTTTCGGATGGCTCTGTTCGGTGCGGCCTCGATCAGATCGTCGGCATCAAAACGGGCGTACCAGACATCGAGGGGGCTGGCATGGATGTACTCCCGCAGATGCTGCCGGTAGGAACGGACACTGCGTCGGGCGGCCTTGCGGCAATTGGCCTCGGAATGACTGTTGTCGCGGCCCGCCAGCACGAAGCTGGTGGCCAGACGCTTCACATCCCACTCCCAGGGGGCAGGGTGTGCCTCATCAAAATCATTGAGATCAAAGATCAGATTGCGTTCTGCGGTGGCAAAGAGCCCGAAGTTCAGTAGATGGCAATCGCCGCAGGCCCACACCTGAATGCCGGAATGCGGTATCAAGCTGAGGTCATGGGCCATCAGGGCCGAAGATCCCCTCATGAAGGTGAAGGGCGTCCGGAGCATTCGGCCGATGCGGATCGGAATCAGCTCCGGCATCCGGCCCGCATTGGATGCCTCCAACAGGGCAATCGGATCACGACTCCCCAGCAAGGGGGACCATTCCGCTAGGGCAGATCGGGGAACCCGCGAACGAATCGCCTTCCCCTTGGCTAAGCGCTGATTGGCGGTGTTGGACCCAGCCAAGGATTGGCTCAAAACGGAACCAGGTTTTCCGCAATCGTCTCATGGGTGCCGTCTATCCGCACGGGCATTGATGAGGGGGACAGAAGTCCCATCTCGCAGATAGGCCTTGCGGCAAGGCTGTGCCGAGAGGTCTTCTTCCCTTTTCAAGGGCCCCTTGGAGGCTCCTATCTGATCATCCCTGACGCAGGGGGAATGCCCGCCGCATCCATCAAAGCGGGACGCCGCCAGGAGTTCCAGGAACTCTCAGTGCACCGGGCGCGACAGCGGGGCATGTCTGAACCAGGCGGCACGCCGTGCAGGACTCTGGGCCAGCGCCTGTGTCATCGCCTGCAGAGCGCTGATCTCCCCTGACGGTGGCTGGCACATCATGGGCTTCGTCCAATAGCACCAGTACTTGGGATGAGCATGAGCACGGCCCCGCCCGACGACGCCCGGCTCGACGCCCTTCGCCAGGAATTCGAGCATGAGGCCAGCTTCAGTCAGGTGTTCGTGGTGCTCACGGTGGGGGCCACCTTGATCGCCACTCTGGGTCTGCTGGCCAACAGCCCGGGGGTGGTGATCGGCGCCATGGTGGTGGCCCCCTGGATCCTGCCGCTGCAGGCGATGGCATTCGAGATCATGCGGGGGCGACTGTTGCTGTTCCTGCGGGCCTTCCGCACCCTGATGCTGGGGGTGGTGATCTGCGTGCTGTTGGCGATGGGGGTGGGCCATCTGGTGGCCTTCCCCAGCTTCGGCAGTGAGGTGATGAACCGCACCAGCCCCAACCTGCTGGATCTGGGGGTGGCCCTGGTGGCCGGAGCGGTGGCGATGTTCGCCAAGTTGCGCAAGGACGCCATTTCGGCCCTGGCCGGCCTGGCGATCGCCGTTGCCCTGGTGCCACCGATGTGCGTGGTGGGGATCCTGTTGGCCTCCTCCTACTGGGCACAGGCCTATGGGGCGTTGCTGCTGTTTACCACCAACTTGCTGGGGATCATGGTGGGGGCGATGGTGGCCCTGGGAACGCTCGAGCGTGTCTACCGGGGCCGACTGTTCCGGAGCAGGCTCGGCCTCACCAGTGTGGCCCTTACCGCCCTGCTGGTGATTCCCCTGGGCAGTAGCTTTTCCCGCCTGGCGAACCAGTACAGGCAGCAGCAACAGGCCCAGCAACTGGAGGCGGCCATCGAGCAGCGGTTACGCAGCAGCACAATCACCCTCGGCGGCGATCCCGCCATCGATCTGGTGGGCCTCAACATCGATTGGCAGCAGAACCCGCCGCTGATCCAGGCCCAGGTGCGGGTCACCGATCCGGAACTGCCCACCCCCAAGCAGGTGGCCGCTGTTCAGGCGTTCATCAATCAGCAACAGGCGCCCCTGCGCTTCCGGTTGGTGATGCAGCGCACCGCCGTGGACCTGATCGGCCCGGAAACCGCGCCCAACCCCCCCGAGCTGGAGGTGCTGCCACCACCGGCATTGCCGCCGTTGCCGCTGGGTGAGCATAAGGAGAAGTAGGGGGGCGCCAAAGTGCCGCCAAAGCGACCCGAAACAATGATTGCCTGTGCTGAACAATTGGAGACCGATTCGGACAGCAGATCCTGGGTGCGGCGTGTCTGGTTTTTCATCCGGATGAGCCTGGTGCTGTTGAGCATCGTGGCCGGCAAGATCCTGGTTCACCGAATGAGTTGGGAGGTGCTGGCCCCGAATCCCCTGTTCCCTGCGCTGGTGGCTTCTGAGGTGTTCCTGCTGGGCTTCCTGCTGAATGGGGTGCTGATGGATTACAAGGAAAGCGAGAAGATTCCGGGTGAACTGGCCGCTGCTCTGGAGTGCCTCGCCATGGAGGTGAGAAGCGTTAGGGAGCTTCATCCGGAAGCCGAGATGAAGGGGGCATTAGCACTGCTGGCGGGCTTCAGCGAAGATCTCCTGGCCTGGATGAACGATGGCGGTCTGGTCACAGGTCTGCTGAACCGCCTCGATGAGCTGCAACTTGTGATCTCACGGCTGGGCATCTGGAACGCCGCTCCGCTGCAGGCCCGCCTGCTGCTCGGACTGGCCAACATCCGACGAGTCGTGGTTCGCATCGAGGTGATTCGTGAAACCACTTTCGTGCCCGCTGTTTACTGGATGGCCTATGCCGGAACGGGCTTTCTGACTGGAGGGCTTGTTCTGACCGACATCGAGCCATTCGGAGAATCTCTTTTCTTCATTGGCGTGATTTCATTCCTGCTGATCAAGCTGCTGCTGCTGATCGCTGATCTTGACAACCCGTTCGCGGCAGGTCATGCCATCTCAGTTGAGAACGTTTCACTGTTGCCTGTCGCTCTGGCCGTCGAGAGACTCAAACGGTTGGTGGAGGCTGGTTGAGCCTGTGGGCCGAACCTTGCGATGGTCGAGGGCAGCCAGGGGCTGCACCATGATCGCCTTCCAGACCGATTGAGCCAGCCGTGACGGGTCCCGTGGTGAGATCAGCTGGTCAGGGGGCTCGGCTCCGCTCTGTCCTGCTGGTGATGATGGCCCTGGGGATGTCCCTGGCCACGGTGCTGGCTTCGCCGCTGCCGCTTCACGCCCAGAAGGAGCTGACGCCGCCGAAGCCGGCCGCCACCAAGGCGCACTGCATTGATCCTCCCCAGTCCGTCACCATCGATGGCCGGCGGGTGCTGGAGATCCGCTCGACGATCGGCGCCCAGGACCCGGTGAAGATCGCCCGCCAGACGACGCATGAGCTGGGCCGCCTGGCCGCGAGCCCGGCCTTCCAGCCCGAAGGCCTCGCCGTTGAGGATGCCCCCCCTTACACCTTCCTTGTTCTCCGCCGCGCCGACGGTGGCTCCGATCGGCTGATGGCCGTCGATGACCGCGTGGCGGCCTGTTTCGATCTGAGCCGCCAGGTGCTCGCCGAGCAGTACCGCAGCCGTCTGGTCAGCGCCGTCACCGCCTACAGGCGCAGCCGCACGCCCATCGCCTGGGTCAAGGGAACAGCCCTGGCCCTGCTGGTGCTCGTCATCTACCTGTTCTGGATACGTATCCAGTCGAAGCTGAACCGCCGGGCAGCCCAGTGGATCGCCTTTGATCAGAGCCGTCAGCTGCAGGGCCTGCGCGTCGGCTCCAATCAGCTGCTCGAATCAGTCCAGATTCGCCAGATCCTGCAGCTGGTCCGCCGGGTCATCCACTGGTCGCTGCTGCTCCTGATCAGCTACCTGCTGGTTCCGTTGTTGCTGGGGTTGTTCCCGCCCACCCAGGGCATTGCCGACGGCCTGCGTCAGCAGATTCTGCAGGTGATCCGCAATGCCCTTGCCTTGGCAGTCGGGGCGCTTCCGAACCTGGTCTCGATCCTGCTGATTGCAGCGGTCACGGTGATGGCGATCCGCGCCAGCAACGCCTGGTTCTCCGCCCTCGAGCGCGGCCGGGTGCGCATCCCAGGCTTCTACCAGGAATGGGCCCTGCCCACGGCCCGCCTGGCCACGATCTTCATTGCCCTGATCGGGCTGGTGCTGGCCTACCCGTACATCCCCGGATCCGGCAGCAAGGCCTTCCAGGGGGCCGGTCTGTTCGTGGGTGCCCTGGCGGCCCTGGGCTCCAGCGCGATCGCCACCAACATCATCAGTGGCCTGATGCTGATCTACACCCGTGCGTTCCGCCTGGGCGACCGGGTGGACATCAACGGCACGGTGGGGGTGGTGCAGGAGCGAGCGTTGCTGGTAACCAGGGTACGCACACCAAGGAATGAGCTGGTGAGTATTCCCAACGCCATAGTGATTGGCGCCTCGGTGGTGAATTTCAGTTTCTCTCGTCGTGAGATCCAGCAACCCGTTGCCATTGCCACCACGATCACCATCGGTTACGACGTTCCCTGGCGCCGTGTGCACGAACTGATGCTGGCTGCGGCCAAGAGTGTCAAGGGGGTCAGTGATGAGATGGCGCCTTACGTGATTCAGACCTCCCTGAATGATTTCCATATCAGCTATGAGCTCAATGCCTTCGTGATCGGGGCGGACACCTACCGAGAAACCCTCTCGGACGTGCTGGCGGCTTTGCAGGATCATTTCGCGGCCGCCAAGGTGGAGATTCTCTCGCCGGGCTATCACGCGATCCGCAACGGCAATGCCAGCACCCTTCCCAAGGTCTGAGCCGTCGCCCCAGCCGGTTCAGCTGTTCAGCCTTTCGCCTCCAGCCCCGCGGCGAGGTAGTGCTCCACCGCCCGCTCGATGTTGCGGTGCATCCGCTCCTTGCCCAGACGCTCGCCCAGCTCCGATCGGCGGATCACTTCCAGCACCGTGGGGTTCAACCCCGCCAGCCAGAGGGAGATTCCCTCCCGATCCAGGCGCCGCTCCGCTTCGGTGATCACCTTGAGGGCGGAGTATTCGATGTCGATCACGGCGCTGCCATCCAGCACCACCACCCTTGGCTGGTGCTGGTTGATCTCCGCGCGCATCCGCAGGAGCACCCCATGGGCATTGGCGAAGAACAGGCGCCCCTCGGCACGGAGCAGCAGCAGCCCCGGCCAGGTTTCATCGCGGGGATGCCTAGCTGAGAGCGGCCGGAACACATCGGTGCTGCGCTTGCGGCCGATGGCATACACAGGCGGGTTCACCTCCTGCTGCACCAGGGCGATCAGGGAGAGGATCACGGCCACCAGGATGCCCTTGAGGGTTCCCAGAAACACCACCCCCAGGAAGGCCACCACGGCCCAGTGAAATTCGGCGTGGCGGACGCGACGGATCGCCAGGAATTCGCCCGGGGCGATCAGCTCGAAGGAATACACGATCACCACCACCGCCAGGGCGGCCAGGGGCATCAGGGCAATCCAGGGGGCCAGCAGCAGCAGCGTGGCCAGGGCCGCCCCGGCCGTCACCAGTTCGGCCACCTGGCTGCGGGCACCGGCCTGGCGGTTCACGGCGGTCTGGGTGGTGCCACCGCCCGCCGCCATCGCTCCGAACAAGCTGCCGCCGATGTTGGCCAGCCCAAGGGCCAGCAGTTCCCGATCGGGGTTCGGGGAGGGTTCATCGGCAGCGCGAAAGGCCCGAGCCGCCGCGATGCTTTCAGTGAAACTCATCATGGCGATGCCTGCCGCGCCTGGCCAGAGCCCGCCAAGCAGATCCAGCCGGGGCAAACTGAGGGCGGGCAGGCCCCTGGGCACGGTGCCCACCAGCTCTACCCCAAAGCGATCGAGCCCCAGCAGGGCGCAGCTGGCGATGGCGATCGCCACCACCACCAGCGGCGCCGGCACCGACGGCCACCGCCGCTTCAGGCTGAACAGCAAGCTGAACAGCCCGGCCGAGAGCAGCAGCGTGGCGATCGAGGTCTGGGGGAGGTCTCCCAGCAGGGCGGCCAGGTCGCGGAAAAAGCCGGCCTTCTCCACATGCAGCCCCAGCAACTTGGGCAGCTGATCCACCACGATCACCAGACCGATGCCGGATTTGAAACCCACCAGCACCGATTCGGAGATGAAGTTGGCGATGAAGCCCAGCCGCAGCAGGGCCGCGCCGCACAGCATCGCTCCCACCAACAGGGCCAGAGTGGCGCTCGCCGCCATCAGGGCGCTGGGTTCGCCGGCCGGCGTCAGCCTCTCCAGCTCACTGCCCACCAGGATGGCCAGGGTGGTGGTGGTGCTGACGCTCAGGGGTCTGGAGCTGCCCAGCAGGGCATACACCGCCATCGGCACCAGGGCCGTGTACAAACCCACCTGGACCGGCAGACCGGCAATGGTGGCGTAGGCCATCGCCTTGGGCAGCACCACTGCCGCGGCGGTCAGTCCGGCGGCCAGATCCGCCCGCCCCAGCCCTTGGTGGTAGCCGCTGGGCAGGAGCGAAGCAGGGAAACGAGCCATGGCGGGGAATGGGAGATCAGGCCGCTCATGAGGTGCTGACTCCACCGGCAATCAGCAGCACCAGGGCCACCAGGCCGATCATGGTGAGTGCCATGGCCGTCGCCATCGAGATCGAGGGCGAATCGAGGTAGACGAAATCATCCTGCTTCAACCGCCGCAGCACCTTGCGGTGTTGGCGGGTGGCGGCTGCCATGGCCAGGATTCCCGTGAGCACAAATCCGATGGAGATCAAGCGCACGCTGAAATGCGCGTGGGAACTGCCCTCGAAGCGGCTGGCCTCGATCGCTCCGATGATCTTGTCGAGACCGAAGCCGAAGCTGATCAGCGACAGGCAGGTGCGGATCCAAGCCATCAGGGTGCGCTCCGCCGCCTCCCGGTTGCGCTCCTTGGCCAGTTCGTTGGTGAGGTTCATGGAGTTGCCGAAGGCAAGGACTGGCTGATCAGGGTTTCGGCCGCAGAGAACGATCCTGCACCGACCGCTGTTCCGTCTCCAGTTCCCTGGCGAGGAACACATTGAGGAAGGTGCGGATTACGGCCACCGCCGCCAGTTGGATCAGGTTGCTGTCCGAGGGAGACGTGGTGGTGGCCACGATGTCGGAGCCGAGCTGGAATTCCAGAGCCATCGCCAGCCAGCTGCCGAAGCTGATCCGGATTGTGCTGGAGGGGCGGTGAGTGTGATGGCCCGCGGCGGGCAGAAATGGCAAGCCAAGGCGAAAGGTGGCGATCACGCCAGCCACCACACAGAGCACCGAGAGTGTTTCCAGGACAAATCGAACGGCACCGGCCAGTCCCTGGAGCAGGGCCTCGGGGGATTCAATCCAGGCCACCTAAGGGGTCACGAAGGGCACCTGCTGCTTCTGGCGCTGCCAGCGCAGGAAGGGTATCGAGAGAAGCACAGTGACCAGCAGGTAAGAGAGCACCGCGAGTTTCAGGCCAGGTAGGCCATTGTCGAAGGTCGTGGCGAACAACAGGGCCAGCCCAGGGTTGCGCATCGAGGTGACCAGGGCGATCGTGGTGCGCTCCCGGGGGTCAGGGCCAGCGATCCAATAGCCGATAGCCAGGGCCGCCAGCACCATCACGGCCATGAAACCCAGGGCCGCCAGGTTGCTGGCTGCGAAGGGCAGCAGCAGTGGCAGCGACTTGATCAGCACCAGCACGATCAGCAGCAGCAGCAGGCCATTCGCCAACTTGTCGAGCGGACCGGACAGCCGCTGGGCCCATCTAGGCCGCCAGCGCCTGAGCATCAGGCCCGCCAGCAAGGGCAGCACCTGGGTCTGGCTCACCTGCAGGGCCACCGCCCTCGGGGTGATGTCCCAGCCGGACACCCCGAGGGCGGATTGGTACAGATCGGCGATCAGCGGGATCGAAACGATCGCGGCCACGGCCACACAGGCCTGGAGCACCGCCGCCAGCTCGCGGTCGCCACCGACCTTGCCGGCCTTGCGCAGGGTGAGGGGAGCACTCGGGGAGGCTGCCATCAGGGCGATGCCGATCTGGGCCGGTTTGGTCAGGGCCAGGCTCAGGGGCAGCTTCAGCAGCACCAGGCCGACCAGAGGCACCAGCACACAGGACCCAATAAGTACCCGGATCACTAGGGCGGGCCTCCGGCGAAGCAGGACGATCGCCTCTCCGGTCAGGCCAACTCCCAGAGCGAACATGATCGTGAACAGGGCGGCGCTGACGATCAGCAGGGTTGCCTGGTCCATGGCGTTGAGGTCGGGGGTGATTTCGGCTGAAGCTCAGGCTGGACGATGGAGGCGGATCAGGGCCGCCGCCCGGGCCCCTTCGGTGGCGCCCGATTCAGCAGATGGGTCAGCCATCCAGGGATGGTGAGCGTCGCCACCAGGATGGTCAGGGAGGTGCTCAGCCGGCTGGAGAAGGTGCGAGCCGTGTCCAGGCCGGAATGCAAAAAGGTGAAGGTAACCAGCACCGCGAAGATGCCGGTGGTGAGCGCACTGGCCGAACGCAGTAGGTCCCTGGGATGGCGGGCAGACTCACCAGCGGCATCGCGGCTGAGACTGTGTCCGGCGACGCAACCGGCCAGGGCAAGACAACCGAGCAGCAGGGCCCTGGTGGCGAGATCTCCCTGCGGTTCGCTCTGCTGGAGTTTCTCCGCCAGCATCACGGCGGAGCCCAGCACCGCGCCACAGGTGGTACCGAGCAGGGCCCACCAGCGCAGCGGGCTGTGGTTACGGCCGATGACCGTGGAGGTGGCGGCCAGAACCAGGGAACTGAACAGCGTGGAAGGCAGAAAGGCCAGATGGCGGCTGATCGCGTAGGCCGCGGCAATGCCGACGAAGGCACCGGCGATCCGGCTCGCCTGGGCAGAGGGGGAATTGGCGTCAGCAACCGGGGGATGGGCCAGCATTCGGATCCACAAGGAGTCTTATCGAATCACGGACGATCAGTCACGACAGAGGCACTCGGATCGAGGACCGTTCCCCTGAGATCAGCATCCTGGAAGACGGCCCCGGTGAGTAGGGCAGCGGTGAGATCAGCGTTGGTGAGGATGGCTCGAGTGAAAATGGCCTGAGTGAGATCGACTCCGGTGAGATCGGCCTCCGTGAAGTTGGCTCCCTTCAGATCCGTACCCTGGAAATTCGCCTTCCGCAAGACGGAGTTGGCGAAGTTGGCCCCACGCCAACGGCTAAAAGGAATCCTCACTCCCTCAAGGTTCGTGTCTCGTAAGTCAACGCCATCCTGCCAGACACCGTCCGATGCGAGATCCTCGATGGCACGGATACGGCTGATACTGACCTGGATTCCCGCTTCTCGCTGCGATATGATTAGTTTCATCAACTCTTGATGTTCTCGCTCCTTGCGCCGACCAGCCTCCAGGATGTACACGAAAGCCGTCGTCACGATACTGAACGATTCCACATTGCCAATACTGATGACGTCCAGATAATTACTAGTTAGGCAGTCCTCTCTTGCTTCAGCCCCCTGGCAGTTGTCGAAACGATTCACAGCAGAGAGCAACACAAAGAACAGGGTCGCTGCGATCAGAATTCTAAAACCAAAGGATTGATCCACCAGCAAAAAGAACGGCGAGGCCCGGCGGCGCTGCTGGCGGGTGTACCAGGTGAACCTCTTTGGAGTTGACACAAGGGAAATGATTGCCGTGCGGCACGTGCCAGGGAAGGGGGAAGGGGCCAGATGTGTCGATAGGCGGAAGCCATGGCTTCAGAGTCGCACGACACAACGGAAACCCATGTGGCAGGTTGAGGTGTCGATGCCCTGGGCCATGCGTGCCGCCGGCCTGTAGCGGCGGCAGTAGCTGGGGGCACAAAGGAACGAGCCACCCTTCACCACCTTGCGGGGCATCGCACCGTGCTGGCTGGTGGGGTCGATGCTGGCCTCACGCGCTGCATCTGCCGCAACGCAACAGCCGCTTCTCCCCTCGGCCGGGAGCCCCCCATCGGCCGCCAGGACATGGTCGCCATACCAGCTGTCGGTCCACTCCCAGACGTTGCCGATGCAATCGAGGAGACCGAAGCCGTTGGCGGGGAAGGCACCCACCGGCGAGGTGCCCGCGTAGCCATCAAGCAGGCTGTTGTGGTGGGGGAAATCGCCCTGGAACGTGTTGGCCACCGGGCGGCCTTCCGGGTGAAGTTCATCTCCCCAGGCGAATTCGGCGCCTTCAAGGCCTCCCCAGGCGGCCCGCTCCCATTCGGCCTCACTGGGCAACTGCTTGCCGCTCCAGGCGGCATAGGCCGCCGCATCCTCATGGGCCACATGCACCACTGGATGGTTGGGGCGGTTCTTGATCGAACTGCCGCGGCCTTCCGGATGGCGCCAATCGGCACCGGGGATGTACTGCCACCACTGGTAGGGGTCCCCCTTTCCCACGGGCCCCGGCGGGGGTACGAACACGATCGAGGCGGGCGCCAGCAGCTCCGGTAGCGCGTCGGGATAGAGGGCTGGATCGGCCGGCCGCTCGGCCAAGGTGATGTAGCCCGTGGCCTTCACGAACTTCAGGAACTGGGCATTGGTGACCGGTGAGCGGTCGATCCAGAACCCCTCCACGCTCACCGGATGGGCCGGAGCCTCCTCGGGGTAGTGGACATCCGAGCCCATCAGGAAGCTGCCCGCGGGGATCCACACCATCTCCCTCGCCGGCGGGCGACCGGGGAGGTTGCGTGATTCCGGCATGGGGTTAGAAACGGAACTGAAGCGGGCCATTGGAGGAGTCTGGCCCCATCGATGGCCCTGGGCGCATGGGCCGGATGGAGGGGGACGCTGGCTGTCAGAGACAGGGCACGCTTCTTGCCAACCACCTCACAACTTAACGATTGGCGCCAATGGGCCTTCGGATCCTTGATGGGCAGGCGAGGCTGTTCGCTACAGGCAACAAGCTCCTGGGGATGCCTCCTGGCAGCGTCAGCTGACCACAAAAGCACTCCAGTGAAACAGAACCATCCAGTCAATCTTGAGGGACCCAATGAAGGCTGAAACGACCCCCTCGAATGCAGGTGACAATCCCGGGGCCGATCGGGATCGTTCAAAGCTCCCGCTGCCGGAATTGCCCTTTCGGGGCAAGGTCGGCAAGACCTATCTCGAATCCGAAGGGGACTGGCCCCGGCTTCCAGCACCGCCGGAGGGTGCCCCGAATGTTGTCGTCATTCTGCTGGACGATGTGGGCTTCGGCCAGGTCAGTACGTTCGGTGGTCCGGTACCGACGCCACAACTGGACAAACTCGCCGCGGAAGGGCTGCGCTACTCGCGTTTTCACACCACGGCGATCTGTGCGCCCTCACGCGCTGCGCTGATCACAGGACGCAATCATCACAACTGTGCTTCCGGCTTTCTCACGGAATGGGCCACGGGCTTCCCCAGCTACAACAACATGATTCCAAAGAGCACCGCGACCATCGGCGAGGTGCTGAGGGGCAACGGCTACAACACGTCGTGGTTCGGCAAGAACCACAACACGCCCGACTGGGAGAGCAGCGTCGTTGGCCCCTTTGACCGCTGGCCGACCGGCATGGGATTCGATTACTTCTACGGCTTCATCGGTGGTGAAACGCACCAGTACTACCCAGTGCTGTTCGAGAACACCGTCGCTGTGGAACCTGCGAAGACGCCAGAAGAGGGCTACCACTTCATGACGGACATGACTGACAAGGCGATCGACTGGATGCAGTACAGCAAGTCCGTGGCGCCGGACAAGCCTGTCTTCATGTACTTTGCCCCCGGTGCGGCCCATGCCCCTCACCATTCACCGCGAGACTGGCGTGAAAAATTCAAAGGTCAGTTTGATGCCGGCTGGGATGCCGTGCGTGAGGAGACCTACCGGCGACAGTTGGAGATGGGCATCATCCCGCCTGATACCGAACTGACGCCTCGCCCCGAATGGGTTCAGCCGTGGGATTCCCTCACTGCCGATGAGAAAACCCTGTACGCGCGGTTCATGGAGAACTTCGCCGGCTATCTCGCCTTCACCGATCACGAGTGCGGCCGCCTGCTCGATGCGGTGAAGGAACTGCCCGACGGCGAAAATACGTTGGTCTTTTACATCGTCGGCGACAACGGTGCCAGCTCCGAAGGAGGCTTTTCTGGCACCGCCAACGAGGTCATGAACCTCAACGGTGTTCCCTCCTCCCTGGCGGACACCATGAAGATCCTCGATGAGATCGGCGAGCCCCATACGGAGCCGCACTATCCGCTCGGGTGGGCCTGGGCAGGCAATGCCCCGTTCCAGTGGGTCAAGCAGGTGGCCTCTCACCTGGGTGGTACCCGTAACCCGATGGTGGTCTCATGGCCGGCAAAGATCAAAGACACCGGGACCATGCGCTCCCAGTTCACGCACCTGATCGACATTGCATCGACCATCCTGGATGTCGCGAAGATCCCAGCCCCGGAAAGCGTCAACGGTGTGGAGCAGAAGCCGATGGATGGCGTCTCCATCGCCTCAACCTTCTACGACGCCGAGGCACGCCCCGTGCGCGAGCGTCAATACTTCGAGATTTTCACCAATCGAGCCATCTACGACAAGGGTTGGATTGCCTGCGCCCAGCACTCGCTGCCCTGGCGGCAGGATCTTGCTCCTGCCCATTGGGAGAATGATCGGTGGGAGCTCTACAACATCGATGAGGATTTCAGCGAAGCCAAGGACCTGGCGGCTCAATTTCCAGACAAACTGGCAGAACTCAAGGCGATTTTCGACGAAGAGGCCGAGAAGAACCACGTCTACCCACTCGATGACCGAGGTTCCGGGAGGCTGGCCGTGCTGAAGCCATCTCCTGGCGGATCGGACCCGAATCGCAGGCACTTCACGTACTACAGCGGTTGTTCGCGGTTGCCGGAGAACGCGGCACCGAACACGAAGAACGTTTCCCATCGGATCACCGCGCAGATCGACATGCCTGAAGGTGGGGAAGGGGTGATCCTGGCGTTAGGTGGCCAGGCCGCGGGCTTCGCCTTGTATGTGCAGAACGGCAAGCTCGTTTATCACTACAACTGGTTTGAGCGTGAGCGCACCAACCTCGTCTCGAATTGTCCTGTCCCCGCAGGGGCGTCCACCGTCTCCATGGAGTTTGCCTACGACGGTGGTGGGTTGGGTAAGGGTGGCGAAGCCGTGATCGGGATCAACGGCAAGGAAGTGGGCCGAACCCGGATTGCCAATACCGTCGCTGGCCGTTTCGGCATCGATACCTTCGGCCTGGGCTCGGACACGGGTTCACCCGTCAGCGATACCTATCGCAAGCCGTTTGCATTTACTGGAACGATCAAGCGCCTGGACATCGAATTGGGGCCGCGCAATCTTAGTCCGGAGGATGAACTAAGGCTCCACGCCATGCATACGGCATTCGCTGGCGCCCATGACTAGGCATGGGGGCTACCGGCCATTCAGAAGATAAGGTAAACGCAGATCCGTCAGTTAACCCGCCCTTGGTCGGCAATTCTTGAGGCAATGTGCATGAATCTCGAACAGCTCATGGGACTATCGCCGCTGGCAGGCGCAGTCGCCAAAGAGGCGTTCATCTACGGCTTTCCGATCGTGGCTGGCTACGAGACGCTCTACAAGCAGGCGGTGGACCTTGAAGGCACCGCCTTCAAGGCGCCTTTCAACGCCATGGGTCACTCCTCTCGAGTGGCGACACCCCAGGATCAGCAGTTCATTACTCCGAACTCCGATACGCCGTATTCCTATATCTGGATGGATCTGCGCGCCGAACCTGTTGTCATCACGATGCCAAAGATCGATGACAATCGCTACTACTGCGCACAACTGATTGATCTTTACACGCACAACTTCGGCTACCTCGGTACGCGCACCCACGGTAACAGTGGTGGTGACTTTCTCATTGCCGGACCCGATTGGAAGGGCGAGAAGCCGGAGGGCATCAAGGCGATCATTCGCTCGGAAACCCAGATCGCCTATGCACTGATCCGCACCCAGCTGTTCAACCCGGCCGACCTTGAGAACGTGCGTGCGATTCAGGCGCGCTACCAGGTGCGTCCATTGAGCCGGTATCTGGGCAACCAGACGCCCCAGGCACCGAGCATCACCTGGCCCAAGCCTGAGGCGGGCATGACCAAAACCTCAGCTCTGTTTCCGTACCTCAACGTCCTGCTTCAGTTCTGCCCGACCCATCCTTCGGAAGAGGAGAAACTCGCGCGCTTCGCCACCCTGGGCATCGGTGCCGGACTGCCCTTCGATCCGGCGAAACTGCCGGCCGATACGGCCAAGGCAGTGGACGATGGAATCGCTGACGCCTGGACGGACGAGGAGGAGCTACGACGGCGACTGAACGCGGGAGAGATCTCGAAGATCGATCTCTTTGGCGATCGGACATTCCTGGAGGGCAACTACCTGCGCCGCTTCCTGGCGGCCAATCTGGGGATCTATGGAAATTCCAAAGAAGAAGCTGTCTATCCGAACTACGGCAATGACAGCGAAGGCCAGCCCTTGGACGCCTCCTCCAACTGCTACACCTTGCGGTTCGAGAAGGGGGCGTTGCCTCCGGCCCATGCGTTCTGGTCGCTCACGATGTACGACGGCAACACCCGCACGCTGGTGGAAAACCGTCTGAATCGCTACCTGATCAATTCACCGATGGCCGAGTCGTTCAAGCAAGACCCAGACGGCTCGGTGACGATCTATCTCCAGAAGGATTCACCGGGGGCGGCGCTGGAATCCAACTGGCTGCCGGCGCCAGCAGGTCCGTTCTACGCGGTGCTGCGCATCTATCTCCCCAAAGCTGAAGTGCTCGATGGCCGCTGGCAGCAACCGGCGATGCACCGAGTGGACAGCCCTGTGCTGGAAACAATCGACACGCGCATCGGCAGGCTCGAGTTCGAGCGCGGCTACCCCTCGCAAGCCACCGTCAAGACACTGTTTGATCAGATGGATTTCCAGCGGGCCACCCAGGCCTACCTGTGGTCGCTGCCGTTGATGGGCTTCGCCCGATGGCAGCAACAGCATGAGCAGGTGTTCGGGGCGAAGGACACCGACCTGGTCATCTACAACAGCTACCGCGACAAGCTGGGCCTGCTCACGGCCAACGCCACCACCCCCTATATCCTCGGCTTCCCCAATCTCGGGCGCACCGGGCCGCTGGTCGTCGAAATCCCGGCCGGGCCAACGGCCGGGGGCATCAGCAGCATGTGGCAACTCGGCGTTGACGGCGGCGAGTTTGGCGAAGCAGGCCCCGACAAGGCCATGGGCGACAAGATCCTCGTGCTGAGCCCGGTACACGAGGATCCGATGGCTGCGGGGTACCGCGTGGTGCGTGCACCGACCGTCAGTGTGTTCATCGGTTTTCGCGTGCTCAGTCCCGACCCGCAGGTCGCCAAGGCGCTGCTCGAGAAGTTCCGCATCTACCCCTACAGCGAGCGCGCAGCACCTCAGGCCACTCGATTCGTTTCTCCCGGCGGCAAGCCCTGGAGCGGCACCCATCCGCGCGGCATGGCCTATTGGGACTTACTTGCCGCCACACTCAACCAGGAGCCTGTTCGCGAACGTGACCGCCTCATGATGGCGATGCTCAAGCCCCTGGGCATCGAGAAAGGCAAGCCCTTCGAGCCGGACGCGCGACAGACCGAACTCCTGAGCGAAGCGGTGCTGGTCGGTGAAGCGATGGCACGTGCCAATGCCTATCAGAAACGCTTCGCGACTGCGGCCATCTGGCCGGACCGGCGCTGGGAGATCTCGCTGGGTTTTGAGCCCGGCGCGGAACCCGAGTTTTCGGCGCCGCTGGATGAATATGCGTCGTGGTTCTACGAGGCGGTGACCGCCGCCAAGGCCATGGCCACCAAGGTGCCCGGCGTGGGACAGACCTACCTCGAAGCCACCAAGGACCGGGACGGCAACTGGCTTGACGGCGGCAAGACCTATCGCCTGCGCGTGGACGCCCATGTGCCCGCCAAGCAGTTCTGGTCGGTGACCGCCTACGACAACGAGTCCCGCTGCTTCATCGACAACAAGGAAGAAATCGCCGATCGCTCGTCACGCATGGATTTGATCAAGAACGCCGACGGTTCGACGGACATCACCTTCGGGCCGACCGCTCCCACGGGGATGGAGAAGAACTGGGTCCCGACGATTCCCGGAAAAGGCTGGTTCACCTACTTCCGTTTGTACGCCCCGACCGAGCCCTATTTTGATCGCAGCTGGAAGCTCGCCGATATCGAGCCTGTGGAATAAGCCTTGATCCAAAGCCGGCGGATCGAATCAGGCCCAAGGTTTGGTGCCAGACACCTGAACACCAAGGGCCAGGCCGATCAGCTCAGGATCTGGCGCAGCACGAGCGCCTGAATCTCGATGGACGTGAAGATCATCGAGAAGCCGAGCGCCAGCTGGATCACGCTCAGCACCAATCCCAACAGCTGGAGGAAGCGAGGCTGGATCACCCGCAGGATCGGCCGGGCGAACAGCATCGCCAGGAGGTTCACCGCCATAACGGCCACCAGCAGACCCATCAGCCAGAACGGCGTGCCCTCCAGCTGTCGCACAAGGGCCGACATCGTGATCACCACGGCGATGCCGTAGGGCGTGAGAATTGTGGGGAACACCAGCGGTTGCACCACCTGGGCCATGGAGGGCTCGGCTGGGGGCGGATCGGGGCGATCGTCCTCGTCGCCGTACTGGGCCAGCACCATCCGCAACGCCACCAGAACCAGCACCAGTCCGCCGGAAAACAGGATCGCCGTGAGCGGGATGTTGTAGTTGATCAGCAGCTTCCAGCCCGAGAGAGCCAGGACGATCAGCACGGCCGTGGCGATCAGGGAGGCGCGCCAGGCCATGCGCCTGCGCAGGGGGGGATCGGCGTGGGCGGTGAGCTTCACGAAAGCCGGGATGATCTTCAGCGGGCCGATCGTGAGGATCAGGATCGGGATCAATGCCCGGTAACCACCCATCCCGCCGTAGAACTCCCGCAGCTTCGGGATCAGGCTGGCCTGGGCCTCGAACCTCGAGGCTGGCACGGCAGCCGCCGCCGCGGACGCAAGGCAGGCCACCAGAACGCCGCCAAACAGCAGCAGCAGGGAGGACCGAGGGGAAGGTGGGCGCATGGACCGGAATCTTGCACGGCCAGCGATGGTGGGCACGCCTGAAGCCGATTTCTGCAACGGAGTTTGGATGCCCCCAGATCCCCAATGAGCATCGCCGTTCTGGGTGGCGGCCCGATGGGCCTGGCATGCGCCACCCTTCTCCTCGCGCTGGGGCAGCCGGTGAAGGTGTGAAACCACGGCACCCTGACGATCTTTCAGGCTGACGCCCTGTTGCGGCAGGTGTAGTTCTCACCACAGCCGGAAGGCGCTTCCGGATCAGCTGGGTAAGTTCTCAGCAGTGCCTTTCCCTTCTGGCTGATCCGATGGCGTTGAACGAATACAAGCCCGGTGCCGCCTTCCCCGGTGTAATTGGCCGAACCGCCGATGTGTCCACCCCGGCCTGGCCCGAGCCGAACCGCGCCCCGGACGGCAGTCCCAATGTGCTGTACATCGTCTTCGATGACATGGGCTTCGGCCAGCTCGGTTGCTACGGCAGTCCGATCGCCACACCGAACATCGATGCCCTGGCGGCCGATGGCCTGCGCTTCAGCAACATGCACACCACGGCGCTCTGCTCGCCATCGCGCTCCTGCTTGCTCACGGGCCGTAACCACCACTCCAACGGACTGGCCTGCATTACCGAAGGCTCGATGGGCTATCCCGGCTCCAACGGCTACATCCCCTTCGAGAACGGTTTCCTCTCCGAGATCCTGCTGCAGAAGGGCTACAACACCTATGCCGTGGGCAAGTGGCACCTCACCCCAGCAGAGGCCACCTCGGCGGCCGGCCCCTACGACCGCTGGCCCCTGGGACGGGGATTCGAGCGTTTCTACGGCTTCCTCGGGGGTGACACACACCAGTACTACCCGGAGCTGGTGCGTGACAACACCCAGGTGGAACCCCCCGCCACCCCCGAGCAGGGCTATCACCTCACGCCGGATCTAGTGGAGAAGGCCAAGGCGATGATTGCCGACGCCAAGCAGGTGGCCCCTAACAAGCCATTCTTCATGTACTTCTGCACCGGCGCCATGCATGCGCCGCACCATGTGCCGAAGGAATGGGCTGATAAATATAAGGGCAAGTTTGATGGTGGCTGGAATGCCTACCGTGAGCATACCTTTGCTCGCCAGAAAGAACTCGGCATCATCCCGGCTAACACGGTGCTCTCGCGCCACGATCCCGATGTGCAGGCTTGGGAAGGGCTTTCAGCGGATGAGAAGCGCCTCTATGCCCGCATGATGGAGGTGTTCGCCGGCTTCCTCGAGCACACCGACCATTACATCGGCGAGCTCATCAAGTTCCTGAAGGATCTGGGCGAATACGACAACACCCTGATCATGCTGATCTCCGACAACGGGGCCAGCTCCGAGGGAGGGCCCAGCGGTTCGGTGAACGAAGGTAAATTCTTCAACAACGTTCCCGACAATCTCGAGCAGAATCTAGCCGCCATCGATGACATCGGCGGTCCGAAGTATTTCAACCACTATCCCTGGGGCTGGACCCACGCCGGCAACACCCCCTTCCGGCGCTGGAAGCGCGAAACCTACCGAGGTGGCACCAGCGATCCCTTCATCGTGAGCTGGCCGAAGGGCCTGACGGCCAAGGGTGAGATTCGTAGCCAGTATTGTCACGCCATCGATTTGGTCCCCACCGTGCTCGATGCCCTCGGCCTTGAGGCACCTACGGCGATCCGGGGTGTGACTCAGAGCCCGATCGAGGGTTACAGCCTGCACAGCTGCTTCGACGCCGCCGCTGCTCCGAGCCTGCATCTCACCCAGTACTTCGAGATGTTTGGCCATCGCTCCCTGTATCACCAGGGCTGGCGGGCGGTCTGTCCCTGGCCGGGCACCTCATTCAGCGAATCCGGCCGCAGCTTCGGCGATCCGATCAGCTACGACCAGCTGATCCAACTCGATGCCCATGGCTGGGAGCTGTACAACCTTGAGGAGGATTTCGCCGAAACCAACAACCTGGCCGCCACGGAGCGGGATCGGCTGATCGCCATGATCGGCATGTGGTACGTGGAGGCCGGCAAGTACAACGTGCTGCCGATCGACAGCCGCGGTACCCAGCGTTTCATGACCGAGCGTCCCCAGATCGCCCTGGATCGGCAGCGCTACATCTATTACCCCGGCACTCAGGTGGTGCCAGGCAATGCCGCCCCACGCGTCTTGAACAGGTCCCATTCCATCTCCGTGGAGGTGATCGTGCCGGAGACGGGCGCCGACGGCGTGCTGTTCAGCATGGGCGGCAACGATGGCGGTTTCTCATTCTACGTGCAGAACGGAACGCTCACCTACGGCTACAACTACGTGGCCGACACCTACTTCCGGGTGACGTCCACGGCGCAGATCCCGAGTGGCCACCACATCCTGAGTATGGAATTCACCCCAACGGGTCCTGCCGACATCGCCAAGGGGAAAGGGACGCCGGCCCACATTGCCTTGTTCGTGGACGGGCAGCCGGTGGGTGAAGGGGATCTGCCGGTCACGATTCCCCTGAGCCTCGGCCTGGCGGCCGGGGTTGCCGTGGGCGCCGACCCCGGTTCCCCCACCATGCCGGACTACAAGCCCCCCTTCGCCTACGCCGGTGTGGTGAAGCGGGCGATGGTGGACGTCTCCGGTGAACCGGTGGAGCACCTGCAGGAGCAGATGCGCATGATCCTGGCGCGGCAGTGAGCCTGGTCTCTCTGGTGGCCACTGCGCTCGGGGCAGCCTTGCGTCTTAGGCCTGTTGAGCTGCTGGTCGGTGAGCTAGGCCACGGTCCGGCTTCACCTATCAATCACAGAGGTTTGCGAAGTGCCGGACGAAAGCCGATGGGACAAGGCCATTGGCTCATGGTTCGTGCCTTAATCGGTTGGATCGCTGCCGGCATGCTGCCGCTGACGGCTTCGCTCGCCCTTCTGCCCCCCGAAGGGCGAGCAGAAGAGGGCGCAGGCCAATCGGCAGGGACAACAAAGGATCCTGGCTTCGGCTCCCTTGCTTGCCCAGGTCCGGAATGCCTTTCCGTGGTTGCGGCCCCGGCAGTGTCTTCGACTCTTTCTCAGGCCTCGACTCCGACTCCTTCACCTGAATCCGTCCCCTCCACAGCTGAAAAGGAGAGCGCCGACAAGCCCCCTTCCACGTTCTGGAACCGCCCCACCCTCACCGGTGACTGGGGCGGCGATCGCAGCCAACTGGCGGAGAACGGGGGGACGCTGCGCCTCTACGCCACGGGCTTCTACCAGGGGCAGTGGTCTGGGGATCAGGGCAGCCTCAGTAAGCACGGCCAGGGGAAAGACTTCTTCACGGGCGGGCGGATCGATGCTCTGCTCGACCTCGACACCAGCCGGATGGGCCTCTGGCGTGGCGGGGGCTTCCACCTGCACCTGGAGCTGGAGGGCGGGCGGCTGCCTGGATTCCGCGGCGGCGCCCTCTGGCCCGTCACTACAAGCGCGGTGCTCCCTCTTGGCTCAGAGGAGGAGCTGGTGGCGAGTTCGCTTTATTACAGCCAGCGCTGGGGCGGCACCAGCCTGCTGCTCGGGAAGATCAACGTGATCGACCTGCTCGCCAACGATCCCTTCTTCGGGGGCTGGGGAATCGATCGTTTCATGAATCTGGCCTTCGTGGCTCCCCCCGATGGTTTGGTGCCGCCGGTGATCATGGGGGGGATTCTGTCCCAGCAGATCGGTGAGGTCAGTCTTTCGGCCATGGTGTTCGATCCGGCCGATCAGACCAACAACTACTGGGTGGAGGATCTGTTCGAAACTGGTGCCAATGTCTCGCTGTCGGCGCAGTGGAACGGAAAGGCCTGGAATCGGCCCTCCAATCTCGGCCTCACCTACACGTTCAGTACGGAGAAGAAGGTGGACCTGGAGCAGATCCTCCTGCCACCAGGCCTTCAGGACAACAGCGGTGTGAGCTATCCCAACAATCTGAGCCTCCAGTTCGGGCATACGCTCTTTCCCAGCAAGGTGAGACCCGGCAAGGGAATCGGGCTCTACGGGAAGCTGGCTGGAACCAGTGGCAACCCCAATCCGATCGGCTGGTCGTTCGTGGGCGGCATCAGTGGCGAGGGGATGTTCGCCAATCGCCCCTATGACAGCTTCGGTATCGGCGTTTACTACTACAACTGGAGCAAAGCTCTAGAGGACACAATCGATCCCTTTCTTCCCCTCGATAATGAGAAGGGGCTGGAGATCTACTACAGCTTTGCCATCACTCCCTGGTTCATCCTCACAGCCGACCTGCAGCTCATCGATCCAGCCAGGGCCAACTTCGCCACCGAAACCGTCGCCGGTCTCAGGGGCAAGATCACGTTCTGAACCTCGCTGGATCGAACGCGCGACGCCAGGCTGGTTGCTGCCTAAATGGCGGAGCCGTGAACCAAGCTGTGATGCCGCCCGCCTTGCGCTACGCCTACAGGGATCGCCCCCATCGGGGCGGGGAGAGCCGATACGCACATCATCTACAGCACCAGGGGTTCTGGCACCATCGGGGGATTCGACCCACCCCATCGCGATGGACCTCCGCCTTTCCACCCCCGGCGCCGCCAGGGCCGTTGCTCTTGGGCTTTTGGTGGCAGCGACGCCGACGCTGCCCGTGGGGGCCCTCGATGCCCTTCCCTCCTGGAGGGAAGGGCCCGCCAAACGGGCGATCCTCTCCTATGTGGAGCGGGTGAGCCGGCCTGGATCGCCCGACTACGTTCCCGCCGCTGAGCGCATCGCCACCTTTGACAACGACGGCACCCTCTGGCCCGAGAATCCGCTGCCGTTCCAGATGTTCTACGCCCTCGACACCCTGCGCGAACGGGTGAAGCAGGAACCGGCCCTGCGCGAGGACCCCATGGTGCAGGCGGCCCTGGGCGGCGATCTGGCCAGGTTGCTGGAGGGCCCACGCCACGAGGGCCTCCTGCGGGTGCTCGCGCTCACCCACGCCGGCATGACCACCGAGGAATTCCGGACATCGGTGCAACGCTGGCTCGCCACCGCCCGCCATCCGCGCTACGGCAGGCCCTATGACCAGCTCGCCTACCAACCGATGCTGGAGTTGTTGCGCCATCTGCGTGCCAAAGGCTTCAGCACGTTCATTGTTTCGGGTGGCGGCGCCGACTTCATGCGGGTGTGGAGCGAGCGGGTCTACGGCATCCCGCCCGAGCAGGTGGTGGGCTCCACGGCCCTCACCCGCTTTGAGCTGCGGCAGGGCCAGCCGGTGCTGGTGAAGTCCAGCGACCACCTGTTCGTGGACGACAAGGCGGGCAAACCCGTGGGCATTCATGCCTTCATCGGCCGCCGGCCGATCGCCGCCTTCGGCAATTCCGACGGCGATCTGCAGATGCTGCAATTCACCACCATGGCCAATCCGCGGCCCAGCTTCGGCCTGCTCGTGCATCACACCGACCCCCGCCGGGAGTACGCCTACGACGCCCATCCGACCAGCAGCGGCAAGCTCGTGGAGGCCCTGCGGCAGGCACCGGAGCGTGGCTGGGTGGTGGTGGACATGGCCAAGGACTGGGCCGTGCTCTTTCCCCAGCCATGAACGACTGTCTCTCTGTGCCCCCAATCACCGCGTTCCTGCTTGATCTGCGCTCCGGCCTAGGCGCCGCGGTTTTCCCGGATGGGTGGAAGAAACTGGAAGGTCCGAATTGTGAGTACAACGGCCAGAGAGGTGATCAGGCCCGAAGGCTCCTGTCACAAACGACATGCTGGCCGTCGAATGGATCACCTTCGACACATGCCATGTCAACGGTGCTTGAGCGGTTGCCGCTGAAGAGAGGGACTTCCCTTTAAATCTTGCGCAGATCCTGTTGAGGTTGAGGGGTGATGGCCGCCAGTATCCCCGCCCTGTCCAGCGCCGGTAGGCGACGGGGCTGGTTCCGTGTGGCTGGCGGAGCGGTGGGAACGGAGTTTTGAATCGAGCTATTGGAAGACACTCGCCCCATGGAGGTCCCGGGGCGGGCGCAGGGAGCAAGGAGGGGCGCTGGCTGTCAAAGGAAGTACAGCGCCCCATGGGCCTCAAGTGGAGCCGATTGAGGCCGCGATCTTCTCCATCACCTGGCCAACCGTGAAGCTGGCCGCCTTCTGCCGCGGTGGGAACTCCTTGAAGGTTTCAAGCAGCTTGCCCACGAAGGGCTGCGCGGGGATCATCAGGTAGCAGTGATCCAGATACCAGTCGTAGTAGGTGTTTGAGGTGATGTCGGCCCGCTCATAGGGATCGGTGAGCAGGTTGAACAGTTTCGGACAGCGCAGCACGGTTAAGGGTTCGGCCCACACCTGCAGGGTGCCGGGGCAGCGCTGCTCCATGAAGATGATTTTCCAGTTGTCGAAGCGAAGCGCTGTGAGGTCTCCGTCGTCGGAGAAGTAGAAGAATTCCTGCCGCGGGCTCTTGTCGGTCTCGCCCGTCCAGTAGTCGAGCATGTTGTACCCATCGAGATGCACTTTGTAGGTGCGATTGCCGGCTGCATAGCCAGCCAGGAGTTTTTCCTTGACATCACTTTCACCCGCAGCGGCAAGCAAAGTGGGAAGCCAGTCGAGGTGGCTGACGATTCCGGTGAACAGGGTGCCGGGCTCGATGTGCCCGGGCCAGCGCACCAGCGCGGGCACCCGGTAGGCCCCTTCCCAGTTGGTGTTCTTCTCACTGCGAAACGGGGTCATGCCGGCATCGGGCCAGCTGTTCATGTGGGGGCCGTTGTCGGTGCTGTACATCACGATGGTGTCGTCGGTGACGCCCAGCTCATCGAGCAGGTTGAGCATCTCGCCGATGCACTCATCGTGATAGATCATCACGTCGTGATACTCCGACTGCCAGCGCCCGGAACGGCCGATGTCCTGGGCGCGTGCGTGGGTGCGGAAGTGCATGTGGGTCGTGTTGAACCACACAAAGAACGGTTCCCCTGATGCCACCGCATCACGGATGAAGCGCTTGGCCTCAGTTATGAACTCTTCGTCGCAGTTCTCCATCCGTTTTTTGGTGAGCGGCCCGGTATTTTCGATCCGCTGGGTGCCATCCTCATTGGCCCAACAATGCAATACACCGCGGGGGCCAAAGTTCTTCTTGAAGTTTGGAAAGTCTTCCGGCTTGGGATAATCCCGTTGCTCCGGTTCTTCCTCGGCATTGAGATGATACAGGTTGCCGAAGAACTCATCGAAGCCGTGCATCGTCGGCAGATGTTCGTCCTGGTCGCCGAAGTGGTTCTTGCCGAACTGGCCAGTGCGGTAGCCGAGGGGCTTGAGCAGGCCGGCGATGGTGGGATCCTCTGGCCGAAAGCCGAGCGGGGCACCAGGCATGCCCACCTTGCTGAGGCCGGTGCGGAACACGTTCTGGCCGGAGATGAAGGCGGCCCGGCCCGCGGTGCAGCTCTGCTCGGCGTAGTAATGGATGAAGCGGCCACCTTCTTTGGCGACCCGGTCGATGTTGGGGGTCTGATAGCCCATCAGCCCATCGCTGTAGCAGCTCAGGTTGCTCTGGCCGACGTCGTCGCCCCAGAGGATGAGGATGTTGGGTTGGCCTTTGGGCATGACAGGGGGAGGGGAGCGGGTGCCTGAGGGTCAGTCTGCTCACCAAGGCAAAATCAGTCCATACAAAAAGTGCAGTTCTCAACCCAATCCCATGCTCAGCTTCGGCTCCCCCTCGAGCTGACCCAGTTGGCGCCAGGGGCGCTCCGGAGCGATCTGCTCCACTCCCATGGCCAGACCCTTCCCGCCGCCGCGGTTCTTTGGCATGGCAACCCGTGGGGAGGTGCCTCTCACCGCCACGGGCCGGCGCTCGCTGGCGGTCCTGGCGATCGATCCGGCCCGTTTCCAGCAGGAGGCCATGGGACTGGGGCATACCTGCCTCGATGAGCAGGTGTTCCGCTCCAACTGGCTGCCGATCGAGACGGTGGGATTTCAGCGGCTGTGCCGCCATTTACACCAGCTGTTTGCATTCTCGGAAGTGCCCTCCCCGCATCTGAGCTGGCCTTCGAGGCAGGATCGGCTGCAGAAGGATCTGCTCCCCCTGCTGGTGGAAACACTGGCCCACTCAGCAGGGGGCGGCTCCCGCTTGCCGAGGCTTCCAGCGCGGATCGAGATTGTCAAGCAGGCCCAGGGCTGGATGGCCCTGCACCCGGGCCAGGTGATCAGCCTCGATGGGATCTGCCAGGAGGTGTGCACCAGCCGGCGCAGCCTGATTCAGGGTTTTTCAGGACCACCTCGGCATGGGACCGATGGCCTTTCTCAAGCTGCAGCGGCTCCATGGTGTTCGCCCTGGGCTGCTGGAGGCCCAGCCGGGGGCCGCGACGATCTCAGGGCTGGCGGCCTCCTGGGGCTTCCTCAATCCGGGGCACTTCGCCCGGGATTGCCGCCGCTTGTTCGGGGAGCTCCCCAGCGCCACGCTCTCCCGCAGCCCTGGGTTCGCTGGCCGGAGGCACGGCACAGCGGTCGACCACTGCTCCGCCTGGTCCGGTTGACGCTGGAGGGGGCGCAAACACACTGGCCCAGTCGTCGCGCATGCTCACCACCGTCCAGCCCCGCCGGGGCGCCTCGCTCAAGGCCCGATCGAGATGGCCGAAGGCGGATTGGCGGTCGTAGGCCACCTCCCGCTCGGGATCGTCGTGGTGAACGATCACCCCCAGACGTGGTCCCGGCAGGCTGGTGGTCCACTCCAGCATCTCCAGATCACCGTCGGAGTTGCCGAAGGCAGCTGATCGGCCTGCGGCCGATCAGCTGCTCGATCAGGATCGGCTTCATGGCCCGATCGGCGACCGTCTGCACCTCGCTCTGGCGCAGGATCACCGGCAACCCGCCGCGCAGGGCGTAGGTGGTGCCGATGCTGGAGCCGATCACCTGCTCCGGCGGGATTCCATACGCCTCCTCGGCGAACACCCGCATGAACTCCACGCCGCCGGCCGAAACGATGTAGGTACGGAAACCATGGGCGCGCAGGTGCTCGAGCAGCTCCCGCATCGGTTGATAGGTCAGGGCGGTGTAAGGCCGCTGCAGGGTCGGGTGGCAGGCGCTGTCCAGCCACTCGCGCACCAGGTCGCGGAACACATCGGTGCTCATGCCGGCATGGGTGATCCCCACCAGTTCCAGCAGATCCTTGATGCCCATGGTGAGTACGGCTTCACCGTTACCGGCTGCAGCCGCCGCGGCGATGATCGGATTGGTGGCGAGCTTGGGCTGCTGGGCCACCATGGCGCGGGCCCGCTCGATCGCGAAGGCCAGCTGCACGTACATCGGCTGCTCCGACCAGAGCGTTCCGTCGTTGTCGAAGACCGCGATGCGCTCCTCGGGCGGCAGATAGCTCTCTCCCCCCGGCTGGCTGACGCTGGCGACGAAGGCCAGGATCCGCGATCTGGTGGCACCGTCGCGCCAGGAAGGGAGGGGCTGAGCGGACCCTGCGGCGGTGGCCTGGCTGGCCATGGCAGACGCCAAAGGGGACATCATCGCCAGGCTTAGCAGACTTCCGGCAGCCGCCGCCAGGACCCGCGTCAGCACACCGTTTCCCTTCCTGCGTCCGCGAACAGCCGCTGCAGGGGCGGCAGCAGGGCTTCCAGGGCACGGCCGCGATGGCCTACACGGCGCTTGAGCTCTGGTGTCATCTGGGCAAAGCTCAGGCCCGTTTCAGGTACCAGGAACACCGGGTCGTAGCCGAAGCCGCCCTCCCCGCAGGGGGCGTCGAGGATCTCACCCATGCAGACGCCCTCCACCTCCAGCACCGTCTGGCCGCTGGGATCAGCCAGGGCCAGGGCTGCCGTGAACCGGGCCCGACGGTTGGGTTCCCCCGCCAGTGCCTCCAGCAAGCGGGTGATTCGCTCGGGGTCGGTGGGGGCATAGCGGGCGGAGTGGATGCCGGGCGCCCCGCCGAGGGCGTCCACACTCAGACCCGAATCATCGGCCAGCGCCCAGTGCCCCGTGAGCCGCGCCACGGCTTCAGCTTTGAGGCGGGCGTTGGCGGCAAAGCTGTCGCCGGTTTCCTCCACCTCCAGGCCCTGGGGCTGGCTGCGCACCTCCAGATCCAGCTCCGGGCCCTCAGTGGCCAGCAGTGCCGTGAATTCCCTGAGCTTGCCGGCATTGCCGCTGGCGATCACCAGCACCTTCGGCGCCGGCTGGGGGCTGGAGTCGCTCATGCCGCTTCGGCAAACTGGCGGGCCCACGCCAGGATCTCACCCACCCGCTCCCCGCTCGGGGCTTCGCTGTAGAGGCGCAGCAGCGGTTCGGTGCCGGAGAAGCGCAGCATCAGCCAGTGGCTGGCCCCGAGGCGCAACTTCACCCCATCGGTGCTCACCACCTCCTGCACCGGCCAGCCGGCCACGCTGATGGGGGGCTCCTGGGCCAGCTGGCGCTCCAGCCGCTGCCGGCTGGCCATGTCCCGCAGGCGCAGGTCGAGCCGGTCGTAGGCGCTGGCGCCGCCGTGGTCGGCCTGCAGCCGGTCGAGGCGCTCGCCCAGGGGCAGGCCGCCTTCCACGAGGGCCTCCAGCACCAGCAGGGCGGCGAAGAGGGCGTCCCGCTCGGGCAGGTGCAGGCCGAAGCCGACCCCGCCCGATTCCTCGCCGCCCACCAGCACCCCACCGGCGAGCATCTCGCTGGCGATGTACTTGAAGCCCACCGGCTTCTCGATCACAGGCCGTCCGAGACCCTCCGCCACCAGTTGCATCAGGTCGGAGCCGCTCACCGTCTTGACCACGGCGCCCGGCAGGGCCCGGGCCCGGGCCAGGTGATCGATCAACAGGGGCATCAGCAGCTGGGTGCTGCAGTAGCGGCCCCGCTCATCAATGGCGGCGATGCGGTCACCGTCGCCGTCGAAGACGATCCCCACCGCTGGCCGGCCGGCTTCGCCGCTGGCCCGCACCGCGGCGATCAGCTCCTGCAGGTAGGGCGCCAAGGGCTCGGGCGGGTGGCCGCCGAAGAGCGGATCACGCCAGGAGCGGATCTCCTCGATGCAGTCGTCGCCTGAGCCGTCCGCTACGCCACCGGCACTTCCCTCACCGCTCTGTGATCCGGTCCCCAGCAGGGCCGGCAGCCCACCGGCGGCCGAGCCGTGCATGGGATCCACGATCACCCGCAGACCCATCGACTCCAGCCCAAGGCGCAGGGCGCCTGTATCCACCAGCTGGCGCAGGCCCGCCAGGTAGCCGCTCCAGCCATCGAAGCGTGGGGTGTCGCCGGGGATCGGCACGGTGATGCCCCCCGCCTCCAGGCGCTTCTCCACGGCGGCGGTGAAGGCCTCCTCCACCGAGCCGCCGAAATGACCCTTGATCTTCAGGCCGATCCACTCAGGGGGGTTGTGGCTGGCGGTGATCACCAGAGCCCCGAGGGAGCCCCGCTCCACCACCGCCCAGCTGCAGGCGGGTGTGGGCACGGCTGAATCGGTGAGCACCGGCTCGAGATCGGCGCCGCGCACGGCGCTGGCAATGGCTTCGGCCAGCTCCGGTGCCAGGAAGCGGCGGTCGTAGCCGATCACCACCTCGCGGCTGTTGAGTTGCGCCGGCGCGGCGCGTTCCAGCTCGCGGGCTGCGGCCGCGGCCACCACCAACAGGCGTTCCAGGGTCACATCGACGCCGAGGATGCCGCGCCAGCCGTCGGTGCCGAAACGGATGGGACTGGGCTCCAGGGGCAGGGGGGCAGAAGGCATGGGGGCAGCGGGGTTCAGTAGCTCGTAGCAGCAGTCCGGCTGGCCTGGGGTTCAGCGGGTGCCGGCCTGGCGGCAGGCCACCGCCCGCCGTAGTCTGCCGCCATGTCTGCTGAACCGTCCAACCGGCTGGTGAGCGACCGGTTGCTGCGCAGCTGGCTGCGCTGTCGGCGCCGTGCCTGGCTCGATCGCCACGGGGATCCGGGGCAGCGGCTGTGGAGCGCCCACCGGGCCCTTCAGCTCGACGATCAGCAGCGCTGTTTTGTGAGCTTGCTGCAGCAGCAGCCCCTGGCCGGCGAAGCCGCCTGCGTGGCCGGTGCTCCCGCAGTGGTAGGCGTGCGCCTCAGGGGCCGGGGGCCCGCCGGCCTGGAACTGGAGGCCCATCCACCGCTGTTGCAGCGCTGCAGTGGCGAGAGCCGCTGGGGGGCCTACGCCTACCAGCCGGTGATGGCCCGTCAGGGCCGAAGGCTCACCCGGGAGCACCGGTTGGTGATGGGCCTCTGGGGAACGTTGCTCTCGGGCTGGCAGCAGGGGGCGGTCAGCCATGGCCTGGTGGTGGCCATGGGCTCCGGGCGCCTGGAGCGGGAGCGGCTGGCGCTGGGGGAGGGGCTGCAGCGCCAGCTGGAGGAGGCCCTGCCCAAAGTGGCGGCAGACCTGGCGCGCCCCCAGCCGCCACCGCTGGTGAGCGACCGCAAGAAGTGCGTGCTCTGCTCCTGGCGAGGTCTCTGCGACCGCGAAGCCGCCCTGCAGGGCCACCTCAGCGAGGTGAGCGGCATCGGCGCCAAGCGGCGGGAGCTCCTGATCGAGCTGGGCCTGCCCCAGCTCAGTGCCCTGGCCGCGGCCGACTCCGAAGCCCTGGCCGATGCCCTGGAGGTGCACGGGGAGCAGCACCGCGAGGTGGCGGCGCGGCTGGTGGCCCAAGCCCGCGTGCAGCAGCGGGGGGAACCCCTGCGCCTGCCGCCGGAGCCCCACCAGCCGACCACCGCCCTGCCCGAGCTGGCCAGCGCCAGCGGGGTGCTCGTCTACGACATCGAATCCGACCCAGACGCCCGCGACGACTTCCTGCATGGCTTCCTGCGCATCGAGCGGGGGGCCGATGGCCGCTGGCCCGAGGGGCAAGCGGCTGACATCGGCCGCTACAGGCCGCTGCTGGCCCTGCACGAGCACGGCGAGGCCAGGCTCTGGCAGCGTCTGCGCCGGTTGCTGGCGGCCACCCCCTCCGACTGGCCCCTACTCCACTACGGCGAAACCGAATCGATTGCGCTGGTGCGTCTGGCCCAGCGCCAGGGGGCCAGCGAGCGGGAACTGGCAGACCTGCGCAAGCGCCTGGTGGACCTGCACCAGCGGCTGCGGCGCCACTGGCTGCTGCCGGTCAACAGCTATGGCCTCAAGGCGGTGGCGGGCTGGCTGGGCTTTGCCTGGAGCCAGAAGGGGGTGGATGGCGCTCGCTGCCTGCTCTGGTGGCGCCATTGGCGGGGGGATGGCACACCGGAGGGCCGAGGCAGCCTCCATGGCCTGCGCCGGATCTTCCGCTACAACCACGACGACGGCCTGGCCACCTGGGCGGTGGCCCACTGGCTGCTCACTCAGGACGCCGCGCCGCCTGCCCCCACCGGTGGAGCCACCACCCCCGTGGGCTCGGAGATCTCCAGGCCGATCCCTTCGCCGGCCAGCAGCAGCGGTTCCAGCAGCGCCTGACGCCGCACCAGGGCCAGCCCCAGCCACAGGCTGGTGCCATCGGGCCCGGCATTCAGCCGCAGGCTGGAGGTGATCCGTCCGGCCCGCTCAGCACTGGGAGTGCGCAGCACCGCCCCCGGCAGCGGTGAAGGCCCGTCGCTGACGCTGCCTGCGGCCGGCTCCGCCCAGCACCAGCGCCGCAGCTGTTGCTTGACGCCGTCGTAGGTGGCCAGCTTGGCCAGGGTTTCCTGGCCCACGTAGCAACCCTTGCTCAGGCTGACCCGGTCCGCCAGACCGAGCTCGAAGGGGTTTACCTCTTCGCTGATTTCATTGGGGGCCAGCGGTCGCCCCTGGCTGAGGCGCCAGCGCTCGCTCTCGATCGGCCCCAGGGTCGGGAGGGCCTCCAGCTCAGCGGGGAGCTCGTCCCCCTCCCTGAGCACCAGCCGCTGGCCGGGCAGGGACCAGCCCGCGGCAGGTGCGGCGGGCGCCTCCAGGGATCCAGCTGCTTCCAGCCCTTCCAGACAGACCAGCGTTCCGGCCAACAGCGGCCCCAGGTTCACCTGATCGGCGGGGAAGAGCACCCGGTCAAGGGCCTGGTGGATGGCGGCCCCATCGCCGGCGGTGATCACCAGCCAGGCCCCGCTGGCCTCCACCAGCACCTCGGCCAGGCCGCGCACCCGGCCGGTGGGGGTGAGACAACAGGTGGCCAGGCACTGGCCGGGCTGGGCCCGCTCCAGATCCTGGCTGCTCTGGCCATGGAGAAAGCGCAGGCTGTCGGGCCCCTCAAGGTGCACCAGGCTCACGGGCTGCTCCCAGCGGCTGGGGCTGGCAGGCCGCCAGTCCCAGGGGCCTGGGGGGGTGGAGCGGTTCAGGTCCATGGCGGGCTCAGCGATGGACTCACCCTTGCAAAGTCTGAGCCGCGGCGGCAATCTCCTCCAGCAGGAAGAGGCTGCGCAGCTCCAGGCCCGCCGCTGTCATGGCCTCCAGACCCCCCTCCTGGCGATCAACGATTGTGACCACCCGCTCCACGACGTAGCCGGCCTCGCGCAGCTGCTCCACGGCCTTGAGCGAGGACCCCCCTGTGGTCACCACGTCTTCAAGCACGGTGATGCGGCCCCCTGCGGCGGGCAGGGGGCCCTCCAGCCAGGCGCCGGTGCCGTGCCCCTTGGCCTGCTTGCGCACGATCAGAGCGTCGAGGGGCAGCCCCGCCTGGGCAGCCGCCATCGCCACGCCACTCACCAGGGGATCGGCGCCGAGGGTGAGGCCGGCCACTGCCGCGGCACCCTCCTCCACCTGCTCCAGCAGGGCCATGGCCAGCAGAGCCAGCCCGTGGCCGCTGAGGCTCACCGGCTTGCAGTTCACGTAGTGGTCGCTGCTGCGACCCGACGCCAGGGTGAACTGGCCGTGGCGGTAGGCCCTGGTGGCCAACAGCTCCAGCAGCAGCTGGTGGCGCTCAGTGACGGTGGCGGGGATGGGTGGCAGGGTCATCGGGGGGGCAGTGTCATCCGGGGGGCAGTGTCATCGGAGCTGAGGGCTGGCGAGGGAGTGGGGCTGGCGGCAGCGCTCAGGCCAGGGCCCCTGGCAGAAGACGGCCCGGCGGCCTAGTTTGCGCGATGATCAGGGAGCTTGGCTCCACCCATTGCCCAGTCGGTCCCCTGTGCCATGAACAGTCACCACGTCACCACCGCTGGCGTCACACCTGTCGCCACCAGGCCTGAGGCTGCCGCATCAGTCGGCGCCATGGTTGCTCTGGCATCTGGGGTCCTGGCAGCGGGAGTGCTGGCAGTGCTTCCCGCAGCCCCGGCACTGGCGGGTCCGGTGATCTGCACCACCACCCTCGAGGCTCCCCTAGCCGGCACCGGCAACAGCACCCAGCCGCTCAGTGCCCCGGTGGAGGTCACCCGTTGCGGTGAGATTCAGACCACTGCCGAACTCTTCCAGGAGCGGGCCTACACCTGGCGCTCCACCTTCGCCCGTGGGGTCAGCCTCACCAACCAGATCACCGACATCCTCGGCATTGCCATGGGCGGTCCACAGGGCAACCGTGTGATGGGGCTGGGCTTCCCCGAGCAGGCCATCGTCTGGGATTCCTCCGCCATCAGCAACACCACAGCAGCCCTGCTGGAGGAGCAGAGCGCTCCCATGCCCTGGCGCAATGCCGACCTCCCCTCAATCTTTACCGCCAGCCTTCAGACGGCCCCCATCTCGGCGCCTGTGGAAGCGGCGCAGCCGGGGGCGAATGATTTCCCTGTGGCATGGCCCGTTGAGAGTGCTCCCGTGCGCGGCCTCTGGTAAGTCCAGAGGCCTTCCGGGGGTCTAGCAATCTGGTGAATGCAGCGGGCTCATAATCCGCTTAAGGCGAGTTCGATCCTCGCGACCCCCATGGCTCAGACGATCACCAGCTCACACCATGGAGCTTCGGCAGTGGTGCCGTCTGGCTGGTGACGGCGAACAGCCTGGGGATGTTATGGCTGTTGTAAACGCGGAATTCACTCACCAGCGAGGTCCCTTCCTCGCGCACCGCCTGGTTGAGCACCAGCGAGCCGTCGGGATCCGATACCGAGCGGTGGAAGGTGCCGGGGGGGATGCGCAGGATGTCGCCGCCAGTGTCGAGGCGGACGATGTGGAAAGGGTAGTTCCAGCCCAGATTGACCAGAAAAAAGGTGCGTCCGCCGTGCATCGCCAGCAGGTTGTCCTCCTGGTGGGGATGGAGATAGAACTGCCAGGATCCGGTTTCCGGGTCGTCGGGGGGACTCACCGCCGGGCCGGTGTGCACCACCAGATCCCGGGCGTTGGAGGTGGGCACCGTGATGTCGAAGAAGCGCACCGCCGGGGTGTCACGGAATTTCTCGTAAGGAATCAGTTCGAACATCGGGGCCGGCCTGGGCCCTTTCTGTTCACTGTTACGGAGCAAGGATGCGGCCATGGCGGCAACCGCCGGCACCGAAGGCCTGGCGATGTGAAGTCTCTCCATTGAACAGAAGAGCGGTCCCGATCAACGTGCAGGACGCTACGGAACAGGTCCCTGCGGACAGAAGCCGATCCGGTCGTGCCAGGTCTGGCCAGCATTGTTTGAATGGATGTGCACTGGAGTTCTACGCCTTGTCCGATCGCCTGACCTCCTGCCCCACCGCGCCCCTGGCCTGGCTGTCGCTCCGCCCCATGCCCCTGCTGCTGGCCGCTGGACTCGGCCTGGTCGCGGTGGCGGCACCGGCCCTGGCACAGTCCCGGCCCGCCGGTCGGCCCACGGTCTCGGTGCCTGATTTCAAGAACACCGTCACCCAGCAGGCCTGGTGGTGGCAGGGACCCGTGGCCACCGATCTGGCGGCGATGCTCTCCAATGAGCTCCAGGCCACCGGCGACATCCAGGTGGTGGAGCGCAACAACATCAAGGCGGTACTTTCCGAACAGGAGCTCGCTGAACTGGGCATCGTGCGCAAGAGCGCCAATTCCGCTCAGCGTGGGCAGATGACCGGGGCCCGCTACATCGTGCTCGGTACGGTCAGCTCCTACGAGACCAACGTCGAGAGCAAGACCTCCGGCAGCAACTTCGGCCTGCTGGGCTTCGGCACCGACAAGCAGCAGGCCGAAACCAAGGACTACGTGGCGATCGACGTGCGAGTGGTGGACAGCACCACCGGTGAGGTGGTGGGCCAGCGCACGGTGGAGGGGCGGGCCAGCAACACCGCCGCCGCCCGTGAAGACGGGGTGAACCTGCTGCCGGCCGCCGGTCTGGCACTCTTCCTGGCCCCCAACATGGGTCGTACCGGTCAGGGTCTCACCGCGGCTGCCGGCACCCTGCGCTTCGGCTCCAACAGCTCCGAGGCCCAACGCACTCCGGCCGCCAAGGCGATCCGAGCCGCCCTGATCGATGCCTCCAGTTATGTGAGCTGCCTGCTGGTGCCCAAGGGGAACTGCATGGCCGACTTCAACGCCCAGGAGCAGCAGCGGCGGGAGCGCACCCGTGGGGTGTTGCAGCTGGAGTGACCCTGGGCCCTGGGTTGAAGCGGGCTGCTCAGCGGGGTTTCATGTTGAGCAGCTGGGCGCCGTAATCGGCGGTGAAGGCGGCCTGGAGCTGCCAGGCGCGCAACAGCGTCTTAGCCACTTGGCGCAGCTCTTCAACGTCGTCGCAGTTGTCGATGGCGCGGGCGTGCACGGCCATGGAGAACTGGCGCGAGAGGGAAAGGGGGTCGTTCATCACGCCTCTTTACATTGCATTACAAACAGAGACTGGCGTCCCATGGGGCGGCTTGCCGTACCACCCCTCCCCAGGCCCGTTCAGAATGGGATAGGCATCTCCACATCCGCTGGTGGGGGCGCGCAGCTTTCCACCCGCTCCAGCACCACCTGGCCGATCACCACGATCGAGGGGGAGCCATAGCCCTCGGCTTCGGCCGCATCGGCCAGCTCCCCCAGGCAGCTCACCAGCAGCCGCTGGCCGCTGACCGTCCCCTGCTGGATCACCGCCGCCGGCGTCTCTGGCGCCAGCGCACCGGCGATCAGCTCATCGCAGATGCGGCGGAGGTTGTGCAGGCCCATGTAAATCACCAGCCCATCGCTGCTGCGCGCCAGGCCCTGCCAGTCGACCCCGGGGCGACCCTTGTCGATCTCCTCGTGGCCGGTCACGAAGGTGACGCTGGAGCCCGCTTTCCTGTGGGTGATGGGGATGCCGGCGTAGGCCGGCGCGGCGATGCCGGCGGTGACGCCCGGCACCACCTGCACCGGCACCCCATGGCTGGCCAGGTGGGCCGCTTCCTCGCCGCCTCGGCCGAACAGGAAGGGATCGCCACCCTTGAGGCGCACGATCGTGCGGTGGCGCCGGGCCAGGTCCACCAGCACGGCATTGGTGCTGGGTTGGGGCACGGAATGGTGCCCCCGGCGCTTGCCCACGAAGTGGCGCTCACAGTCCACCGGCGTCAGCTCCAGCAGGGCCGTGGGCACAAGGGAGTCGTAGACGAGGGCATCGCAGCACTGCAGCAGCCGGTGGGCCTTGAGGGTGATCAGTTCCGGATCACCCGGGCCGGCGCCCACCAGATAGACCGTGCCCAGCAGATCAGCCGCTGGCAGAGCAGGATCCTCACTGCCGACACTCATGGCAGGGCCCCGAGCTGATCGAGCAGCAGGGTGCGGAAGCGCCGGCGCTGCAGCAGCGGCGCCCCCAGGGCCGCGGGCAGGCTCTCGGTGAGCCGGTTCGCGGCCAGGGCAAGGGGGAGGGCAGCGCCGCGGATCGCCAGGGCAAGGTCCTCAAGTTCTGTCGCAGTGTATGGAGCGGCTTGACAAGTCGCTGCGCAGCAGCGCTCCAGATGGGCCAGATAGCGGTCGGCCACGCCCGCCTCCAGCGGGTGATGCAGCAGCAGCGGCGGGGCCCCGAGGCCGTGGCTGGCCGCCTGCTGAGCCAGTGCCGCCAGCTCGTCGGCGAGTGCCCCCTGCCAGCTGGGCCAGGCCCCCAGGAAGGGAAGCCGCCGCAGGGGGCCGCGCTGGCGGCAGGCCGCCGCGATCGCCGGGATGTCGTGACGCACGTGGTTGCCGGGCAGCAGCAGCAGGGGCACCAGGGTGAGCGGCCGCTGGGGCTGCCCCGGCCCAGGGGCGGTTTCAGGTTGAGCCGGGTTGCCGCTGAGGGTCTGCAGTCGCACCGGAGCGCGCCGGCGCTGCTCCAGCTCGCCGGCCAGGGCCTGCAGCTCCTCGGGAACCACCCCCCCGGCGCGGCCATGGACCACCAGCAGCAGCGGGCAGCGCGGCAGGGCGGCCAGCCGGCGCCGGGCCCGGGCCTCTGCACCGGGGTCGAGGGGGCGGTCCAGCACCAGCTCCAGCCCCCGGCGGGCGTTGGGCAGGCGGGCGAGCAGATCCACGGCCTGGGAGGCCAGGGGGGCGTCGAGGTCGGTGCAGAGCTCCTGCAGCAGCTGCTGCAGCGCCGCCTGGGGCCAGACGCTCAGCCCCACCGCCAGGCCCTCCAGGGCCGCGCGACGCCATGGGGAGGGGCCGGCCTGGCGGGCCTGTTGCTCAAGCAGGCCAAAGTCAAGCCGGTCCCGTTGGTGCCCGATCAGCGGCAGCAGGGCCGGATCAGGCCGCTCGGCCACGGCTGCGCGCAGCAGGGCGGCGCAGGCGGGATCGCGGCGGCGGCCGATCAGATCCAGCAGCTCCCGCCGCTGGGCCAGCACAGCTGGCTCACTGGAGGGGGGCAGGGTCAGCCACCAGCGCAGCAGCCGGACCGATCCAGCTCCATCGAGCTTCTCCACCAGCACCGCCATCAGGTCGCTGGCGACAGGCAGCGCGCCCTGCTCAAGGGCCTCCAGCCAGGGATCTGTGGCCACCGCCTCCGAGCGCCTGAGACGCTGGAGCCAGGGCCAGCGCTCCGGGCTGCCTTCGGGCGGCACTTGGGAGGGCAGGGGTGTCAAAAGGCTCGTTCCTGCGCCATCAGCTGGATCCACCGGCCTGATCTGGGCAACAAAGTGTCTCCATTGATACGTTTTATGGGGCGGAGCTGGTGCGCTGCCGCCGCTCGCTTTAGCAAGGAATCAGACACAGCCTTCAGCACGAGGACGCCATGGACCAGGCCCACGCCAGCACAGAACCTTCGACCCATCGTGAAGACTGTGCCCGCAGCGGTGGCAAGCCCAGGGCTCCGTTGCCCTCCAGTTTCGCCGAGGTCAAGAAGCAGCAACTTGTCTTCACCCTGGTGGGCCAGTTGGCCGAAGCTCAGTTCGTTCGCGCCGATCGGGAACTCACCCGCCGGCTCTGGCAGGAAGTGGCGGCACTGGAGATCGATCCCGCGCGCGTCACCGCCCTGCTCTACGGCGGTCAGGCCTGCGACGACCGCCAGGCCCTGATGGAGCTGGATGCGAGCTGGAGTGAGCCTGTTGCCGTTGAGCCCCGGCGCGGCTTCCGCTGGGGTTGGGGTGGCTCCGCGCCCCGCCAGGGCAGCCTCAGCACGCCGCCGCACGCTGGCGGGCGCCGTAGTGCTCCACCAGCAACGCCTCCAGCACGTCGGGCAGCTGGCTGAGGGGCACGCCTTTGTCGTGCAGGGCCGCCAGTTTCGGATTGGCGTCCATGGCGCCACCGAGAAAGATCTTGACGGCTTCCACCATCTGGCCATCCACCCGGGTCTTGGCGCCCATCAGGCCGATCTGGCCCATATAAGGCTGACCGCAGGCATTGGGGCAGCCGGTCCAGTGGGTGCGCACCCCATGGGGCAACTCCAGCCGCCGCTCCAGTTCGTCGACCACCGCCTGGGCGGTGCTCTTGGTGGGAATGAGCGCGAAGCTGCAGTAACGGTTGCCGGTGCAGCTCACCGCTTCGGCCTGCAGGGGGCCAGGAGTCGCCTGGAAGTGCTCCAGCAGAGGCTCCACCAGCAGGGCATCCAGCTGGCCTTCGGGCACATGGGCGATCAGGGCGTTCTGGCTCTCGCTCAGCCGCAGTTCGCCCGTGCCGTAGGTCCTGGCCAGGCGGGCCAGTTCAGCCATGCTGCCGGCCTCCAGCCGGCCCATCGGCACGTTCAGTCCCACCCAGTGCAGGCCCTCTTGTTTCTGAGCGTGGACCCCGCAGATGTCCCGTGGGGCCCGACTCACCAGATGGGAGCCGTCGTGGGTGGGGGTGGCGTCGGCCTCCTCGACGCCCACGAACTCCGCGAAGGTGTCCAGCACCTGGGCGCGGTAGTCCTCCAGGCCGAGGGCGTCGATGAGATACATCAAGCGGGTCTTGTTGCGGTTCTCGCGGCTGCCCTCCCGCTCGTAGTGGCGCAGCAGCGCAAGGCTGAAGGCCGGCAACTGCTCGCCCCGCAGCCACAGCCCCAGGGGGATGGCCAGTTCGTTGCGCTGGGCTGAGAAGAAGCCCCCCACCATCACCGTGAATCCCAGCTCATCGCCGTGATGGGCCGGCAGGAAGGCCAGATCGTTGTGCAGCAGGAAGCTGTCGGGCGCTCCGCCCACAGCCACGTTGAACTTGCGGGGCAGGTTGCGCGGACCCTCGGGCCCCAGCAGGGCCTCCTGGATCGCCTCCACCAGGGGGCGGGTGTCGAGGAATTCCTCTGGATCGAGGCCCGCCAGGGGATTGCCGGTGACGTTGCGGGGGTTGTCGTGACCCGACTGGCGACTGGTGAGCCCCACCGACTCCAGGGCGGTCATCAGTGGAGCCATGTCCTCCAGCAGCAGGCCCCGCAGCTGGATGTTCTGGCGGGTGGTGATATCGGCGCTGCCGTGCTCTCCGCAGCGATCGACCACATCGGCCAGCACCTCCAGCTGATCGGCGCTGAGCACGCCGTTGGGCAGGCGCAGGCGCACCATGAAACGCCCCGGCGTCACGGGCCTGAAGAAGATGCCCAGCCACTTGAGATGGATGGTGAGGGTGGCCTCATCCAGGGATTCCCATCCTTCCGCTCCCAGTTCCGCCAGGCGCGGGGCCAGATCCAACCCGCAGGCTTCGGCCTTGGCCTTCTCCACCTTGTTCAGCTTCACGCCGGTGGTGGCCTGGTTGCCAGGCCCTGCGGAGGATGGTTGGGTTGAGGTCACGGATGCTCCCGAACACTGAGGCCTGAGCGCTTAGCGTCTCAGCAAGAGCCGCTTTTTCGTGTTGCAGGTGGTACCAAACAGGGTTCAAGAGCGGGTCTGTGGGGAGGTGCCGAGGCGGCCGGCGCTGGCTCCAGATGCGCTGCGGTTCCGGGAGCTGCTGGCCAAGGTGGGCAGCGGCGAGCACACCAGCACCGGCCTGACCCGAGCCGAGGCCCGTGAGGCCATGGATCTGATGCTAATGGGAGAGATCAGCGACGCCCAGCTGGGGGCCTTTCTGATCGCCCACCGCATTCGCCGGCCGTCACCGATCGAGCTCACCGGCATGCTCGACAGCTACCGGCTGCTGGGCCCCAGCCTCAGGAGCCCGGGGCGCAAGCCCCTCTGCTTCGGTGTCCCCTACGACGGCCGCAACCGCACGGCACCGGTGCTGCCCCTGCTGGCCCTGGTGCTGGCGGCGGCGGATCAACCGGTGGTGCTGCATGGCGGCGATCCCATGCCCGTGAAGTACGGCGTCACCCTGGTGGAGTTGTTCGCAGCCCTGGGACTCGAATGGCGGGGCCTGAGCCTGGAGGCGGTGCAGCAGCGGCTGGATCGCCACGGCCTGGCCCTCACCCACCAGCCTGAACACTTTCCCCGCGCTCAGCGCTTGCTGCCCGTGCGCGACGCCATCGGCAAACGGCCGCCGGTGGCCAGCCTGGAGTTGCTCTGGACTCCACACCAGGGAGAGCACCTGCTGGTGAGTGGCTTCGTGCATCCCCCTACCGAAAGCCGTGCCTGGGAGGCCCTGGGTCATGCCGGCGAAACCGATGTGTACACGGTCAAGGGCCTGGAAGGCTCCACCGACCTGCCCACCAACAGGGCCGGCATCACCGCCCGTCTCCGCCACGGGGCCATGCATCGGATCCTGCTGCATCCCCGCGACCACGGCATCACCGCCCAGGAGGTGGGCTGGCAGAACCTGGAGATCTGGCGCGATCAGGCCCTGGCGGCCCTGGTGGGGGTGGGCCCCCTGGCCGATGCCCTGCTCTGGAACCTGGCGGTGTACTGGTGGCAGGCCGACCGCTGCGACTGCCTCGAAGCCGGACTGGAGCAGGCCAGGGCCCTGCTGGCGGCCCGCAGTGGTGAGCGCTTGCGCCAGGAGCTTTCGGCATGAGCCTGCACGACCGTTGCTTCGCCTTCGAGGCCGATTTCGTGGCTGATCTGCGCTGCCTGCCGATGGCCGTGCGCCGCAAGCTCGATCTCGCCGGCGTCAAGCTCAAGTTGAGCCATTGGCATGGCCTCGACCCCAGCGAGCGGGCCGAGCTGCTGGCGTGGCCGGATCACCCTGGAGCGATCAGTGATCTGCGGGGCTGGCTGGAGCGGCGTACCGCCAAGCTTGCCGATGGCCCCGCCAGCAGGATCGAACCAGCCGCCGGCGTCGACTGGCAGCAGAGAGACGACATTCCCGAGCGGCTGCAGGCCGCCTGCGCCCAGCTGGGCGCGTCCCTGGAGCCCAGGCAGTGGCAGTCGCTGGATGAACTGCAGCGCTTTGCCCTGGCCAAGCTCAGCCATCCCGGTCACGAGCACCGAAATCTTCCCCGGGCCCTGCGGGAGTTCGGCCTTTAGGGGTGGAGAACCTTCGTCACACCCTTTGGTTGGTATCAACAAACACCCCGAGAGGTAGCCATTAGTGATGATGTAGGCGAGCTGGTCAGCCTGAGCGCCAGCGTCACCCCCGGTTCGGTGCGCTTGATTGCGGAGCCCGTCCGGATTGCGATTCGTCGCAGCCCGACACTGTCCCCAACCGTTCCAGGCTCCATGTCAGATCTTTCACGCCGCAGATTTCTCATCACCGCTGCCGGCACGGCCGCAGGTGCTGTTTGGTTGAGTGCCTGCGGTGGTAAGAAGCCAGAAACCACTTCCGCTCCGGCCGCTTCCGGGTCCAGTGATTCAGAGGTGAAAGGGGCCACCCTGGGGTTCATTGCCCTCACAGACTGCGCCCCTTTGGTCATCGCCAAGGAGAAGGGATTCTTCGCCAAGCACGGCATGCCCGATGTGAAGGTGGTGAAGCAGACCTCCTGGGCGGCCACCCGAGACAACCTGGAGCTGGGTTCAGATGGCGGTGGCATCGACGGTGCCCATATCCTTTCGCCGATGCCCCTGCTGCTCACGGCAGGCACGATCACCAAGTCCAACCAGCCGTTGCCGATGGTGACCCTGGCGCGCTTGAACCTGCAGGGCCAGGGCTTCTCCGTCTCCAAGGACTTTCTGGCCAACAAACTCACGATTGACAACAAGGCCGGCCTGGAGGCAGCCGTTGCGGTTGCTGCTGAGAAAGGCAAGAAGTTCAAGGCAGCGGTGACATTCCCAGGCGGGAACCATGACCTTTGGATGCGTTACTGGCTGTCGGCCAACGGCATCGATCCCAACAAGTCAGCCGACCTGGTGGTGGTTCCGCCACCGCAGATGGTGGCGAACATGCAGACCGGCACCATGGACACGTTCTGCGTGGGCGAGCCCTGGAACCAGCGGCTTGTCAACAAGAAGCTGGGCTACACAGCCGCCCAGACCGGAGAGTTCTGGAAGCTCCATCCGGAGAAGGCCTTCTCGATGCGGGCCGACTGGGTGGAGAAGAACCCCAAGGCGACCCAGGCCCTGCTGCAGGGCGTTCTGGAAGCCCAGATGTGGTGCGACGATCCCGCCAACCTTGATGAGATGTGCGCGATCCTCGCCAAGGACAAGTACATCAAAGCGTCTGTCAAAGACATCCGTCCCCGCTTGGCAGGTGATGTGGACTACGGCGATGGCCGGGTGGTGAAGAATAGCCCGTTCAAGATGCGCTTCTGGGAGAATAGCGCCTCCTTCCCCTACAAGAGCCACGACCAGTGGTTCGTGGTTGAAGATATCCGCTGGGGCTATCTGCCGGCCAGTACCGACATCGATGCGCTGGTGAACAAGGTGAACCGGGCCGATATCTGGAAGGAGGCCGCTAAGGCCATCGGCCAGGAGAAGGCGATCCCGGCCAGTGATTCCCGCGGCAAGGAAACCTTCTTCGATGGCGTGGTCTTCGATCCCGAGAATCCCAAGGCATACCTCGACGCCCTGAAGATCAAAGCCCTGGCCTGAACTGAACTGACCTGAGCTGACTCCATGACTCTCACAGCCGCCGCCGGAAGGCGCCATCCTCGATCACGCCGATCGGCCCTGCTCAAAGGCTTTCTGCCTTATCTGGTCTGTATCGGTGCCTTCCTTCTCCTTTGGCAACTGCTCTCCGGCTTGCTTGGAGTCGCGCGATTGCCAGGACCAATCAATGTGCTGATCGACACCTGGGATCCCTACATCAGTCAGCCATTTTTCGATGACGGCGGCACCAGCAAAGGGCTGGGCTGGCAAATCCTGATTTCGTTGCAGCGTGTCGGAATTGGCTACGTTCTTTCAGCTGTTGTAGGCATAGCAATTGGTGGGTTGCTCGGCCTGAACCGTTTCATCGGTAAAGGCTTTGATCCTGTCATTCAGGTGTTGCGGACAGTTCCCCCGCTCGCCTGGTTCCCCATCGCTCTGATGCTGTTCCAGGACGCGAATACGTCAGCTGTTTTCGTGATCTTCATCACCGCCATCTGGCCAATCATTATCAATACGGCTGTGGGAATCCGCCAAATTCCCCAGGATTATACGAATGTTGCCAGAGTATTGAAGCTTAGTAAAAGTGCCTACATCCGTGAAATCGTGATCCCGTCCACGGTCCCGTATGTTTTTACTGGTCTAAGGATTGCAATCGGTCTGGCTTGGCTGGCCATCGTGGCCGCAGAAATGCTCAAAGCCGATGGCGGGATCGGCTACTTCATCTGGGACGCTTATAATGCTGGCGGCGACTCCAGTTCAAGCCAGATTATCCTGGCGATTGTTTATGTCGGCCTTGTGGGCCTCGCCCTCGACCGCATGGTCGCCTTTGTCGGCTGGAAGATGAGTGGTGGAGGGCATTGATCATGCCATCTCTGTTCACAGTTGACAACGTCACACAGAGCTTTCCCATGCAGGATGGCAGTACCTATGTGGCGCTCAAGGACATTTTCCTGAACGTGGCTGAGGGAGAGTTTCTCTCCCTGGTGGGTCACTCCGGTTGCGGCAAGTCCACGCTGCTCAACCTGCTCGCTGGCCTCACCAGAGCCAGCGAAGGCGGGATTCTGATGGCTGGGCGTGAGGTCACCGAGCCCGGGCCCGACCGGATGGTGGTGTTCCAGAACTACTCTCTGCTGCCCTGGAAAACGGTCCGTCAGAACATCGCTCTGGCGGTCGATAATGTGATGCGGGGCTCCAGCAAAGAGGAGCGCGAATCCATCATCGACTACAACATCAAGTTGGTGGGTCTCAATGCCGCTGCCGACAAGTTTCCTAGTGAGATCTCCGGGGGAATGAAGCAGCGGGTGGCGATTGCCCGGGCCCTGGCCCTGCGCCCCAAGCTGCTGTTGCTCGATGAACCTTTCGGGGCTCTCGATGCCCTCACCCGGGGCAATCTCCAGGAGCAACTGATGCGCATCTGCGAGGAGGCCAAGGTCACTACGGTGATGGTCACCCACGATGTGGATGAAGCCTTGCTGCTCTCCGATCGGGTGGTGCTGATGACCAATGGCCCCGAGGCCTACATCGGTCAGATCCTCGACGTGCCGATGGCACGCCCGCGCACCCACCTCACTGTGGTGGAGGATCCGGGCTATTACAGCCTGCGCGGTGAGGTGGTCCAGTTCCTCACCCAGCAGAAGCAGGCCCGCAAGCAGCGGCTGAATCCCTCGGCCGCCATCGCCGCCAACGATCTGGAGAAGGTCAACCTCAGCCTCGGCTTCATCCCCCTCACCGACTGTGCCCCTTTGGTGGTGGCCAGCGAGAAGGGATTCTTCGCCAAGCACGGCCTGGATCAGGTCAGTCTGCGGCGTGAGAGCAACTGGAAAACCCTGGAGACCGACCTGCGCGAGGGGGTAACCGACGGAGCTCAGATGGTGGCCGGCATGCCCTTGGCCATCACCCTCGGCGCCCAGGGCAAGCCGCCGCTGGCCTTGGTCACGGCGCTCACTCTCTCGCGCAACGGCAACGCCATCACCCTGCATCGCCGCTTCCACGACGCCGGTGTGCACAGCCTCGCCGATTTCAAGGCCTGGATCGCGGCCCACCCCGAGCGCAAGCCGGTCCTGGCCATGGTGCATCTGGCGTCGATGCACAACCTGATCCTGCGGGCCTGGCTGGCTTCGGCCGGAATTGATCCCGAGCGCGACGTCAGCCTGATCGTGATCCCCCCGCCCCAGATGGTGGCCACCCTCAAGGCGGGCACCATCGATGGCTTCTGCGTCGGGGAGCCCTGGAACACCCGGGCTGTTCAGCTGCAGCTGGGCACGGTGATCGCCACCGACAGTGAGCTCTGGCCCGGCCACTGCGAAAAGGTGCTGGGGGTTCGCGAAGACTGGGCCGCAGCCCATCCCCGCACCCATCAGGCTCTGATCAAGGCACTGCTGGAAGCCTGCCGCTACTGCCAGGACCCCGCCAATCGCGCCGAGGTGGCTGAACTGCTCGCCCGCCGCGAGTACGTGGGCACCGAGCTGGCCACGATCCGGCCAGGGCTGGTGGATCCCTACGACCGTGGCACCGCCGAGCCGGCGCTGATCCCGGACTTCAACCAGTTCCACGGTGCCCAGGTCAATGCCCCCAATGGCGGCGATGGTCTCTGGATCCTCACCCAGCTGGCCCGCTGGGGCATCACCGCGTTCCCCGAGAACTGGAGCGAGGTGCTGAGCCGCGTTCAACGCCCCGATCTCTTCGCCCAGGCCAGCGCCGAACTGGCGCCCGAGCCCAGCGCCAATGGCCACCGGCTTCTGCCTGTGCCGTTGTTCGAGAACCAGCCCCTCGACCCCAGTGATCCGATGGCCTA
The DNA here is from genome assembly GCF_024345495.1 of Synechococcus sp. RedBA-s. GTDB lineage: Bacteria > Cyanobacteriota > Cyanobacteriia > PCC-6307 > Cyanobiaceae > Regnicoccus_A. The sequence goes on along the minus strand of NZ_JAGQBF010000009.1, from coordinate 21,533 downwards.
TCTCAGGCATCTGCAGGCCTCCAGGGCCATCCGCTACGAAACGATTGCGCTGCCCGAGCGACCCACCACCCTCGAGCCCGCTGCACCGCTGCGCTGAGACTCCCCTCCTTCCAACCGATGCAGACCCTCCCCTCCACCACCTCAGCCGCAGCCACCAACCAGGAATCGGAGCCGTTCCTGGTGATCGATGGCGTCTCGAAGGTGTATCCCACACCCAAAGGCCCCTACACCGTTCTCGATGATGTGCACCTGGAGGTGCGCGAAGGCGAGTTCGTCTGCGTAATCGGCCACTCCGGGTGCGGTAAGTCCACCTTGCTCGATATGGTCTCCGGCTTTCGCGAGCCCACCAGCGGCCAGGTGCGGCTGGAGTCGCAGCCGATCGTGGAGCCCGGCCCCGATCGCATGGTGGTGTTTCAGAACTACTGCCTGCTGCCCTGGCTCTCGGCCTACGACAACATCGCCCTGGCAGTGAATAACGTCTTTCCCGAGCTCAAGCGCAACGGCCAGGCCAAGGCCCTGGTCGACAAGCACCTCGCCATGGTGGGTCTCACCGAAGCCGCCGCCAAGAAGCCAGGGAGCCTCTCCGGTGGCATGAAGCAGCGGGTGTCGATCGCCCGGGCCCTGGCCCTGCAACCCAAGGTGCTGGTGCTCGATGAACCGTTCGGCGCCCTTGATCCGATCACCAGGGAGGAGCTTCAGGAAGAGCTGATCAAGATCTGGGCCGAGCACAAGGTCACCGTCTTGATGATCACCCATGACATCGATGAGGCCCTGTTCCTGGCGGATCGGGTGGTGATGATGACCAATGGACCGGCGGCGAAGATCGGCGAAATCCTTGACCTTCCCTTTCCACAGCCCCGCGATCGCGCCCGGCTGATGGAGCTTCCCGAATACTTCGACTACCGCAACCGCGCCCTTGATTTTCTCTACCGCCGTTTCGCCCACGACGACACGTGAGGACAGCCCTTCCGGTTCATCAGTCCTTCTGCCAGCTGTCGATGGCCGTTGGTCAGACCCTGCTGCTTGATGGTGGTCACGCTGCCGCCACCTCGCCGATGCGGGTCCTCTCCGGCATCCTGCGGGTGTTTCTGCTGGCCTCCGCGGGCCAGGAGATCACGATCGGCTTTCTCCAGCCCGGTGATGTCTGCGATGCCCTCGCCCTTCGCCGCGACTGGGTGGGCCTTGAAGCCCTCACCCAGGTGCAGATCGAGCGGGTGGAGCGAACCGAGGCTCTGCACGATCTCACAGACCTCAGCACCTGGACCTTGGAGTTGCTGATGATCCGCCACCACCCGGACACGGAAAAGCGCCTGAGGGCGCTGCTCACCCTGCTGGTGGAGCGGCTGGGGCGGCGCAGTGGCCTCTGGTACGAACTGCCGATCCGGATCACCCACGAGCGCCTGGCCGAGTTGATCGGCAACACCCGCGTCACCGTCACTAAAATGTTTTCGCGGTTGCGTCAGTCGGGATTGGTGGACGACCATCCCGCCGGCAGTGGCCCCCCCGTCCTGCGCCTCTCGCCCGAGCTGGTGGAGGCCATGCTGCCGATCGGCTGAGCCTCAGTCGGCTCTCTCAGCTCGCTCCACCTGTACGGCTGCCGCCTTGAGTTCGGGTTGCTTCGAGATCGGGCAGCCCAGGGCATGCATCAGCCGGTTGGCCTCGCAGGCCTGCTCCTGGGCGGCCCCCCAGTGCATCGGCAGGAACACCGTGCCTGGGCGAATCCGATCGCTGATCTGCACCTTCACGGTCAGACCGCCGCGGCGGGAGCTCACCCTGGCCAGACCGCCATCGTCGAGGTTGCAGCGCTCGGCGTCGGCCGGGTGGATCTCCAGCAGGGGTTCCGGGTGGCTGCGGCACACCCGCTCCACATGGGCGGTGCGGGTCATGGTGTGCCAGTGGCCGAGGTATCGACCCACCGTCAGCACCAGAGGGAAGCTGTCATCCGGCGGCTCCCCCAGCCCCAGGGGTTGCTGGGCCACCAGGCGGGCCTTGCCGTTGGCGGTGGGATAGACGCCCTGGGTGTGCAGTCGCGCCTGGCCGCCCCCCGGAGCGGTGCCTGCCGGGAACGGCCATTGCTGGGGCCCGTGCTCGGCCAGCAGGCCGTGGCTGAGTCCGCTGTGGTCGCAAACCCGCCCGGCGGTGATCGCAGCGAACTCGGCGTAGACCTCAGCTGAGGAGCCGTAGGCGAACTGCTGGCCAAAGCCCAGCCGGCGGCCCAGCTCCGCGAAGATGGACCAGTCGGGACGGGCTTCGCCCGGGGGCTTCCGGAACGCCTGGGACAGGGTGACCCGGCGCTCCGAGTTGGTCATCACGCCCTCCTTTTCGCTCCACTGGGCGGCCGGCAGCACGAGGTGGGCCACCGCTTCGGTTTCGGTGCCCGCGTAGGCCTCGCTCAGCACCACCAGGGGGCAGCGGGCCACTGCCTGGCGCACCCGATCCAGCCAGGGCAGGCTCACCAGCGGGTTGGTGGCCGCCACCCACCACAGGTCCAGCTCGCCGCGTTCCATCGCCTCGATCTGCTCCCACACCGAGAGGCCATCCCGCTCGGAGATCGCCCCGGCAGGAAAGCCCCAGTGCTGCTCGATCGCGGCGCGGTGACTGGCCTCATGGATCGAGCGGTAGCCAGGCAGCAGTGCGGCCAGACCGCCGGCTTCCCGTCCGCCCATGGCATTGGGCTGCCCGGTGAGCGAGAAGGGTCCGGCGCCGGGTCTGCCGATCTGGCCGCTGACCAGATGCAGATTGATGATCCCCGCCACGGTGGCGGTGCCCTCCACACTCTGGTTCACCCCCATCGACCAGAGGCTGAGCACCCCGGAGCTGGCGGCCCAGAGCGCCGCCAGGTGTCGCAGCGCCTTCTCCTCGATTCCGCACAGGGCGCAGACCTTCTCCGGTGTCCAGCCGGCCCAGAGGGCCGCCAGCTCCGCGAAGCCGTCGGCCGTGGCCGCCACCCGCTCAGGGTCAACGGCACCCCGTTCCAGCAGCAGATGGCCCACCCCGTGCAGCAGCGCCAGATCGGTGCCTGGGCGGATGGCCAGATGCAGGTCGGCCACATCGCTGGTGGCGGTGGCACGGGGATCAATAACGACAAGTTGCAGCGCCTCTTTCTGGCGGCGCTTGCGCTTGAGCAGCCGCTGGAACAGCACGGGATGGCACTCGGCCGTGTTGGTGCCGATCAGCACCACCGTCTCGGCCAGGTCGAGGTCGTCGTAGCAGCAGGGGGGGCCATCGGAGCCCAGGCTGAGCTTGTAGCCCGACACCGCGGAACTCATGCACAGCCGTGAATTGGCATCGAAATTGTTCGTGCCCAGGGCCCCTTTGATCAGTTTGTTGGCGACGTAGTAGTCCTCGGTGAGGAACTGGCCAGAGCCGTACATCGCGATGGCGCTGGATCCCCGCTCCGCCTGGATCGCCTGGATCCTCTCCACCAGAATCGTGAAGGCCCGCTCCCAGCTGATGGCCTCAAAGGGCTGGTCGCGCTGCTCTCGCCACAAGGGTGTGCTCAGGCGATTGCGGTCCAGGGTCTCGGCCACCGTGGCCCCCTTCACGCACACCTGGCCAAGGGAGGAGGGATGCTGCCGGTCCCCCCGCACCGACCAGATCGCAGCGCTGGCGGCTGGGCTGTCTGGTTGGTTGTTGCTGTTGGTGGTGGTGTTCGCCGCCGGTGGTTTGAGCTCCAGGCCACAGCCGACTCCGCAGTAGGGGCACTGAGCCTTGGCGGGAGCGGGCACTGGGCAGGTGGTGCAAGGGGAGCCGAACTCCATGCTCTCCCATCGCTTGTGCTGGCTGGGGTTAGACGCGGACGCGAGAGTAGGAGCCTATGGCGCCAATCAGCAAATCTCATCATTCACTGGTTGACCCATAAGAATCGTGCCGCCTAAGGTTCGCCCACAGATCCCCGATCGCTGAGCCCGATTCACCGTGAGTTCACCCACCCCAACAGTCACTCCCACCACCACCGCTGAGCCGATCAGCGTCGATCAGCAACCCGCCCACGCCGAACCGTTGCCGGCCTCGATCGGTTCAGGTACGCCATTACCCGGCGAGGTGCGCTGGTACCAGCAGTTCCGCCGTGTCCAGATCGTTCAGTCGCTGGAAGCGATTCAGGACCTGATCGCGGTGTCTCTCTGCGTGGGCCTGTTCTGCGTGATGGTGTTGCAGATGCGCATCCTCTTTTCAACGCTGCTGATGGCGCCGCAGTTCCATGCCATCACCGCCGACATCCTCTTCATCCTGATCCTGGTGGAATTGTTCCGCCTGCTGATCATTTATCTGCAGGAGCAGAGGGTGTCGATCGGTGTGTCGGTGGAGATCGCGATCGTGTCGGTGCTGCGGGAAGTGATTGTGAATGGTGTGCTCGAAACCGACTGGCACCAGATCCTGGCGGTCTGCATGTTCCTGATCACCATGGCCCTGCTGATGGTGGTGAGGGTCTGGCTGCCACCCACCTTCGCCGGTGTGGATCCGGAGAAGAAGGTCTCGGCGCGGATGATGAAGGAGGGTCCCTTCGCCAACCACTGAGCGCGGAAGTGGAGGTCGCCAGCGTGCTTCAGTTCCAGGATGAGCGGAGCAGCTGCAGGCCCGTTGCGCCTTGACCCCAGGCCGCAGCCGGCCCCCCTGCGGGCCTGCCTGCTCAGCGGTGGCGACAGCCGTCGCATGGGCACCGACAAGGCCCTGCTGCCCCACCCCCAAGGTGGGACCTGGTTGGAGCGGGCCCTGCAGCTGCTCGCTGGCCTCGGAGCACCCCTCACCCTGGTGAGCCGCCATCGCTCCCACGGCCGGCTGGCCCATGAGTTGAACCGGCAGCTCGGGCTGGAGATCGAGGTGCTGCTGGAGCCGCCGCCCCGGGAGGGTCCCCTGTTGGCACTCACCCGGCTGATGGCGCTCCACCCTGGCCAGCGCCTGCTGCTCGCACCGGTGGACATGCCCCGCCTGCAGCTGGAGAGCCTGAGGGCCCTGGTGGCCGCTGCCGAAGCCGGCTTCGATCCCGACACCATTCACCTGGCCCATGATGGCCACCGACTGCAGCCCCTGCTGGGCCTCTATCCGGCCACCCCCTCCAACCGGGCGGCGGCGGAGGCCTTCACCGGCCGGGGCGGCCGCAGCCTGCTGCGCTGGCTGGAGCAGACCCGTTGCGTCTGCGCCGTGAACCTTGATCCCGCGCAGCTGCTCAATGCCAACACCCCGGCCGATTGCGCGCCCGCGTCAGGCGACGGTTTCAGCAGGTCTGCGCCAGGCTGAAGCCCCGGCAGCCGGCCGCCCCGGCCGGGCAGAAGTGGCAGCTCCGACCCCACCCCTTGATCAACTGGGCCGCCCGGGTGGAGTGCTGCGTCTTTCCCTCACCGCCCGATGCAACCTCGCCTGCCCCTACTGCTGCCCTGACAGCCACGACCCTCCGGAGCTGCTGACCCAGGACGAACGGCTCCAGCTGGTGAGCGCGGCGTCGGCGCTGGGCTTCCGTCGCTTGCGGCTCACCGGCGGGGAACCCCTGCTGCACCGGGGTCTGGAGGAGCTGGTGGCTGCCCTGCAGCCCCTGCGCTCAACCCCGGCCAGCCCTGGCGAGCCGGGGTTGAGCGAGATCGCCCTCACCACCAATGGGGTGCTGCTCAGCGCCGAGCGGGCCCAGGCCCTGCGGGCGGCTGGCCTGGATCGGATCACCGTGAGCCTTGACGGCACCGATGGCGAGAGCGTGGCGCTCATGGCAGGCCTCGCCGGCGGGGTGGCGGCGGGCGAGGCCGTGCTCGACAAGGTGCTGGCCGCCCTCGACCATGCCCACGGCGCCGGGTTCGATCCCGCCGGCGGCGCCCTCAAGCTCAACGCCGTGATCGCCAGGGGCCGCAACGAGGATCAGCTGCTGCCCCTGGCGCAGCTGGCCCGCCAGCGGGAGATCGAGCTGCGTCTGATCGAGTTCATGGACGTGGGCAACCGCAACGGCTGGCAGCCGGATCTGGTGCTTCCCGCCGCTGAGATGGTGCGCCGGATCGGTGCCCACTGGCCCCTGGTGCCGCTGGGTCGCCAGGCCCACGGCACGGCCAGCCGCTGGCGCTACCGCGATGGGGCCGGCCATCTGGCCGTCGTGGCCTCGATCTCCGCCCCCTTCTGCGGCGACTGCGATCGCCTGCGCGTCACCGCCGACGGGGTGGCCTACACCTGCCTGTTCGCCTCCAGCGGCCTGGATCTCAAACCCTGGTTGCGCGGGCCTGCCGCCGCGGGCGAGAGCCTGAACGGGGCCCTGCGCAGCCTCTGGAGCGGGCGCCACGACCGTTACAGCGAGGAGCGCGCCGAAGGGCAATCTTCAGGGACTGTCACAACTCAACGCCCCCATGCGGAGATGGCTTATCTGGGCGGGTGATGATCGAAGCAACGCCCATGCGTTCCGCTCAGCTGTCAATCGCCTTGCCTTTCATGCGCCACACGTTTCAGGTTGCGCTCGCCCTCTCGGTGCTCGGCTTGCCCCTAGCCGCCGTCGCCCTGCCGTTCAAGCCCGATCCCACCTCCTTTGCCATCTATCTCGGCAAAAAGGCAATGGAAGACGGATCCCGGGTGAGCTTCACCAACCTGGTCGGATGTGCGGCCAGCGGTAAAGGGATGAAGGAATCCTTCAGCTGCCAGACGGCTGACGCTTTGCTCACCACCTCTGCGGGAGTGCAGCGATCGTGCAAGGCGGTGGTGCGTGACGGCCGCCCCGGCGTCATCTGGACGGCCAAGTCGAATGGCGTGGGTTTGTGGCAGGGGAACCTGGCCTGTCCACCTCTCCCCGTTCCGACCTCGGCAGCAGGCGAAGGTGAGCCGCTGACCCCCCGCTGAACGCCGCCACGTTCAGCTGCCGGCAGTAGCCCCGGAAGCACGTCAGGGCCGAGCGGTGGCGCTCGGCAGATTCGGCCATGCAGGCCTCGACCAGGCCGGCCATCACCAGTTCATCGGCGAGGGGGCCAGGGGCTTGATCACCAGGCCCTCCCGGCGGGCGGGCGCCAGCGCCAGGTGCCGTTCTGGACATCGACCATGAGCAGGGCCGCGTGAGCCAACGGAACCAGCGGCGCCGGTCCCCACGATGGCCGGTGCCGCCGAATCGGGCAATGATTTCGGGGTGAGTGCCTGCCTTGCAGTGACGGATCTTCCCAGGGCCATCGCCAGCCACGACGCCGATGATTCCGTCCATGCGCACGCCGCCACGCTGATGGCCGAGCTTCTGGAGCGCGGCCTGCGCCGGTTGGCGGTCACCTTCGTGAACCACGCCGGCTCCGTGCTCGTGAAGGGAGTGCCGCTGGAGCGGCTGCCGCAGGTGGCTCGCCACGGGGTGGGCTTCTCACCGGTGGCGGATGCCTTCGGGGCCACGGGGCTGATCGATCCCCAGCAATCTCTGGCGCGGCCCGATGGCGACCTGCGCCTGAGGCCCGATCTCACGGCCCTGGGTCCGCTCGACCCTGCGTCCGGCTGGGCCTGGGCCCCCGGCGTCCGCCACGAGCGCAACGGTGACGTCTATTCCCTCGATCAGCGAGGCTTCTGTGCCCGGCAGCAGACGGCCCTGCTCGCTGCAGGCTTGAGCGCCCAGGTCGGTTTCGAGATCGAGTGGATGGTGGGCCTGCCGGAGCCGGATGGGGAATGGATCCCGGCGGTGGTGGGGGGTCCCTACAGCGCCGATCGTCTGGTCCAGGGTCTGGATTACCTCACGGCTGTGGCCGAGGCCCTTGATGCCGCCGAGCTGCCCTGGCTGCAGTTGCACCCGGAATACGGAGCCGGCCAGTTCGAGCTGTCGCTGGCCGCGGCCGAGCCCCTCCGGGCGGCCGATCGCCTGGTGGCGGCACGCCTGGTGATCCAGCAGGTGAGCCGACGCTTCGGCTGGATCTGCAGCTTCGCTCCGCTGGTGACCGCCGAGTTGGTGGGTAATGGCGGCCACCTGCACCTGAGCGTGGCGGAGCACGGTGTGGCGCTGCTGGGTGGTGGGGCTGGCCCGGCCGGGCTGACTCCGAAGGGGGAGGCGCTGCTGGCGGGTCTGTTGGAGCATCTGCCGGCCCTGATGCCCCTGGCCTGCGCCCTGGCGGTGTCGTACCGCCGGCTGGCGCCGGGCCGATGGGCGGCACCATTCCGGGTGTGGGGGGTGGAGAACCGGGAGGCGGCGTTGCGGCTGGTTCCCGCCGCTGGCGGCGAGTCGGCCCATCTGGAGCTGAAGGTGGCCGACCTGAGCGCCAACCCCTACCTGCTGGTCGGTGCGGTCCTGGCGGCGGTGCAGGAGGGTCTGCGATGTCCCCGGTGCCTGCCACCACCGTTAACGGGGGACCCCGCCACAGCGTCCCCGGCCGAGGCCCCAAGGCTTCCCCAGACCCTCACCGAGGCGGTGCTGGCCTTCGCAGCGAGCCCGTTGCTGCGGGAGGCCATGGGAGAGGGTCTGCAGCGGACTGTGGCGGAAGCACGTCAGGCTGAGGTGCGTCGCAGTGACGCACTTACGGATGCGGACTTGATCGCCTCCACCCGCGCCTGGCCCTTCGCCACCGGACCCGCATGAGCCCCCCGAGCGCAATCCATCTGGCCAGCAGCGCGGTCGTCGACTGGCACTCACCCGGTGTGAGTGCCCTGGCGCGACGACTGGGCAGCGCTGGCACCCAACTCCAGGTGGTTAAGCGTTGCTTCCTCTGGGTGCGTGACCGTGTGCGCCACAGCTTTGACGATGGGGGCCCAGGCCAAACCTTCACCACCACCACCGCCGGATCCGTGACCTGCGCCGCTTCCGAGGTGCTGGAGCAGCGCAGCGGCATCTGTTTTGCCAAGAGCCATTTGCTCGCGGCCCTGCTCAGAGCGAACGGGATTCCGGCAGGATTCGGGTACCAGCGCCTCTCGATTGACGACAGCGGCCCACCCTTTGCCCTGCATGGGTTCAACTGGGTGGCGCTCCCTGGTTTCGGCTGGCATCCGCTCGATGCCCGCGGCGATTGTGAGGGGGTGGCGACCCGCTTCGAGCCCCCCGCCATCGTGCTTGCCTACACACCTCACCTCCCCGGCGAGCACACCAATCCACAGGTGTTCACCGAGCCCCTGCCCGAAGTGGTGGCGGCCCTGCGGAGTGCCCCCGACCTGGCCGCCCTGCGCGCGAGCCTTCCGGATTGGCGACCATGAGCCAGGTCCCATCGTCTCCCATCCGCTGGCGTCTGGCCTGGGGCGTGGTGGTGCTGCAGATGGCCCTGCTGCTGGGTTGGATGATCTATCGGGCTTATCAGCCTGAGCTGCTCAGCAGCCACGGATTCAGCCAGCTGCTGCTGCCCTTCGCCCTGCTGCCGGGACTGCTTGGGCTGGTGATCGAACCGCTGGCGGGCTGGCTTTCCGACCGGCGCGACCCCAGCGCGCGGGGACGGTTGCTGCCGGTGAGTGTGGCTGTGCTGGTGGCTGGCCTGATCTTTCTTGGGGTGGTGGGCCTGCTGCAGCAAGGAATCCCCGCCGGCAGCCTGCTGCTGCCGCTGCTGATGGTGGCCTGGATGGTGGCAGTTCAGAGCTCGGCCAGCCCGGCCCTGGCGGTGTTGCGCGAGGCTGCCCCCCTGCACCAACTGCCCCGGGTCGCGGCGCTGTTCACCTGCGCTCAGGGGCTGCTGGGAGCTCTGGAATCACCATTCACCGCAGCGGCTCTGCGGCTGGGGCCGGCCCTCACCTTCGCCCTGGGTGCCGCCGTGCTGGCCCTGGGGCTTGCCGTCCTGCGGCGCTTGCCGCCGTTTCCGCCCTCAGGCGGCAAACCGCCCACCACAGAACGCGTTCCGCCCAGCCAGGCCCTGCATCTGCTGTCCCTGGCCCTGGCGGTGGGGGTGGTCACAGGCAGCCTGTTAACACTGTTGCCCCGGGTGTCGATGGCTGGGGCCCCGGCATCGGCCGAGCGAAACGTAGCGGCGGTGGTGCTGATCGTCTCGGCCCTGGTGGCCCCCTGGGGAGGAGAGCTGGCGAGTCGCTGGGGGAAGCGGCGCTGCCTGAAGCTCGGTCTGACGGCCTTGGCGGCCCTGCTCACCCTCGCCCTGCTGGGGCCGGCGGTCCTGCTCCCGGTCTTGCTGCCGCCGTTGGGTCTGGCCCACAGCCTGGTGGTCACCAGCCTCACCGCAACGGCCCTGGCCACCCTGCCCGCCTCCCGTACCGGCCTGGGTGCGGGCCTGGTGCTGGGGGGGGTGGGTGTCGCCGGCACGCTGCTGAGCCTCGTCTTCAATGGCGGGGGACCCGTGGCCGCAGGTCCGTTGCTGGCCGTGGTGGCTGTCGCCACGGCCCTGGCACTGGTCGTTGGGCAACGGTTGCCGTCGCAGGCCGGACACCGTGGCGGCCAGGATTGACCTGAACGGCGACGGTGGCCATCGATCAGGCTTGCCCGCCGAGCAGACTTGCCAGCGTTGGGAGCCTGCTCGGGTCCCGCGGCGATCGCAGGGTGCCTGATGTCCAGATCCGAACCAGCACCGGCCCAGCCGGGGGCGCTGCTGCAGATCCTCGGGGTCAGCTTCGGGATCGCCGGGGCAGTGGGCGGCACGATCGGTGCCGGCATTTTGCGCACCCCGGGGCTGGTGGCCGAGCAGCTCGGCAGTGCGCCCCTGATCGTGGCCGCCTGGGTGGCGGGGGCGCTCTATGCCCTGCTGGGGGCCTTGGCCGTGGCCGAACTAAGCACGGCCATGCCCCGGGCCGGCGGCTGGACCATCTACGCCCGCCGGGCCCTGGGGGATCAGGCCGGCTTCTCCGTGGGCTGGATCGACTGGGTGGGCCACTGCGCCGGCCTGGCCTGGGTGGCGGTCACCATCGGCGACTACACGATCGGTCTGCTGCCGGCCCTGCCCGTGGGCAGCAAGGTGGTGGCCCTGCTGGTGCTGCTGGCCTTCGCGCTGATTCAGCAGCTGGGCCTTGAGGCCGGCAGCCTCAGCCAGAAGATCCTCAGCCTGGGCAAGGCCATCGCCTTCCTCGGCCTGATCACGGCCTGCTTCCTGCACCCTCCGGTGAGGGAGCTGGCGGGCGTGTCCGAACCGCTGCTGGAGGCCGCGGGCCCCGCTGATCCACTGGCGGCTGGTGGGATCAGCCTCGGCATCGGCGCGGTGTTCGCCATGCAGGCCGTGATCACCACCTACGACGGCTGGCACAGCCCGATTTATTTCGCCGAGGAATTCGCCGAGCCCAGCAAGGATCTGCCCCGCTCCCTGGTGGGCGGCGTGCTCAGCGTGGCTGGGCTGTATCTACTGGTGAACCTGGCCCTGCTGCGGCTGCTGCCGGTCTCGCGCATCGCCGGATCGGTGCTGCCCCTGGCCGATGCCGCCGAAGTGATTTTCGGGTCGTGGAGCTCCCAGCTGATCGTGGTGCTGGCGCTGATCTCCTCCTTCGGCCTGGTGAATGCCGTGGTGATGGGTGCGCCGCGCATCCTCTACGGCCTCAGCCGCGATGGCCTCTTCCTGCCCCAGTTCGCGGCCGTGAGTGCCGGCGGCACCCCCGTGCTGGCGCTGGTGCTGACCGCCTCCACGGCCGGACTGCTGGTGGCGTTCGGTGATTTCACGATCCTGCTGGGGATCGCCTCCTTCCTCTACGTGCTGCTGTATCTGAGCGGCATCACCTCGCTGCTGCTGCTGCGCTGGCGGGAGCCTGGCCTGGAGCGGCCCTTCCGCGATCCGGGCTATCCGATCAGCGCGCTGATCGTATTGCTGGGCTCCCTGGTCTTCCTGATCGCCGCCATCGGCAACGACACCGCCAACAGCGCCGCTGCCCTCGGCCTGATCCTGCTCAGCCTGCCCCTGCACCAGCTGACGCGGCGCCTGGCACTGTCGCCAGAGGCCTGAGCCCGCCGCGCACCAGCACCGGCACCCGCTTGAAGGCCGGCGTGCCGCTGCGGGGATCCACCGGGGCGCGGATGATCGCATTCACCTCCGGGTAAAACATCAGGGCGGCGCCCTCGCGGATCTCGCCGGGGATGATCTCGATGCCCTCCAGGGTTCCGGCCTCGCCCTGCACCGTCACCCGCTGGTGGGCGGCCAGGCCGGTGCGGGCCAGGTCGGCGCGGTTCATCAGGATCGTCTGGCGGTGGGGCATGGCCCTGTAGGCATCGCCCGCCTTGTAGACCACGGTGTTGTGCTGGCCGTAGCTGCGGGCCGTGATCAGGGCCAGCACCAGGCCGCTCTCCCCCGGCGCCAGGCCACCGAAGTGGGCCGGCTCGGGCAGCTCCAGCGCCGGCAGGGGTGTGGGCTCCATCCGTGCTTTCCCTGAAGGCGTGGGGAAGCTGGGCTGCTCGAACACCCGCCCCTCCACGCTGAATTCTTGCCTGGTGGCATCGATACCGGCAATCGGGCCATAGCCGGGTACGGTGCGGCCGATCAACTGGCGGACATAGACAGGGTCCTGCAGGCGGCCCCAGTCGATCGGATCGTGGCCCATCAGCCGCCGGGCCAGCTCGGCGAGGAAACCCACCTCACTGATCAGGTCGGCGCGCTTGAGGTGGGTGGTGCCGGGTTCGTTCAGGCGCACGAAGTTGTTGCCCGATTCGGTGGTGGTGCGGTGCGGGGTTTCGAAGCGGTTGAACACCGGCAGCACCAGGGTCTGGCGGGCGCCGAGGCCATGGAAGTGCCCCTGGTTGGGCTTGGTGGCCAGGTACATCACGGTGTCGATGCGGCCGAGGGCACGGCGGGCCTGCTGCGAATCCGGGTTAGCGCCCCAGAGGTTGCCTCCCAGGCAGAGCAGGGTGTCCACCTCTCCTGCTTCCGCCGCTTCGATCAGGGCGCGGGTGTCATAGCCGGGCACGCTGCTGAGCGGGCGGCCCAGCAGCGCTTCGAGGGCCTGCTGCATCTCGGCGCGCAGCTTCACCGTCACCCCCATGGAGCCGAAGCCCTGCACGTTGGAGTGGCCGCGGATCGGCATCGTGCCCGCCCCCGGCCGGCCCACATTGCCGCTGAGCAGGGCGGTGTTGGCGATGGCATGGACGTTGGCGGTGCCGTTGGCGTGGTGGGTGATCCCCATCGCCCAGGCGAAGACCACGCCGTTGGAGCGGGCGATCACGGCGGCGGCATGCTCCAGCTCCTCGCGGCTGAGGCCGCAGCAGGCGCTGATCGCCTCCCAGCTGGTGACGCGCAGCTGCTCCAGCACCGCGTCGGAGCCTTCGGCGTGGGCCGCCAGGAACGCGTGACGGATCTGGCCGGCCTCCAGCAACGCCTTCTGGATGCCCAGGAACACGGCGGTGTCGCTGCCCGGCACCGGTTGCAGGAACAGCGAGGCGATCTCCGAGCCCCGCAGCATCGACTTGATCGGGAAGGCGGGCGAGCCGAACTTCAGCAGGCCCACCTCCAGCACAGGGTTGATCACGATCACGCTGCCGCCGCGCTCGCGCAGGCGGATCAGCTCGTTCATCAGCCGCGGGTGGTTGGCCGGTGCGTTGGAGCCCACCAGCACCACGCAGTCGGCCTGCTGCAGACTCTCCAGGCTCACCATCGAGGTGCCTGAGCCGAACACCTCGTTCAGCCCCACGGTGGAGGGGGCGTGGCAGAGGTCGGAGCAGTCGGCCAGGTTGTTGGAGCCCCAGGCCCGCAGCAGCAGCTGCAAGAGGTAGGCGGCTTCGTTGGAGGAGCGGCCGGAGCTGTAGGAGGCCACCCGCTGCGGTGGGCGCCGGAAAGCCGCTTCGGCCAGCTTGAACACCTCGTCCCAGCCGAGGCGTTCGTAGTGGCTGCCGCCTTCGCGCAGGATCAAGGGATGGCTGAGGCGGCCGAGCCGATCGGCCTCCAGGGAGGTGAGGGCCTGCAGCTCGGCGACACTGCGGCCGGCGAAGACGGACTCGGGCACAGCCGCCTGCAGCTCCGCACCGATCGCCTCCACGCTCTTTAGGCAGCGCTGCAGCGGTTCACCCAGCTCGTCGACGAAGCCGCCGTTCTGGCCGCCCGTGCCCCAGGCGCAGGAAAGGCAGGCGCTCTTGTGCAGCAGCGTCTGCCAGAGCAGGGGGCCTTTGGGGGAGAGGGTGGCCTTGGCCCAGCCGGTGATCACCGGCCAGCCGCCGCCCACCTCAGGGGCGCTGCTGGATTCGGGCGGTTCTGCCTTCACAATGCTCGCTGCGGCGGCCACCCTTCAAGAATGGCGCGCCCTGCCACCAGAAAGGCCCTGCCGCAGGGTTTCGGCTTGTTGCCGCCGATACGATCAAGGCCAAGCTGCAGGATCCGGCATCACTTCAGCGGCGGCGCACCGAAGCCAGATTCTCTACGGCTGCGCCGGCACGTTCCTGGGCCAGTCGGGGCTGTTCATCGATCTGCCCTCCCTGCCGCTGTTGGCGCGCGACTTTCAGGTGAGCGCCGCTGGCAGTCAGGAGTCGATCACCGCCTATGCGCTGGGCTACGGCCTCTCGCAGTTGGTCTGGGGACCTCTTTCCGATCGCTGGGGACGACGGCCCACGGCCCTCACGGGTCTTGCTCTGTTCAGCCTGGCCAGCCTGCTGCTGGTGGTGGTCACGGGCTTTGCTCCATTCCTGATCATGCGCCTGATCCAGGGCATCGGCGCCGGCTGTGGCACCTCGGTGTCACGGGCCTGCCTGCGCGATGTCTTCAGCGACCGGCTGCTGACCCGGGCCATGTCGTTCGTGGCCATGAGCTATGCGATTGCCCTCGGCCTGGCGCCCTTCCTGGGCGGATTGATCGCCCGAGTGGCCCCGTGGCGCGTCGATTTCCTGCTGCTGGCGCTCCTGGGGGCAGCCACGGCAGTGGTGCTCTCCCGTGGGCTCAAGCAAGTCCGCCGACTGCCCCCGACAGAGCGGAGAGCAGGTTTGGGCCTGGGCGGGATCGCCTTGGGTTATGGCCGCCTGGCCCGTGATTCCCGCTTCCTGGTGCCCACCTTGATTGCCACCTTCGGCACCGGGCTGATGGTGGTCTATGGGGCGGTCAGTCCGTTTGATTTCGAGCAGGGATTTGGCTTCAGCCCGTCTCAGTTCGGTGCCATCTCCCTCAGCCTGAGCGTGCCCTATCTGCTGGGCGCCGCCATCGTGAGCCGCTGGGTGGTGGGCCTGGGCCAGGAGCGCTTGCTGCGCGGCGGGCTCGGCGCCGTGCTGGCCGGTGCGGGGTTGATGCTGGTGCTGGGGTTGGCGGGCCGCTTCGATGCCGCCTCCCTGCTGCTGCCGATGCTCGTGGTCACCCTGGGGGCCGGCCTCTTGGTGCCGATCGGCCTGGCCATGCCGATGCAGGCCTTCCCCGCCCAGGCTGGACAGGCCACGGCACTCACGGGCTTCCTGCAGCAGGAGGGGACAGGCCTGCTGGTGGCCATGGCGGTGGCTATACCGGTCAGCTCCCAGGTGCCCCTGGCCCTGGCCCTGCTGGCCCTTGGCGGGATCCTGGTGCTGCTGGTGCGCGCCTACGGCCGCCTCGCTCCCAGCCGGTGAACGGTCCACGCCTTTCTCCTTCCCCTGCCACCGGCCTGCGCGCGGCCCTGGCCTGGTCGCTGACGCTGCTGCTGGCCGGCTGTGCCATTGGCCTGGTGGAGCTTCCGTACCAGTGGCTCTCGGAGCTGGGGTTCCGCCTGCAGGCGCTCTGGACTCCGGGCGGGCCGGCGGAGCGGCCCTGGCTGCTGCTGCCCCTGGTGCTGGGCACGGCCCTGTTCCTGGTGCTCGCCTGGGGGCCCCTGGCACCGGGGCGTGGTGGTGGCATCACCGGGGTGCTGGTGCTGCAGAACGCCAGCGGCGAAGCAGAGCGAACCAGGGCTGGCGCCAGCCTCGAGCTGAGGCGCCAGCTGGCACGCCTGCCGCTGGTGGCCCTCACCCATCTGGCCGGCCTGAGCGTGGGCACCGAATCCCCGTCCGCGGCCCTGGGCGCCTCTGTGCTGCTGGCGCTGCGCCACCGCTTCCTCCTGCTGCGGCAGCTGCCTGTGGCCCTGGTGGCCGCCATCGGGGGCGGCGCCGGCCTTGGGGCGGCCTTTCGCTCTCCCCTGCTGGGAGCCGCCTATGCCCTGGAGGAACTCAGCGCTGTCCATGGCTTGCCGCTGATGGTGCCGACCCTGATCCTTGGGGGGCTCGGCGGAGCGCTCAACTCGCGGCTGGGTCAGCCGGCCCGCCTGGCAGAGGGCATGGGCGCGGCGCTGGAGTTGCAGTTGCTACCGCTGGCGTTGCTGATCACCCTGGTCACGGCCCTGCTGGGGGTGCTGCTGGTGCGCCTGCTCATCCCCCTCTCCGGCTGGCTGGCCCAGCGGCTGCGCTCCCGCAGCCGCTGGCTCACCGCTGTGGGGATCAGCCTGAGCCTCGCCCTGCTGGCCGTGCTCAGCGGAGGCCTCAGTCTCAACGACGGCTCGCTCGCCCTGGGACCGGCCCTGGCGGGCGCACCCGCAACAGCGTGGTGGGCGGCTCTGCCGCGCCTGCTGGGACCCCTGCTCAGCATTGCGATCGGGGCCCCCGGAGGGCTGATGCATGACTCCATGACCCTCGGGGCTGTGCTGGTGACCCCCTGGCTCGGCGCCTTGCCGGAGCAGCAGCAGGCGGCCCTGGCGGGAGTGGCCGCGGCGGCCCTCTTCAGCGGGGCCTGCCGCACTCCTTTGTTCTGTGCTCTGTTTGTGTTCACCCTCCAGGGCAATGCCGCTCTGCTGCCGTGGCTGCTCACGGCTTCGGCCATCGCGGCGGCCATGGGCCGCTGGCTGGGCGGCCCCAGCTGGAACGAGGCGCAGGTGGAGGCGTTCCTGACTCGATAGCCTCGACGCCGGTGCCGGGGATCAGCTTCCCCTGGGACATGACACGATCCCCGCGGCTGGCTCTACTGAAAACCTGCTGTCTGCCTTCGATCTCCGACCTGCTGCAGCGAAGCGGTGAGTTCGAGGCCCGCCCCCGCAAGCGCTACGACGACTACCTTGATGTGCACTCCTCCGTGTGGCGGAACCGATTCGCTTCTGGGTCGTGTTTGGCTCCCGGATGGGCATCGCGGACATCCCGCCCACCCCTGCACCCCCTGTCGCGTCGTCTGCTGATGGGCCTGCTCACGGGACCGGTGGCCGGCAGCCTGGGATGGAGTGAGCCGCCCAGCTGGGCTGGGTGCAGAGGCTGGTGCTGTTGGCTCTGAAAATACGCAGCCTCCTGGCCTCGGTTCTCGAGGGCTGGAGGCCTCAACACACCACCGCTCCCGCCAGGGGCGCCCCACAACCCGAGGGGTGAGCGGCAGAAGTCCCCCGACCGCGACTGCGACCGCGACTGAGGCCCCTCTCTCCCTCTCTGTGCAGACGCCTTCGAGTTCGCTATTTCTGGAGGAAATTCGGGCGTTGCAATAAAGACTTGACGGAATGCCTAGTTATATGTATTATCAAACGATGAACAAGTTAAGGGAGGTCTGTTCTCGCGCCCAGCTGTCTCCAGGTTTTGTCTTTGTGGTTCCTCCTCCGAGTTTCTATCTCCGCATCAGCGTTCCGAGCGATTGGCATGGACGGCTATTCCCGCTCAGCCACTCCAAAGCAGTTGCCGAGAATTCTTGAATCACTTTTTCGGTAGGCGATCATGGTTGATGCGGCCAACCCCAGTGGGCTCTACATCCTGCTTATCAGTGTGCATGGATTAATTCGAGGCCAGAATCTCGAGCTCGGGCGTGATGCAGACACAGGGGGGCAGACAAAATATGTGGTTGAACTGGCCAAGGCACTGGCCAAGCAGGATGGCGTAGAGCGGGTAGATCTGGTCACTCGGTTGGTCATGGATGATCATGTCAGTCCTGACTACGCGGTTCCCGTTGAGAAGCTGGGCGAGAACCTTCATATTGTACGTATCAAGGCAGGTCCCAATGAGTACCTACCCAAGGAGCAGCTCTGGCCTCACATGGATAGCTTTGCTGACCACCTCTCCACATGGCTGGCTGAGCAGCCGAAGATGCCTGATGTCGTTCACACCCACTACGCCGATGCTGGATATGTGGGGGTGCGCCTCGCGAATCTCACCGGCCTGCCGTTGATCCATACGGGTCACTCCCTCGGCAGAGACAAATACCGCCGCTTGCTCGCCATCGGCATGGGCATCGAACAAATCGAGCAGCGTTATCATATGCAGGCACGGATCAGTGCCGAGGAAGACACGCTCAGCTGTGCCGAGTTGGTCATCACCAGCACGCGCAATGAAATCGTGAGCCAGTATGAGCTTTACGATTACTACACGCCTGAAAAGATGGCGGTCATCGCGCCGGGTACCGATCTCGAGCAGTTCTACCCGCCTACGCAGGGGCAGACGTCAACCGCCAAAGACTTCCAGGACACCCTCAGTCTGTTTCTGCGTGATTCAACAAAGCCGATGATTCTGGCCTTGTCGCGGCCGGATGAACGCAAGAACATCGTGTCCCTGCTGGAGGCCTATGGGCAGAGCAAGCGCCTGCAGGAGTTGGCCAATCTGGTGATCGTGGCGGGCAATCGTGATGACATTCGTGAGCTCAATGATGGGGCCCAGTTAGTGCTGACCGAATTGCTCTGCGTGATTGATCTCTATGAACTCTACGGGCGCGTGGCTCTCCCCAAGCATCACTCTGCCGATGAAGTGCCTGAGATTTACCGCCTGGCTGCCGCCACCAAAGGGGTGTTCGTCAATCCCGCCCTGACCGAGCCCTTCGGTCTCACCCTGCTGGAGGCCGCCGCCAGCGGATTGCCGCTGGTGGCCACCGAAAATGGTGGTCCTGTCGACATCATCGGCAATTGCCACAATGGCTTGCTGGTGGATCCCCTCAGCCGTGAGGCCATCGCTGAGGCCATCCTCTCCATCCTGGAGAAGCCCAGCCGCTGGGATGAGCTTTCCGCCAACGGACTGCGCAACATCGCACGCTTCTATTCCTGGGAAGCCCACGCCAAGGCCTATCTGTCCATGCTGCAGCCGGTGGTGTCGAAGCTGAAACCGCTGGCCCAACCCCCAGCCACCCATCAGTTCAGCAGTTACAGGAGCCGAGCCCTGTTCACGGCCATCGACAACACCTTGATGGGCGATGCCGAGGCCCTGGAGCAATTCGCCAAAGTGGTACGCACCCATCGCCGCCAGTTCCTGTTCGGGATCGCCACAGGCCGGCGCCTGGATTCTGTGCTGACCATCCTCAAGCGCAACAACATCCCCACTCCAGATGTGCTGATCACAAGCCTTGGAACGGAAATCTATTACACCTCCGAGCTGTTCGCAGATATTGCCTGGAGCCATCACATCGATCACTCTTGGACCCCCCAGGTGCTGCGCCGGGTGTTGGAGTCTCTACCTGGGCTGTCCCCCCAGCCCAAGAATGAACAGAGCCGCTTCAAGCTGTCGTACTACTACGACGCCGAACTTGCACCGACCCTCGAAGACATTCAGGCCTTACTTAGACAGCAGGAACTGTCGGTGAATGCCACCCTCTCATTCGGCCAATATCTCGATATCGTGCCGGCCCGGGCTTCCAAGGGTCAGGCTTTGCGCTATGTTGCCAACCAATACAATATTCCGCTAAATCGCACGCTTGTGACCGGCGGCTCCGGAGGGGACGCTGACATGCTCAGTGGCAACACCCTGGGTGTGGTGGTTTCCAACCGACACCAGGAGGAACTCTCCATCCTCAGTGAGAACGAGCAGGTCTACTTCGCTAGTGGGGCTCACTGCTGGGGGATTCTCGAGGCAATCAGGCACTACGGCTTCTTCTGATCCCGAAGCGTTGTCTCCGGTCGATTCGCTCAAGTCATTTCTCTCCCTGACCCATGGATCGAATCCTTGTCTGCACGGACCTTGATCGCACCCTCCTTCCCAATGGCGAACCCCTGGAGTCGCCGTTGGCCCGCGATCGCTTTGCTGCCCTGGTGGCCCGGCCTGAGGTGACGCTGGCCTACGTCTCCGGTCGTCATCTGGCTCTGGTGGAGCAGGCGATCGAGCAGTTCGGCATCCCAACACCGGATTGGGTGATCAGCGATGTTGGCAGTCGCATGTACGGGCTGAAGCCCCCGGCGGAATGGATCTATTCCCAGACCTGGGAGGATGAAATCGCCAGGGACTGGCCTGGGCTGAGCAGCGCTCAGATTGCCAAGGCCTTCCCCACCATCGAGGACCTCACCCTGCAGGGGCAGGATCGCCAGAGCACCTACAAGCTCAGCTACTTTCTGCCCCTGGACGTTGATCTGGCCAGCCTGCGCCAGGTGATGGAGGCCCGGCTCAAAGAGCTGAAGGCCCAATCCAGCTGGATCTACAGTGTCGATGAGCAAGCTCAGGTGGGCCTTCTCGACATCCTGCCCGAGCGGGCCACCAAGTTGCATGCTGTGGAGTTCTTGATGCAGCAGAGGGGATTTGGGCCCGCCAGCACGGTGTTCGCTGGTGACAGCGGCAATGACCTTCCGATTCTGGTGAGCCCCATACCCTCTGTTCTGGTGGCCAATGCTCATCCGGATGTGCTCCGGGATGCCGACGAAGGCTCCAGCCAACGGGGAACCGACCAGTCGTTGTATGTGGCCAAGGGCGACTTCCTAGGCATGAATGGTAATTACAGCGCAGGCATACTTGAAGGTCTGGTGCACTTTCATCCTGAAACTGAGGGCTGGATTCTGTAGACCAGCATTCTGTAGACCAGCATCGCGTTCACTGGTTGGCATTGCTCGCTGATTTTACGAGACAGAAGCCAGGGGCTAAGTCCCTGTCGCAGTCCCAGTCCCAGATCCAGTCCCAGATCCAGGCCCAGATCCAGGACAAGATCCAGACCCCCCGCCCCGGCTCCAAGCCCTTGGAGCGCTCGAACCAGCCGATTCGATTCTCTTTTCGAGGCCCTCCTCTCCCACCATTGACGTCCTGATGTACGAGCAGGATCATCACTGGCTCCTTTCACAGAAGTGGGCGGGCGTGACCCTTTCCACCAATGGATTCGCCAATGGCCTGGTGGACTTGACTAGCAAGATCAGTTACATCCAGGAGTTGAGAGCGAACATAGTTCATATCATGCCGATCCAGAAGTGTCCGGTGGGCAAGAGTGATGGCGGCTATGCCATCAGTAACTTCCGCGAAATCGATAGCCGTGCTGGAAGTCTTGACGACATTCAGCACATCTCTGAGCAATTCAGGAAAAACGGTTTTTGTTGGTTCTGGATATCGTACTGAAGCACACTTCAGATGAGTATGAATGGGCCTTGAAGGCGAAGGATGGGGATCTCCGCCACCAGGGCTACGACCTCACCTTCGAGGACAGGACCGTGCCGGATGTGTTTGAGCAGGGTATGCTGATGGTTTTCCCGGAAGCCGATCCAGGCAATTTCACCTGGAATGAGGAGATGAAGCGCTGGGTAATGACGGCATTTCACGACTACCAGTGGAATCTGAATTACAGCAATCCCGAGGTCTTTATCGAGATCCTTTCGATTGTGCTGTTCTAGCCTAATCAAGGTGTGGATGTACTCAGGCTCGACACTGTCGCCTTCCTCTGGAAGAAGCTGGGATCAACCTGTCAGAATGAACGCAAAGCCCATCTGATTCTGCAGCTTCTCAAGGACTGTTGTCAGGCTGACTGCCCGACACAAGTCTGAGAACCCTTGCAACAGCATGCGTCTCAGTCAATGGGGTGGGCAGGGAGCCATGGGAGCTTGGGGCTGCGAAACCAATCCAATCCCCAGTGGATCCCCAGACCCGGCTCCATCGTGAG
>NZ_JAGQBF010000008.1 GCF_024345495.1 Synechococcus sp. RedBA-s | reverse complement strand
GCCGAGATCAGCCTGGCCCGCTTCTTCTGGAGGTATGGCCATGTAAGACCACACAGCTCCTTGGGAGGCAAAACTCCCCAAGAGGTCTACACTGAGACCAAACCCTGTTCCTCCCGCCCGGAGTTAACGATGTCAGGGGCCGAATCTGTCCAGTAAAAGCCGTCCACCTCATAGTGCTCTGACCAGAACCGCCTTGGTTTCATCGGGCCAGGCAGGCCCGCAGGCAACGCAAATCGCTGGCTCTTCCTCTGCCCAGGATTCAGCAGGCCAAGCAGCTTTTTAATCCCGCAATCTGGGCGCTTCGCTGTCGATCTAGTTGCGGAACGCTGCCTCTTTGGGTGAGAAGGAATGCGGTTGTCGGTGTCGACTGGTTGATCCTCCGCAGCCTCAGCAAGGCCTCACGGCTCCAGCACCATCTTCGAGAGGTTCGGTGGGCCCGCACCCTGGTGGCAGCGGTCACGCTTGAGCTCGGAGCTGCGCCGGAGCTACCGGTTCGTGCCGCAGGGGGAGCTGCCCGACCCGGCCTCCTGAGCCAGGGCCCACCAGCGCTCCACTACCTCCGGGCAGCCGTACCAGCAGGGCCCGAAGGCGCCGCCGTGGGCCACCTCTGGCAACACCAGCGGCGTGGAGCCCCCCAGCAGGGCGGAGGCCACCGGCACCAGGCCATCACCGCGATCCGCGGCATCGCCGCTGCTGTTGCGATAGGCCGTGGGCGCCAGGCGCCGGGCCATGGGGGTGGCGCTCTCCAGATCCAGATCGCCCGCCACCGACACGTAGCTCACCCGATCGGCGAAGGGCGAACCCGGCAGGCGCCGCTGCACCATCCGGCGCAACACCGTGGCCTTCAGCGCCGTGTGCGGGCTGCCCAGCATCACCAGGGTGTCGGCCAGGGCCTTGCCGTCGTAGCTGCGGCCCTGGAACGGCGCATCATCGAGGAAGAGCCGCAGCATGATTCCGCCGGAGCTGTGGCCGATCAGGGTCACCCGGCCCGTGGGAGAGCGCGCGGCCAGCTCGGTCACGGTCGTGGCCACCCGATCCAGGATCCGAGCCCAGGCGAAGGAGAACACAGTCAGCAGCCATTCGGCCTTACCCACCGGCACCAGCTTCACCGGCTGTCCGCTCAGATGCCTGAGCCGGTCCACCATCGGGGCGTAGGCCTCAGGGCTGATCAGGAAGCCACCGAGGATCACGATCGGTTGTCGGGGCATGGGCGGAGCTCGGAGGGTCGCCAGGTCGTCCTGGAAGGCTTCGGCTGGGGCTCTGGCCATCGTCGCCTGATGGCCTTGGCCATGGACCGGATCCAGTTCCAGCCGGGTCTATGGGTGGCCTCAGGCCCTGGTTGAGGTCCCCGGCGGGATCTGATCCCGTGCAGGGGGCGTCTGTTTCAACAGGGCCAGAACCTGCTCGTCCCGAAGCTGCTCGAAGTGCTCATACCACAGACCCACGGCCTGGAGATCGTCCACGAGGGCCAGCGCCACCAGGCGATCCACCAGCTGGCTCAGCTCGGTGGCGACGTCGCGATCGACCACCGGCACCGCCAGATCCAGCGAGGCCGGCTCCAGCTTGCGCAGGGAGAGCAGGGCGGCCTTCATGGTCATGCCGGTGGCGATGCCGTCGTCCACCACGATCAGATGACGGCCCCGCAGCTGCTCGCCCGGCGGGTCTCCGAAGAGCTCTTGCCGGCGCCTCAGTTCCATTTCCTGCGCCCGCAGCCAACCGTGGGTGGTGGCGGTGGTCGCCCGCAGAAGTGCGCCCTCTCCGTTGCGCCAGACCACCACCCCACCGGCGGCCACCGCACCGATCGCCAGCTCCGGCCAGGCCGGATCGGCGACCTTGCGCACCGACCAGGTCGCCAGCGGAAGCCCCAGGCGAGAGGCCATGGCCGCCGCCACCGGCACCCCCCCCCTCGGCAGCGCCAGCAGGGTGGTGTCGTGAGCGCGGCCCTGGCGATCAGCGAAGGCGTCCACAAGAGCGAGACCCGCCTGGTGGCGGTTGGTCCAGAGAGGAGGTCGAACAGCCATGTCGTGAGGAGGCGTGAGGGATCGGGAGGCCTTCAGGGCCTGGCCCCTCTCAGATGCCGGAGAAACCAGGTGCGGGCCAGGTGGGCGGCCTGCTCCAGGGTTCCGGGCTCCTCGAACAGATGGCTGGCTGCAGGCCCAGTCGATCGCCCCAATCAGGCGCCGGCTGAGCAGGGGGATGTCGAAGCGCAACGACCGGTCCTGGTCATCGATGCGCTCCTCGGCGGCGGTGAGCAGATCGAACAGCAACGTGGCCAGCCCGCCCTCCACCAGCCCCCTCGCCAAGTGGCGGTTGCGGCGGCTGAAGCGACTGCTGGCCGCTGCCATGGGCGAACAGCACCAGCCCGGCTGACGGATCCGGACGCGTCAGACTGCCTGCCAGCGCTACCCCTGCCGACTGGACGATGACCTCTCGTTCGCTGACAGTGGAACGGCTCACAGCATGCCCTTGAGGCTTCCCTTTCCTAGCCACGGGAGTGGCGGGGGTGCTGCATGGAACCGTCCGAGGCCGCGGCCTGCGAAGGCCATCGTGGATACGGTTCAGGACAAGTACTCCGATCCCCCACCCTCCCGATGCCTGCCATGAACTTGACCCCACACATCCCAGCGACGATGACCTGGAGTCCCCCGAATCAGCCGATCGCGCACTCCAGGACCTGAGGGAGGACCTCACTGGACTGACCGAGGCTGAACTCGAGGGGGCAGCCGGTGTCGAGTCCCCTCCCGGTCGCATCGACTGACCTGGCCCTGCGGCTGATGCGGAGCTCTTCAGGAGACGCGCTCATCGGTGATGAACCTTGACGAACCCGAGGCTCCAGCCGGGCTTCGGGTTCACCGGGCGCTGTTCGACATCCCTGCCGGAGCGACGACGGCCGAGGTTTTCCACCTCCATGAAGCTTCAGCCCTGTTGACACCAACTCCGCCGCCACGGAACTCAGGGATGATTCGGATGGTTTTCAGTCACCCTCGGAGCGATTCGGCTCATTGTTCGTGACGATGCCCAGACAAAAGCCGAGCTCAGCAGGCTCTGGGCTCGGCTGATGTCGACTCAGCCTTCTCCGCCCTCCCCACCTTCTCCGCCCTCACCACCTTCTTCTTTCTTCTCGATCGGGCTAGCGCCTGGAACGGTCTTTTCCATTTTTTCGCCACTGTCTTCCCCGCCCTCCATGGGCTCGGGGGCGCGTCCACAGCCCACAGTGCCGGCCACCAAGCCAGCGGTGGCCAGGAACAGAGCAAGGCTGGAGCGGGCCATGGCAGGACTCGGATGGTGTTTCATTGTCGGGTCGCGGCTCCTGGCCGTCCGTGCATTTGCCACAGCCTGTTGTGCCATTCGTCACAGTCCATGCGTTTCGCGCTTGAACCTCTTCTGGAGGCCCAGCAGGTGGTGGATCTCCGGATGGAACTGCTGGCTGAGGCCGATGCCTGGAGGCCTGGCGTGGAGACCGCCGGTTGGCATGCACGAACGGTCAAGAACAACCGCCAGCTGGATCGGAGTTCACATCTGCAGGGCCAGCTCACTCCACGGGTGGTGGAGCCCCTGTTGCGCCACCCCCTGGTCCAGTCGGCAGCCCTGCCTGTGAGGGTCCATGGGCTGCTGTTCAGCCGTTCAGGGCCCGGTGAAGGCTATGGCCGCCACGTGGACAACGCCTTCATGGCGGAGGGCCGTAGTGATCTCTCCTTCACCCTCTTCCTCAGCGATCCGTCCGGGTACGAGGGAGGTGCGCTGGTGCTGGAATCGCCCTCGGCGGAGGAGGCGCTGCGGCTTCCGGCCGGACATGCGTTGGTGTATCCCAGCACCTTGTTGCATCGCGTCGAACCCGTGACCCAGGGGGAGCGTCTGGTGGCCGTGGGCTGGATTCAGAGTCGGGTTCGCGGCGCCGACCAGCGTGAACTGCTGTTCGAGCTCGACACTGCCCGCCGGGCGCTCTTCCGTCAGGAGGGCAAGAGCGACGTGTTCGATCTGATCAGCCGCAGCTACACCAACCTGTTGCGCCGCTGGGGGGAGTGATCCTGGAAGCGGCGCAATCCTGGCGTCCTTGGTGCCGGCTGGACCTGCTGCGAGTTGGGTCGAAGAGGGGGCAGCGGGGAGGCGATCAGTTCTCCTTCTCACCCGCCCCGTTGTTGTCCCCGGTGCCCTGGCTGTCGGTTGGCGCTTTGGGCTCTGCAATCACCCCCAGGGCACGGCATTCAGCGATCGGATCAACATCTGGTGCCAGGCCCAGCGCCTTGCGCAGTGCATCAAGCTGAGCCACCGATTGGAGATCAATCGTGTTGACCGCCTTCTCGCAGGCCAGCTTCTTGAGGGCCGGGAGATCTGGGCTGCCGCATCCAGTCAGCAGCGCAAGGGTGATGCAGGCACCAATCGGGACAACTCTGACCATGGCGATGCAACCGGAGGAATCGCCTGATTAGAAGTGGCGGCGCACCCCACTCGCAGAGGGAATGCAACCGTCAGGATGGTCTCAGGACGAAACCTTTGGCACTGTTGTGGCTCAGTTGCCACTTCACTGGAGCGGTGTTTCGGCGAGGCAGCAAGCGGTGAGCAGATCCTGATCAGCTCCTGCTCGGAGGCCAAAAGAACCAACGTGAACCTCGCTGACCGCTTCCGTATTTGCCAGGAGCTCAGCCAGGCTCTGGGCCGCGGCGTCCGGCCCGATCTCCGCCGGGATGGCCACACCAAACAACCGATGCAGCTGCTCAAAGCTGGCCGCCGCGTTGAAGGCCAACACCAGTCCCACCGGCAGCGAGGCCTCGTCGGGGTCTGGATCAACAAGCCGATCAATCCAGGGCTGGAGCCGGCTACGCAGGATCAGGGTGACGAGCACACCATTCGGCAGGGCGAGATTCCGCAGCTGCTGACCAGCCACCTGGGCCCTGGGTTTGACGGTGTAGTCGACGATCCCATCATCGACCCGGCTCAGGGCGTTGATCTCCACCGACAGCGCCGGGGTGGGATCCTCACTCATCGCTCACGTGCCAAAGCCGGCAGCCCACATCGCGCAGGCCCCATCCCAGAGGCGGCCGCTAACGACCAGGATCTTCACGGGATCACCTCCTCCACCTGCCCCTCGAGGCCCTCAAGCCAGTGCCAGCAGTGCTGCTGGTCGTGGGCAAGGCATCCAGAAGCTGCAGGTGGTTTAACTCACAGCGGTGCGCTCAGGTGTGATTGATCAGTGGGGCGAGCTCGTGAGACCGCTTCAGGGTCAGATCCTGGGTGCTGCCCGAACGAATCACCGCAGCCGCTCCTGCCCATGGGGCACTCCGACCCTTGCAATGACTGGCGTCAGCTGCGGTTGACAGTGAGCAATCGCTACGCAAATGCTGGCGGGTTGAAGCATCGGGCGCAGACCGTAAGCGCCAGGTCGGGTGATCACTACACGCCGAGTGATTCCCAGTTGCTGGGGATCCCGATAGTCTCTATTTACAAGTCTTCAACCTTTGCTTGTTCATGGATGCCACCAATTCTGTTCCCCATGCCATCAGCCACCGGCAACTGATCACGCTGCTGCAAGCAGCCGTTCCCGACGCCTCGATGGTTGAGTGTGGTGGCGAAGAGGACCGGAGTGATGAACTCGAGGAGCTGCTGCGTAGCTACGGACTGGTGAGCGAACGGCTATTGCAGGCGCTTCAGCAGAGGAATGGAGCCCTGGCCAAGGGACGCAGCCCGCGGCAACTGATGGCGATCGGCGCTTTGCAGGCACATGTGGCCATGGCGCTTCAGGCCCTGACTGCCAGCCAGAACTGAGTTCCCCGGCTCCAGGATGGGCTACCAGGGCAACACCTCACCGTTGGCATGCCAGAAGGTTCCCGAATTCTCCAGTGTGAGGTCATCGATCCGATTCAGCAGCCCTCGCACGGAATCCTCCGGTGCAATCCCCTGGGATGTGAACCCTGTCATCCCGGTGCTCACCATGCCGGGATGGAGGATTCCAACGGCAACACCGCGGGGCTTCAGGTCGATCGAGAGGGATTTTCCCGCCATGCAGAGCGCCACCTTGGACATCCGGTAGCCATAGGAGTTGCCGGAGGTGTTGTCTTCGATCGACCCCATGCGACTGGTCATCAGGATCACCTTGGAGCCTGGCTGAAGCTGGCTCAGACATGCACGGGTAAAGCGCAACGGAGCGATCGCGTTCACCTCGAACTGACGGCGGAGGCTCTCGACATTGAGATCCTCCAGCGTGGTTCTCTCAAGAATCCCGGCATTGTTGATCAGCACATCGATCGGCAGACCCTGCAGCCGCTCCACCAGGGCAGTGATCGACGCCTCATCGGTGACATCCACTCCCGCCTCGATCCGTACGCCAAGATTCTGCAGATCAGCAGAAGGATGGCGGCAGACGGCCACAACAGAATCGCCACGGGAGGCGAGCTGTTTACAGTACTCAAAGCCGATGCCGCGATTGGCGCCGGTGATCAGAACAGTGGCCATAAAAGGGTAAGTCTCCGCTCAGGTTGATTTTGACTCGGATCTTATGCCACGGGGCGCCCACCAGCTTGGCAACTGTGAACGTACATGCAATCATTCGTTTAACGAGCGATTGGGTCGCCGGTGGCATCATCGCAGGCGTTGTTGAAGACGATGCCAGGACAATCATCGTGGGCTCGATCGTGCCGGCCAGGAGCAGAGTGATCAACCTGGATCGCTTTGTTCTGAATTGAAACGGCGGCTCTCATCACATCACGACTGTACTGGCTGCTCTTGAACAGTCATCGGCAGGCCTTGGGAGGCAGGGTGAAGGAGTGGGCCAGCCTTCACGCTGTGGCCAGACATGCCGTCCATCACCACAGCAACCCCACCAAGAAAGCCAGGCCTGCTCCCGCCGGCCCGAAGAAGAAAATACTGGTCATCGCCGCCTCCAGTTCCCGGTCATGTCGTGGCGAGTACTGCGCCACCAGCACATAGCTGATCAGCGTGCTCAGCACAAACCCCACGAGCGCGCCCAGCAGCCCTCGTCCCAGTCGCTTCATGCTGGCTTCGGATCGACTCCGTCTCCATCCTCACTGCGTTCTGCTTCGAACGCCCGTCCCAGTGGTTCCGCCGCGATTCCCTCCACCTCCCGCAGGTAGCGGGCCAGGCCGTCGCTGTTGCCGTGGGTGACGTACACCTGGCGGGCGCCGGTATCCCTAACGGTGCGCAGCAGGCCGTCCCAGTCGGCGTGATCGCTCAGCACGAAGCCGCGCTCGAAGCCCCGCCGCCGCCTGGCACCGCGTACGGCCATCCAGCCGCTCACGAAGGCGGTCTGGGGATCCTTGAACCGCTTCATCCACACCGACCGGTAGGCCGAGGGTGGCGCGATCACCAGCTTCCCCGCCAGGCTTTCGCTGCGCGGCAGGTCGCTCACGGGTCGGGTGGGCGCCATGGTGATCCCCTGCTGGCGGTAGGCGGGCATCAACGCCTGCACGGCCCCGTGCAGCAGCACCTCCTCGTCGACCCCGAGGGCCGCCAGTTCCGCCAGCAGCCGCTGCGCCTTGCCGAAGGCATAGGCGAACAGCAGCGATGGCCGCTCCGGTGCGCCCCGCCACCACTGCAGGATGTCGGCCGTCACCTCGCGGCCCGGCCGCCAGCGGTAGATCGGCAGGCCGAAGGTGGCCTCGGTGATGAACACGTCGGCAGACAACGGCTCGAACGGCGCGCAGCTGGGATCGGCGCAGCGCTTGTAGTCGCCGCTGATCAGCCAGGTTTCACCCCCCGCCGTGATCCTCACCTGGGCTGAGCCGAGCACATGTCCAGCGGAGTGGAACGACACCACAGCTTCGCCGATCCGCAGCTCGGCGCCATAGGCCAGGTTGGTGAACGTGATGCCGGCCCCCAGACGCTGGCGCAGCACCGCCTCGCCGCTGCCCACTGCCCAGTAGGCGCCGCAACCCGAGCGGGCATGGTCGGCGTGGGCATGGGTGATCAGGGCATTCGCCACTGGCCGCCAGGGATCGATCCATGCGCCGGCTGCCGGGCAATAGAGCCCCTGTGGAGTGAGCTGGATAAGGCTGCCTGCCGGCAACGCCATGACACAACGTCAATAACATGTCATCCCTGCTCTAGCAAGGCTTTCCATGGATACGACTGCCCCCCCTCGATCACGGCCGCTGTCACCACCAGCCCCGTGAACCATTGTTCAACTGCCGCCGGGACATCTCGTCGTCTGGAGTCAAGTGTTTGTAAACCTGGGGGTGCGTCCTGTTCGTGAGTCGATTCGGCTGTGCGATGTTCTTGCCATCATCAGGCCTGTCTCTTCGGGCCCAGATGCTGCCAGCGCGTCATGTCATGTCCACCGCGACATGTCTACCACGTCAATCTGAACCTTGCCTGCTCTGTCGATGTCAGTGATCTTTGCTTTCATTGCCCCCATCGTTTTGGCCCTGGCCTTTTCACTCACGGCCTGTGCCAGTTCGGGCTCCATGGCTATGGATGATTTCTGTAATCCCATTGGTGGTGACGGTCTCGGAACATCCACCTGCACCGACTACCTGGCCCAACAGCAGGGCATCGCCGAATCGTTCGTTATCCTTGAGCCAGGTGGGCTTCCTCAGAACGATCTCCTGGATGGCCCACTTCCTGATCTGAAGGGCTGATGCATGATGGCTGAACCCGCATTGTCTAGTTCAGATTTGGCATGCCGTTGCCTTCTCAATCATATGATTGATCACATGGCTATGTTCGTTTTGTGGGCTGAACATGACAATTTTTGCATCTGAGTTGACTTTTGCGCTGTGCCCTGGAGGCCAGTGTAAAAGATCGTTTGCATTGACTGTCTCTTGCACCCCGTTCTTGTTCGCCATCGTGATCTGATCGCTGTGATCTGATCGCTTAAACTGAAGCCCCAGTGTGGGCAGTTGCGCAAATCTCCGTCCAGGCCCTGAAAGAGTGGGGTGGTATCAACTCCCGACGAGAGGCTGAAGAACTCGCCACTGATTTTGCCGAATCCAGTGGCGTTGCCGAACCCGGTTGGCTGGCGGTTCACGGCCTCTGGGATCGAGATCCTATCGCTCATGTCTTCTTTGTCTATGCGTTTTTTGACTTAATCCTCTGGAATTAAATTCTTTGACATTCCTAGCGGAACACTTGTCATGGGAGAAAGTTTTGTATTACAAGGCCTGAGAGTCTTGGGTGGCTGCCTGCCCTCACTGGCGAAGTTTCTTCCTCAAGGCGACTTTCAGCGTCATCCGCCACTTCTCAATTCTTCCAATTCATTGATCTTGGATGATGTCCATGCGTCAACCCATCCCCGATGTTCTGTCGCGGGCTGACGATTTGCTGATCATCTCTTCACTTTGACGATTGGCTGTGACGTCGCCAACGGCGGGGTGTCGTTGAGCCCAACCCCACGCACAAGTTCAGCCGAACTACTCGCAACCCACTGGCTGGCTGGCTCCAGATGCTCGGTCGGCGCAACGTCCTCAGATTCCATCGTGACCCAGCTGCCCGCTACGAGGCATTCGTCTTCATCAATCCAGGGGAGCGGCTCTCCCTGACGAAGGAAACGGCCACAGTGATGGCCTGGGTGCTCGATCAACTGGATTAGCCGCCGGATCTTCAGAAGGCGATCTTCGATCTGCTCAACGACTGAATCTCAGCCGCCGCCCTCCCGCTCCTCTCGGTTGGCGGCATCGAGCAACATTGCCGCCGCGTCTCTGGCATCGCCGGCGGCCCGGGGATCGCGCTCCATGAAGCTGAGCACCAGGGCACCTTCGAGCAGCAGGTGCAGCTGCCGGGCCAGGCGGGCCGGATCGATGATGCCGAGTTCGCGGCAGAGCCCTTCCAGCAGCTCGCGGCAGCCGGCCTTGAAGGCTTCGGCCGCCTGCCGGGGCCGATCGCCTGGATCGGGGTATTCACTGGCCGCCTTGATGAAAAGACACCCGTGGAACGCCGGTGAGCGCACCCAGTCCGTCAGCCAGTCGAACACCGCCAGAACCCGGCCGCGGCTGCCTCCGCTGGCGGCCGCCAGCCTGGCGGTGAGTGAAGTGCCGATCTCGCCGGCCAAGCGCTCCAGCACGGCGGCGATCAACTCCTCCTTTGAGCCGAACTGCTTGTAGAGGGTCATCTTGGCCACGCCGGCCTCGGCCAGGAGCGTGTCGATGCCCACGGCTCGGTAGCCCTGGCGCGAGAAGAGCTCCGAAGCGGTGCTGAGCAGAGCCTCCCGCTTGGTGGAAGTCCTTCCGGCAGCACCTGTTTCAGCCATGGTCATGCTTCAATTTCAGACAGGCTAGCCGGTAGACAGAAAGGTCTGCTACTGT
Organism: Synechococcus sp. RedBA-s; assembly: GCF_024345495.1. GTDB lineage: Bacteria > Cyanobacteriota > Cyanobacteriia > PCC-6307 > Cyanobiaceae > Regnicoccus_A. Next base: position 91,349 of record NZ_JAGQBF010000008.1, on the reverse strand, counting down.
TTAAGACAGATGGGTCTGTCCTCGCTGGCGGGCCCTCTGGTCACCCGTTCCCTTGGTCCTATGTCTTCAGCACCCATCACGTCTGGCGCGTCCCATCCGGTCAGTCACGACGAGCACTTCCTTGCCCTTGAGGGCTATGACGCGGTGTCCTATTTCGACGGCCAGCCCCTGCCCGGATGGTCTGAACACTCCTCGGAGCACGCCGGGGTCACCTAGCGCTTCGCTTCGGACAACAACATGCGGCGTTTTCACGACGACCCACTCACCTACATCGTGACGGACGACAGGCTTTATCTCTTTGACAACGGCGAACATGGCAACACAACGCCCCAGTGGCAGGCCGACGACCAGAGAGCATCAAGGTCGCGGCCGATGCGCGCTGGGCCATCGGAAATCTCCTTCCCCTCTGATGATGTTCACCCTCAGGCTTTTTGCACGCTCTCCACATTCTCCTCACTACTCTTCGGTTTCATGATCAAACTCTACGGCCACGAACTCTCCGGCAATAGCTATAAGGTGCGCCTGCTGCTCGAGTTGCTCGGCGTCCCTTACGAATGGGTACGTGTCGATCTGATGCAGGGGGAGCACAAGTCGTCGCCCTTTCTGGCGCTCAATCCGTTCGGCCAGGTGCCCGTTCTGGACGATGGCGACAACACCCTTTCCGACGCCCAGGCGATCCTCTTGTATCTGGCCGCTCGCCAGGGCGATGGCCAGTGGTTTCCCATCGGCCCCCTCGAGCAGGCCCGGGTGGTGCGCTGGCTCTCCACGGCTGCCGGCGAAGTGCGGCAGGGTCCCGAGAGTGCCCGCCTGCATCACCTGTTCGGTGTGAAGGCCATTCCGATTGAACGCGCCCAGGAGAAAGCCGCCTTCATTCTGGATCAGCTGGAACGGCACCTGAGCGATCGGGACTGGCTGGAGCTGGATCGTCCCACGATCGCCGACATCGCTGTGTTTCCCTATGTGGCCCTCTCGGGGGGTGGCGGCATCGATCTGGCTCCCTATCCCTATGTGCGCGCCTGGATCGGACGCATTCAGGCTCTGCCGGGCTACGTGCCGATGACGGGGCTGGAAGCCGCCGCGGAAACCCAGCCATGAGCCAGCACTACCTCCATCGTCATCTCACCCCCGCCGTGGGGGAGGCCCAGGAGCAGGCCTATGGTCAGAAGAGCTACGGCGTGCCGGACGCTCCGGAGCCCGATCGTCTCGGTGCCAAGGAGATCGCCTTTATCAGCGCCCGTGACAGCTTCTATCTGGCCAGCCTCACCGAAGCTGGGGCGCCTTACATCCAGCATCGCGGCGGTCCGGTGGGTTTTCTGCGGGTGCTCGATGAGCGAACCCTTGGCTTTGCTGATTACGGAGGCAACCGGCAACTGCTCACCACGGGGCACCTGCGTGGTGATCCGCGGCTTGCCCTGTTCCTGATGGATTACCCCAACCGCCGGCGTCTGAAGCTCGATGGCACCGCCGAGGTGGTGCCGCTGGATGCCGATCCCGACCTCCGCTCGCAGTTGAGTTTGCAGAATTCGGGGGCAGGTGAGTTGGAACGCCTCTTTCGCATTGAGCTGGACGGCTTCGACTGGAACTGCCCGCAATTCATCACGCCCCGCTTCACGGCGTTGGAGGTGGAGCATGCGGTGCGGCCACTGCGGCAGCGCATCGCCGATCTTGAGGCCGAGCTGCTTCGGTTTCAATCCTCCGCAGAGGATCGAGATCCTGCTGCAGGGAACTAATGGCGATGACTCCGTCATCTGGGAACGCGGAGCGGGGCCCTGGCGATGCTGAGCACTCTCTGCGGCCGCTCCCCCTCCAGACTTCAGGCAGTCCAGTCGATGGCCGATCGAGCTGTGGCGGCCCGCAGGGAGTTCTGGGATGGCATTCACCGGGCGCTGGTCATGGCGCCCTGACCCACCACGTATCCCGCTACCAATGCACATCCGGTAAGTCGCGGAACACCTGGCGCACACCCACACCCCAGGCGCTGCTCAACTCCGCGAACTCGGCATCGCCCTCGCTGAAGCGGCGGCGTTGGGTGATGGCCAGGCTGTCACGCTCGTAGGCGATCAGATCGATCGGCATCCCCACTGAAAGATTGCTGCGCATGGTGGAATCGAATGACACCAGCACGCACTTGGCCGCTTCCGCCAGCGAGGTGTCGGAGTGAATCACCCGGTCGATGATCGGCTTGCCGTATTTCGCCTCGCCAGTTTGCAGAAATGGTGTGTCTGCGCTGGCTTCGATGAAATTGCCCTCGGCATACATCCGGAACAGCCTCGGCGCTTCGCCCCTGATCTGGCCGCCCACCAGAAACGACGCATTGAACCCACTCCCTGAGGCTTCCAGGTGGGCGGCATCACGCTGTTGGACCTTGCGGACCACATCCGACACCAACACCATGACGTCGAACATCGTGCGCGCCGTCCACAGATTGTCGCTCCCATCGCCTTCGTCGGCCCGCTGGCGCAACAGGCTGATCACCGCCTGGGTGCCGGCCAGGCTGCCGGAGCTGAGAAGCACGAGCACCCGATCGCCGCGGCGCTCGAACACCGTCATCTTGCAAAAGGTGGCGAAATTATCCACACCCGCATTGGTGCGTGAATCCGAGCCGAAGACCATGCCGGACTGAAGCAGCACCCCCACGCAATAGGTCATGCGATCCACACCTGGAAGGATTGCAGTGTCGAGGGACCGAAGCTGGTGGTGAGTGACACATCGGCCGTATCCCTGCCGCGGGCGATCAGGATCCGCTCGATCCGCGCATTGTTGTTATGCGGGTCGAACACATGCCCGCCACCGCCGAGGTAGACCTCGAACCAGCCAGCGAAGTCCATAGCCGAGTGGGGCGGCGGCACCTCGATTTCCCTCAGGTAACCGGTATAGTAGCGAGCTGGAATGTTTGCAGCGGCAGAAGGCAATTGCCAGATGGGCGAAATCTTGGCACACGCCCACACTGCTTTCATAGCATAGGTCTTTAGAGCCGATTTGGTTTGGCTTGAACGCCTGTAGTTGAGGCGCACATGGCGGTGCACGGCATCGCTGATCGCCTGCACCCGCCCCCAGCCGGTGAGCGCCCGTTCGACCAACGGCCAGGGCGGTGAGGAGATCGCTCTCGCAATAACGGCTGGCCTGCAGGAACAGGAGCACCTCTTCCGGCAGCCGCGCCTCCGCCGAGGTGAGATTCTGCACATCCTGGCGGCCCCACCGCGTTGACGGCAGCAGGACGCGCCCTTAGTCATGATGGGGCAGGCCCCGCAGCGTTCCAGGGCACTCGACACCCACCGGCACGATCGGCAAGCTCTTCGCGGCGATCGGGGTCGAGGACAGCGAGGAGCACCGCCGCGCCTACCTAATCGTCGCCGGACACCCTGGCCGGCAAGGCGGATCCTGGCCACCGACAGGCTGCCGATGCCACTGATGAGGCAGCCGGCCTGCACCCCCTCTTGCCCTAGCAGCTGCTCCAGGGTCAGGCGCAGGTCCACCCCTGGCTGCAACCGGCAGCGGCACCACCTTCATGCGCTCGGCCCCTCCACGAGTCCCTGGATCATCACCAGGGCATCGACGTAGCCCAGCTGCCGGTGGCGAAACGCCCCTGGCACGGTGCCGACAGTGCGGAAGCCGTTGCGCTCCCAGCAGCGGATGCCGGCAGTGTTGGTGCTCACCACCAGGTTGAACTGCATCGCCCGATACCCCAGCCGTCGGGCGGCCTGGAGCGAGTGCTGGCAGAGACGACTGCCGAGGCCTTCCCCCCGGCACTGCTCGGCCACCACGTAGCCGGCGTTGGCCACATGGGCACCGAGGGCGAGGGAGTTGGGCCTGAGGTAGTAGGTGCCCACCACGGCCCCTGTGGCACCGATGGCCACCATGACGGACTGGCTCTGCTCCACCCACAGTGCGCGGGCCTCGACTTCTGTGATGGCTGGATTGTGGGGGAAGGTCTCCCCGGCGCGGAACACCGGCTCCAGCAGTCGCCACACTCCAGGCCAGTCGGGGGGCTCAAACGGGCGGATCTGCAGCGGGGATGCCACCGGGGCCGGGGATGCCGATCATCAGGGCTGTGATTGTCTCGCCTTTTGTTGCCGCCATGCGTGAGCTGCTGCACTTCGCCACCCAACGGGCCCAGGAGCTGGTGGACATCACCGAGGCCGTTACCGCGGTGGTGCGGCGCAGCGGCATCGCCGATGGGCTGGTGCATGTCTACGCCCAGGGCGCTACCGCGGCTGTGATGATTCAGGAGAACTGGGATGAGAGCGTTCAGGAGGACGTGATCGATTTCCTGCGCCAGCAGATCCCGAAAGGTGTCTGGAAGCATGACGCCCAGGACGGCAACGGTGATGCCCACCTCAAAGCCGGTCTGGTGGGGCCGTCGGAAACCATCCCGCTGATCGACGGGCACCTGGGCCTGTCGCGCTGGCAGAACATCTTCTTCTGCGAGTTCGATGGCCCGCGCCAGGAGCGCTCGGTGGTGGTGACGGTGCTGGTCGCCTGATCACCCCATAACGGAAGGCGCCCCGTGGGGGGCGCCTTAGCACCGGTTGCGGATCATCGCCTTGGCATCTGGGGCTTGTTCCGATCGGGTGTCTGTACTTCACGCATGGCCTGTCTGGGGCCTGGCAGGTAAGGGATGGGATCACGTCTCCGGGAAGAGAGGCTCGGGGCTTGACCTTCACGGCTGTGATCTGGGCCCGGGTTATGCAGCCCGGGATTTGAACACGCGGGGAACAGAACTGGCCTATCGCTCCCTGCGGTTACGGGATGGCGTTCGCGCTGCGCCATCAAGTTCACGATGGATGCCTCGCATGTTGGGCGTACCTCCGTTTTGCGCACCGGCTCGGGTGATCCCTCGCCGGACTCTCTTGGAGGGTGAGGGTCGGGTTGGCTACCGGGCCTCCCCTCAACTCCAAAGTACGCCTCTTTTCAGGCTGCAGCGGCTTCCAGGAGTACCTGTTCCCGTACCACTCTTGCGGCCTGTTCGGCGCAAGGCCTCGCAGGCCTCGCCGTCGCCATTTGGAGGGGTTGGCTGGCGAGTCAGCGCTGACGGCTCAGCGGGAGGATTCGCACCCTCAGGTCAGGGCCGCCAACTGGCTGTCGCTCTGGATCCAGCTGGGTACGGTGTCGATAGAGGCGAACGATGGAATGCTGCGTGAGTTGGTGCTGGCCATCGGACTCCCCGTGGCCCTGCTGCTGCTGGCGGTGCTGGCGCTGGAGCACTGGGACGATCAAATGCCGCACTGGGTGCAGCGTCTTTCCAAGCGTCCGTCGCTGATCTGGAACGGCTGCATCGGTCTGATCATTGCTCTATCGCTTCTGCGCTGGCTACTGCAGCTCTGACTGCCGCAGCGCCTCGATGCGGCCCGGGAGCTCCTCGTAGCTCATGCCTTCCCCGTAGGCCCGAATCAGCGGTTGCAGGCCGATCGATTTGCGTTCGCCGTGCAGCTTGCCGGTAGGCACCACCCAGAACCGCCACTGGCGGAGGTCCTGCGGGTCCACCAGCTCGGGGTCCTGCTCCGCCAACAGACAGAAGACGTAGGCGGTGGCGACCCGCTGCTCGATCGGGAAGCTGATCACACTCAGCCCTTCCTGCTCCCAGGCCTGCAGATAGGCCGCCGACTTCACCTCGAGGGTGATCGCGCCATCCGTCACATCCACCTCGGCCCATTCGACGCGGTGTCCTCCTGGATCGAGGCCCAGGGCCCGGTGCACCAACCATTCGGCATAGGCACCGCGGGTGCGGTTCTCCAGCAGGTGGCCGGAGTTCCAGCGCAGGAATGCGTCGAGGTCCTTCATGGCCGGTTTGCTTCTGGACGCAACGGCACAACGATCCGATTGCCGTTCGCCTTGTTGGTGAACACGGCATTGCCCTGGACGAAGATCTGCCGCTCCCAGATCCCACCGAGCGAATCCTGCATGGTGGAGAACGGGAAGCCCTGTTTCTCGAGGCGATAGGTCATCGCCTTGCCGTCCCGCCAGACGATGCGCACCGTTCCATCAGGGGAGTGGGTGTCGCGGCAGCCGATGGGCTGGTCATTGAACTCGCAGGCCTTCCATGCTTCCGCACGAACCGCTGCGATCCCATCGGCTACCAGCCAGCCAGTGACAAGACCAGCAACTAAAAGACGGAGTGGAAACAGCATCGGAGTCTTGGTGAACGTCCCGCTGATAGGGCACGAGCTCTGAACGGGAGGGGTTCAAATTCAGGAACTGGCCATTGGCTGGCAGAAGTTCATCAATCGGCTCAGTTCTGGCTGCCGTTGCTCTCGGTCTTCTGATTCTCGGCATCCCCGCTGCTGCTGCCTTCGCCAGAGCTCTCGCCCTCTGGTCTGGGCCCCATCGTGGCGCCAAGGGCGCGGCAGGATTCGATGGGATCAACGCCCGGTGCCAAGCCCAGGGCCTTGCGTAGCGCATCGAGCTGAGCCACTGACTGCAGATCGATCGTGCTGGCTACCTGCTCGCAGGCCAGCTTTTTCAAGGCCTGGGTATCGGGGCGGCCACACCCGGCGAGCAGCGCCAAGGCGATGCAGGCACCAACAGTCACAACCCTGGTCATCGTTAGCTGTACGGAACCGCCGCCAACGTAGGGACAACAGCCAGCCGCTGCCTCACATGGCGGCCGGACCTCAGGCGACGGCCTGGCGCTGCACCAGGAAAGCCTCGATCCAGTCGTGATGCTGCTTCTGCAGGATCCAATCGGCGATAGAGGGGGCCTCCTCCGGCACCTAGAACGGCTTGCGGAAGGCCTTGGTGAAGCCCTCCATCACCGGCCTAGTGTGCCGTCCCGGAAATAACATCCAGAATAGTGGGGTGTTATCCGAGGGGCTCCCTGGCGCTTGGTCGTCCGATGCCACCGCTGGTCATCAGCGATGACGAGGTTCGGCAACTGCAGGGCATCGCCAGCTCTCGCTCGCTACCTCATTCGATCGTGCAGCGCGCCCAGATCGTTCTTGCCTGTGGTGCCGGTTAAACCAACACCGCGATCGCCAAGCGAATGGGGCTGACGGGCATGACGGTCGGCAAGTGGCGCAAGCGGTATCGGGAGCTGGGCCTGGAAGGGCTGCATGACGAGCTCCGCCCTGGACGGCCTCGCACCTATGAGGACGACACGGTGGCGGAGGTGATCAACCGGGCGCGGCAGACCTAGGCGAAGCCTTCTCCGAAGGAGTAGCCCACCGATGGCAGCACCCAGTGGAGTGCCCGCGCTCTGGCTGCCGCCCCACCGGGATCTCCAAAACCACCGTTCACCGCTGGCTCCAGACTGCCTCGGTGCAGCTGCACAGACAGAAGCTCCACCGCTCCGCGGAAGCCTGACGGCTACAAGCTCTCTACCGATCCCTTCTTTGTGGAGAAGTTACGGGACATCGTCGGTCTCTACCTGAACCCGCCCGACAAGGCGATGGTGCTCTGCGTCGACGAGAAGACCCAGATCCAGGCCCTGGACCGCACCCAGCCGCTGCTGCCCATGGGCCTGGGCTACGTGGAGGGTGTGACGCACGACTACATCCGCCACGGCACCACCACCCTGTTCGCCGCCTTGGACGTGGCCACCGGTGAGGTGATCACCCAGTGCAAGCCCCGCCACCGGCACCAGGAGTTCCTGGGCTTCCTGCGCCAGATCGAGAGGTCAGTCCCGGAAGCTCTGGATGTCCACTTAATCGTCGACAACTCCTGCACTCACAAGCACGTCAAGGTCCGCGCCTGGCTGGTACAGCGGCCCCGTTTCCACGTGCACTACACCCCCACGTACGCCTCCTGGCTCAACCAGGTGGAGCGCTGGTTTGGGCTGATCCATCAGCCACCGTGCAGCCACCCCATTCACCATCTCTTTGGGGCTGCCGGCCGGCCGTGGCTGCCAGTACAGAACCAGCCATGGCGACTGCGACCGCAGCTGCAGAGCTGATGCACGCCGGCCGGCCGGTCCAGTGGAATCGGCTCTGCCGGTGGCCAGGCCGGCTCAGCCATGGCACTCGCAGCCACAGACGGCGTGGCAGGGCTCACCGTTGGGGTGCCCGGTGGCGCAGGCGTCACTGCAGAAGAGCGAGCTGCCGTTGCGGAAGGCTGTGTCGGCCTTCACGGTGCAGTGGCAGCCGGGGCAGGAGCACTGGAGTGTGGTGGGTTTGTCCAGGGTGGCGGTCATGGCTTCTCCTTGCTCAGGTCAGCTGCAACTCACCCAGTTTGGCGCCGCCGGCGCTGAAGGGAAGGTCGCTGCCCAATCCCCAACGGCACTGGTGTCTCCACCTGGCCTTTGCTCACTGAGTTTTGCCAGCTGATCCCGGTGGATGTGGCCCCTCGCTTCGCTGCTCTGGCTGGCCCATGAGCATGGCCGGGGCCGCATCGCCACGCTTGATCGCCACGATTTCGGCATCGATCTCCGGCCCGGCTGAGATGGAGATGGGCTCAACAATCTGCTCTGAGAAGGGCGGCTTCTGGGGACAAAAGCTGCAGACCGATCAGCCTCATCAGGGCCCGCTGGCCATCGACGACGCTCGGACCGTGCGCTGTCATGACTGGAGCGGTGACCGGCTTTGGCTTCGGCACCTTGATGAGTGCGGAGCACAACAAAGCCCGGCGACGAGGCCACCGGGCTCTGAAGGAGTTTGGTTGTGGGGGCCGAAGCGGCTGACGCTGGCGCCTGGGGCCAGGGTTCCAGTGGGACGTCCCGCATGGTCCGGGGCACCTGGAGCGGATGCTCGTGAACGGTGCAATGGACTAGAGCGCCAGACAACGAGGTGTCAGACGCCAGGGAAGTCAGAAATCCGTTGAGAGTGTTGGAGCAGGGGCCGGATCGTCAGCGCGCTCCTGACACCTGACCCGGGGGAGTGTCATCCATCGTTGGGCCTCCGAAAGCGATGAATGAACAATCGGATGGCCAGCCGGCCATGGCAATAGGGGTTTATGCCTGAACGGGAGCGAGCGGCAGCTGCTCAGCGTCGTGGCGCAGGACGGAGGGGTGATGACAGTTGCCAGACTCCATACAGCCAACAGACGGAATCCAACGCCGGGAGTTTGCCAACCAGCTCAATCTGGTGCGATCCCTCCAGGCGGATGAGCTCCATTGCCTGCTCCGCTGCGAAGACATCCACTCCAAACCCCACCCATGACCGAACGAACCGTCCTGCGCCTGGGTGATCCTCGGCTGCGCCAGAGGTCACGGCCTGTTTCACAGTTTGGGACCGCTGAATTGGAGGCCTTGATTGAAGATCTGCGTGACACCATGGCGGCCCAGGATGGGGCGGGCCTGGCTGCTCCGCAGATCGGCGTACCGCTGAGGGTGGTGATCTTTGGCATCGGCGTGAATCCGCGCTATCCCGATGCCCCGCCGATCCCGGAAACGGTGCTGATCAACCCGGAGGTCACACCCATCGATCAGGCCCGCGAGTCAGGTTGGGAGGGATGTCTCAGTGTTCCGGGGCTTCGCGGGCAGGTGAGCCGCTGGAGCCGGATTCACTACCAGGGCTTCGATGCCCGGGGCCAGCTGATCGAGCGATCAGTGGATGGCTTTCACGCCCGCGTCGTTCAGCACGAATGCGACCATCTCGATGGTGTGCTCTTCCCTGATCGGCTGGAGGACCCAACGACCTTTGGCTTCACGGAGGAGCTCCAGGCCAGCGGGCTGCTGGCGTCGCTGCGCCGCTAAAGCCCCAGCTTGCGGCGACCCTGCCACATCCCTGCCGCGTAGCCGATCGCGGGCAGCAGCAGGGACGGCCGCAGGGGCAGCTGCAGCACCAGGGCGATCCCCACCAGCCAGGGCAGGAGCAGCAGGCCCGAGAAGGCCAGCTGGCTGGCACGGGACCGCCGCGCCAGCTGGCCTGAGCGCTGCACCAGTCGTGGCACGCTCTTCCCCAGTCCGTAGCCCAGGAGCACGGTCAGAACGGTGAGCAGGATCACGCCCATGGCGGGTTGGCAGTGATGGGGAGTCTGCTGCCTGGCAGTTCAGTCATGCTTGAGCTGAAGGCCCCAGCAGCTGCGCGCTGACCGTCCAGAGCTCTGCAGCCAGGGCGTCGTTCCGGGCTTCGGGGCTGGGCTCGGTGAGTTCGAAGCGCAGGCAGCCTGGAGCGAGCACACGGTTGACGTGATAAGTGAATCCAGGGGCGGCGTAGGCGGGGGCGGTGGCCAGCTCGGCCAGCAGCGCCCCGGCCTGTTCGGGGCTGGCGGTGAGGCGCAGCATGTCGCGAGCCACCAGGGCGAACAGCCGCTGGCCCCATTCGTTGTGCTGGCGGCTGTAGCGGAAGAAGCCGCCGCTGTTGCGGGGAATCACCAGGCCCGGACTCCAGGCCAGCACCGGCATCGCCCTGCCTCGCCCGCGCAGTTGCCGCTCCAGTTCACGGGCGAAGAGCAGATTGCAGAGCTTGCTGTCCTTGTAGGCCTTGTCGGCGCTGAAGGGCGTGTGGCCATCCACCATCGAAAAGCCTGCGCCGGCCCTGAGGCCCGCCAGATCGCCCAGGCCAGCGGGTTGGCCCACCCGGCCCCCGGACGAGGTGGGATCGTGCACCTCGGAAGCGGTGATCACCAGCCGCGGGGTCTCGCTGCGTTCCAGCAACGGCAGCAGCCGCATCGCCAGGGCCTGGTGGCCCAGATGGTTCACGGCCATGGTGAGCTCGTGGCCCTGGGCTGAGCGCCCCGGCTCGCTGGCGCCGCTGTCCTGGAGGCCGGCATTGAGCACCAGGCAATCGATAGGCTCAGCGGCGGCCAGCAGTTCCTCGGTGCAGCGCTCGATGCTCTCGAGATCGGCCAGATCGCAGAGGGGGGTGTCCAGATCACCATCGCCACCTGAGTTGACGTTGCCGAAATCGCCGCCGCTGCCCTTCAGCAGGGCCTGGCGGGTGGCATCCGCGCGGGCCTGATCACGGCAGGGCAGGCAGAGCCGGTGGCCGGCACGCCTCAGCAGCAGGGCCGCCTGCTGGCCGATGCCGGAGCTGGCTCCGGTGATCAGGATCCGGCGCGGTTGGGGCGGGATCGCGCTGGGCTGGCGGTTCTCGTTCATGGGGTGGTGCTGGAGGTCTGGCGCTGGAAGACTCCCTGGCCGTCGCTGCTGAAGATGTCGATCTGGACGCGGCTGGCGGGGCCATCGCTCCCGACGCTGAAGGCCACCGCGCTGGGGCCGACGGCATTTTCGCCGCTGGGCTGGTAGCGGAAGGTATCGCCGCTGATGTGGGTGAGGGGGTAGGGCCTGCGCTCGGGGCCCAGTTCCAGCACCAGGCCGTTGCCCTCAGATTTCACGCTGATCACTCCCACGTAGGCGTTGCTGTAGGTGCCGCTGTAGACCCCCAGCGGCCGCGCCGGGGCGGGAATCGCCGGTGGCTGGGGCACCCGCGGATACTCCTGCGCGGCAACCTGGGCAAAGACTCCCCTCAGGGCCTTGAGGTAGTCGATCTCCACCGTGCCGAAGCGGGCCAGGTCGAGAAAGCTCAGCGCCACCGTTTCAGGCACCCCGATCGGCTGGCCGTTGCTGAGCACCACGATGCCCAGCGACTCCCCCGGCAGCAGGTACACCGCCGTGGCGGCACCGAGTTCGAAGGCACCCGAATGACTGAGCTGCACGGCGCCCTGGTCGGTGCTGCTCACGTTCCAGCCCAGCCCGTAGAAGCCGCTGCGGATCACGCTTGGATTGGCCGCCTGTGAGCTGGTGATCAGGGGGCGATGGGTGTCGGCCAGGGCGCCTGCGGCCACGATCTGCCGGCCAACGGCCACCGGTCCCAGGCGCCCCCCCGCCAGCTGCAGCCGCAGCCATTGGGAGAGGTCACGGGCTGTGGAGCTCACCCCACCGGCGGGCGACTGGGCATCAGGGTTGCGTTGATGGCGCGCCAGCCAGCGGCGGCTGGCTGCTCCCTCGGGGCCCTCGCGCACATGCAGGACAGCGCGGTTGGAGGCCGCCAGCAGATCGGCATGGCTGGAGCTGGTGCGGTCCATGCCCAACGGGCGATAGAGCCGTTCCCTGGAGAGTTCCTCCCAGCCCTGGCCGCTGGCGTTGGCCGCAGCGATGGCACCGGCGCTGAAGCCGAAGTTGGTGTAGTTGAAGACGGCCCGGAAGCGGTTCCCCAGCGGCAGCACCCCCAGGCGCTGAAAGATGGTGGCTCGATCGAAGCCGATGTCCTCCAGCAGATCGCCGGCATGGTCGGGCAGGCCGCTGCGGTGCGAGAGCAGATCCCGCAAGGTCACCTCCTCGGCGATGGCGGGCGGGCCGAGGCGAAAGCCGGGAAGATCGCCGATCACCGGATCGTCCCAGCGAACGCGCCCATCGCCCACCAGGGCGGCCACCACCGTGCTGGCGATCGGTTTCGAAAGAGAGGCCAGCTGGAAGATCGTGTCGGCATCTACCGCCCCGGCCGTGCCCACCTGCCGCTGTCCGTAGCCCTTGAGGAACACCACCCGGTCGTCGTGAACCACCGCGATCGCCAGGCCCGGCACCCCTGTCTGCTGCAGGATGCGCGTGGCCAGGGCGTCGAGCTGCGGCAGCGCCGCCGACACCTTGGCCGTGGTCACCAGCCGCGGCGGCGGCGGCGGCCCAGAGGCGGCAGCGGGGGCCGCTGACCACGACCCCGGACTGATCACACCAGCGCCCAGAGCCAGACCCAGCAGCGACGGCAGCAGCCGGGGCGCACGCAGAAGTGATGGAGCCTGCATCAGAGGGAACCCGACAGAGAACTGGGGCCGAATTGCTCAGCCTGAGCGCAGCCCATCATCGGCTGGATGCCCCGGGGGAGCCTCTGGCCTCAGATCGACCTGTCGATCAACTGCCAGAAGCTCCACTTCATTCCGAAGGCCTCCCGCAGGCGGTCCATGAACCTGCCCTGGCTCTCGATCCCCTGCCAGTGGTGGATGCGGGCGGAGAGCTGCTCGCAGGTCTGCAGGTATTCGGCGGCATGGCGGTAGCGCTTGGCCCGGCCCATCGACAGCGCAAACACCACCATCGCCCGCAGCAACACCATGGCCGCCAGGGGATGGTCGGCGCTGAGCCGTTCGGCGGCGGGACCAAAGACCTCGAAGGCCTCACCGTCCCACTCCTGCCAGTGCTCGATCACGAAGCGCTCAGCCCGGGGCAGGGCTGGCCAGGCCACCAGGAACTCCAGCGCCAGCAGGGGCATCGCGTGTTCCTCCGCCACCAGAAAAGCCCGCTCCTCGGCTTCGGCGTCCGTGAAGGCCTCGAGCCGCTGGAGGTAATCGCGAAGCCGCGGAATCGAGAGGGTGCTGCGGAAGCTCTCCCAGCGCAGCTGCTGGGCTTCCTCACCGCGGCCAAGGACGTCCAGCACAGCGATGCGGGAGAGGTCCCACTCGGGTGAGTGCCAGGTGGTCGCCCCCCTGGCAGCGCCATCCAGCACGGCCAGGGCCTGCTCCGGTCGTCCCGCTGCCAGCAGGTGATTGGCCACATCGGCGGCGGTGTTCGGCCAGCTGAGCTGGCTGGCGCTGAACTGGGCCAGGTAGGCGTCCACATCGCCGCGGCATTCGGCGATCTGCAGCAGTGCGACATGGCCATCGATGGCCCCTCGCTCGCGGCAGGCCTGCTCCAGCTGCCGCAACCCCGGCTCGCCCAGGGCCCCGGCCACCGCCGGAATCAGCTGATCGAACTGGCCATAGCCGTTGTCGGTCAGCAGATCACAGACCTGCTCCGCCAGCCTGGCGGGCTCCAGCTGGGCAGCTGACGCGATCGGGCCCAGGCTGGCCGCTGCCTGGCGGAACACTCCGATCACGGCGCCGGTGCTGTCGGAGCAGCGATCGAGCACCCCATCGCCAAGCTGCAGGAAGCGCACCAGCAGGTCCATGGCCAGGCCTGGATCGGCGGCGGCGATCGGACCGCTGATCGCCTGGAGTTGTGAGTGGAGCTCAGCCAGCAGCGCCTTGCGCTTGCGCGCATCCACGTAGGTGCCGGAGCGGGCGATGGCCGCCAGGCGCTTGCGCACCTCCTGAGCCGCTTCGCTGGCCCCCTCAGCGGCGGCGATGGCCAAGCGCAGGCGCCTCTGGATCACGGCATTGCCGCTGCTCACCTCCATCAGCAGCTCAGCGAGGACCGCTGCCCCGAGGCTTTCCAGGTTGCCGCTGTTGAGGGTGCGCTTGCCGGCCATGGGGTCAGAGCAGCCGCCTGGCGGGAGCGATCCAAAAGGTTGATCTCAGCGTAGAAACCTGTGCCCGCAGGTCGACTGTCAGGGCAACCGGGGGCAGACGTTCCCCGCCATGGAGGCGCACTCCTCACATTTCTTAATCTGGCGAGCCATGCTGGGGATTCGCCGCCTCCCAAGCCATGACCACCCTCACCCTGCTGGAGCTGTTTCTGGGCTTCATGACCGCCAGCGTGACCCTTTGGGCCTACAGCCTGTCCAGCCCCTCCAGCCCCCAGAACTGACACCCTGCGTTGTGCCATTGGCCCACGCCTTCTACTTTTTCCTCTCCCTGCACCGACCTATCTCCTGATCCGATGTCCAGCTTTCTGAGCCGTTACTTCCTCAAGAACGACCTCCTCACCAACACCGGCCTTCTTGTTCTGCGGCTGGCGATCGGCACAATGATGATTCACCACGGCCAGGAGAAGCTGGCCAACCCGGAGAGCTTTGCCGCCGCCTACCTGGTGCCGCTGCACATGCCCATTCCGAGCGTGATGGCCCACGTGGCTGGTCTTTCCGAGATTTTCGGGTCGTGGTTCGTAATCCTGGGATTCTTCACCCCGATCGGCGCCCTGGCCTTGGTGGGAACCATGGCCGTGGCGGGTTACCACCACATCCTCACCAGCGGCTTCAACATCTATCTGCTTGAGCTGGTGGTGCTCTATCTCGGCGGCAGCTTGGCCATTTTGCTCAATGGTCCCGGCCGTTTTTCGATCGATGCCGGAATCGTCTCTGACCTGCTGGCCAGTGATGCAATGGCCAGCGATGAGGTTGATACGGCCAGATCTGATTTCACAGGTCACCGCTACTCAGAACCCGCCCCGGTGAGGGTGCAAGCTGAGGTCAGTGCAGGTTCGCCCCACTCCGGCCGCCGCTGAACTTCATTCCTGCCAACCAGCCAGCCATCAAGTCGTCAACCTCAGTTTATCCACTGGTCTGCCCTTTACCTGTCCGCCCTTTCACCGAGCTTCCATGAACGCCGTTCTTCTCTCGCCGCCGCTCACTGAGGAGACCCTCAAGGCCCTGTTCACCAAGCCCTACGGCGTTCCGGGGCCCACGGCCGACCAGTGGCGTGCTGTCTATGACAACGCGGTCCATTTTCAGGATCCCACCCAGGAGCGATCCGGCATCGACGCCTACATCGCAGCCCAGGATGATCTGATGGGCCGCTGCGACGACATCTTTCTTGAACCCGGCGCCGTGGCGCTCAGCGGCGAGACGGCTTTCGTGGAGTGGACGATGGGCCTGAAGATCAAAGGGATCGAGTTCATCTATCCAGGCACCACCCGCCTGCGCATCGCTGCCAACGGAATGATCGTGGAGCATCGCGATTATTTCGACTTCGTGGGCCCCACCTTTGAGCCGGTGCCTGTGGTGGGTGGTTTCGTGCGCTGGCTCTATCGACGCTTTGTCTCCTGAAAGCGACCCTAGCCAAGCAAGGATCCCTGACGCATTCGACAACATAACTTCATCTGCTTATGTGTCTGTTGTTCCCCACACTTGTGCTGAATGATCCTGGATCGTGAGGGGAGCTTGAGTAGACCGGAGAGCCAGAAGGGTTTCATTCGTGCTGCACACCATCCCGTTGCTTGCCGCCACATGTCTCGCGGGATTCGCTGCTTTGCAACTGCTGTTCAGCGCCTGGTCCTGGTGATCAATTCTTGAGCGGTAAGCCAGACACTGGGCGCAGAGTTGCGTGTTGCCCATGAAAGTTTCACTACCGCCGGGCCCGATCGGATCTGCGGCGGCCAGCGCCGCTCCCGGTGCGGGCCAGCCCCAGAGGGCACGGCCGCTGCGCGTGACGCTTTGCCACTGCCGTTGACGCTGCTGCTGCTCGACGTCTGTGGGCAGGGCCAGCCGCCGGCCGCGCAGGCGGAACTGACAACGTGCTCTGGGCAGCAGCCAGCACAGTTCGACAGCCGGTTGCTGCCGGAGCTCAACCGCTTTGGCGCTGCGTCCGTCGGTCAGCAGATCCAACACGCCGCCATCGGCCCAGCCACGGAACACCAGGGTTCGCACCCGTGGGGTGCCATCGGGAGCGACTGTGGCGAGTTGCAGCCAGCGGGCTGCTGGTGATCGACCTTCCCTCTCGCGGGCCCCGCGCAGCAACGGCCGCCATGGTGGCAGTGCCGTCACGCCGCCTGAGTCTGGCGACGGTTCAGGGCCAGGGCACCAGCGGTGATGGCCGCCAGGCCCAGGGCGCCACTGGCGGCCAGGAACACCAGTGTCTGCAGGGCCAGCAGAACCAAGCCCAGCGCAGATGCGGCCTTGATCTGGATCCTGGCCTTGAACAGCAGGGTGAGTAGCAGCAGCACCGTGGCCTGCAGGCCAGCGATCTTGGCGGCCGTGAGGGGGCAGAAGGGGCAGAGGGGGCTGGGCAGCAACATGGGCGCAGAGCAGTGGGTCAATCCTGGCGCTGCTGATCATCCACTGCTTTCCGTCAGTGGCAAAACGAGCTTGTCAATACCCCAGCCGATGCCCATCACTCCGGACAAACTGGGTCGTTTTGCTCTACGGGGCCTGCGCATTGGCGCCAGCACGGTGTCAATCCTGGAGTTGCTGCGCAGCGACTGGACCGGTGGCATCACTGCCGGGGTGGCCTGGCTGGTTTTTCTGCAGGTGGAGCGGCGGCTGCCGCCTCCAGCAGACGAAGCCGAGGGTTGATCAGGCTCCTCAGGTGGGTGGCACCGGCCGGATCTGCAGCTCGGCGTAGCCGGTGGCTGGATCCAGTTGCCGCCTGAACTGCCACTCCGGCAGCAGCCCCACCACCAGTTCAGCGGTGGTGCGCACCAGAGAACCCAGGCAGAGATGGCCGCCGATCACTGATCCGCTGCTGTCGGCGATGGCGATGTGGAGATGGGCTCCATCGGCGCAGAGCGTGCCGGCCAGGCCGAGGATCTCCAGCTCGCCGCGGAGGATGGTGCTTTCCTTTCGGCCGGCCAGCCGCAGCTGGGCCACCGACAGGCTGCCGATGCCGCTGATCAGGCAGCTGGCCTGCTCGCTCTGCTGGGCCATCCAGTTCTCCAGCGCCAGGCGCAGATCTGCACCTGGCGTCAGCCGCAGCGGTGTCACCTTCATGTGGCAGATCCGCCAACCCCTGAAGCCTGTCATGGCCTCCAGGTCGTCCAGTTCAGCCGGGGAACGGCCAACCTTCCTTCCAGCGCTCTGTAGCTGCCGCTCTCGATTCAGCTGGGTACGGTGCCGAGAGAAGCGAGCGATGGAATGCTGGCTGAGCTGGTGTTGGCGATCGGGATCCCCGTGGCCCTGCTGCTGCTGGCGGTGCTGGCGCTGGAGCACTGGGGCGATCGACTGCCCCGCTGGCTGCAGCGCCTCTCCCAGCGGCCATCGCTGCTGTGGAACGCTGGTGTCGGGCTGATCATCGGCCTGTCAATGCTGCGTTGGCTGCTTCAGCGCTGACTGTGAGCTGATCGGTGGGCTGGCTGGCTGAGGCCCCAGGCCATGGTCAAGGCCTGGGCCCTCAGCTTCCGATCTTTTTATCGACCCACTGCGTAAGCACATAGACGCCGATAAACATCGGCAGATAAGCGATCCACATGTTGGAAAGATTCAACTCAGAATTATTGATCAAAACAAGCCCCGCATAGCTGACCACACCATAGATCGAAGCTCGCCGCAGAGGCCCAATCATCTTGTCCAAGTGAACAGTCCCGGCGGTGCTTGCCCATGATAGCTGCTGTGGGAACATCAGGGATAGAGTGAAGGAGATCATTGTGGAAGCAATCGCTACCCTGGTGAATAGCCTGGTGGTGCAGAGGTCCTCAAGTGGCTGATGTGTGTTACTGAGACGTGGCGTGGCTTGATCGAACCTGATGGCTAAAATGGTTTGAATATGGTTGCTCAGGTGATGCTCTTCTCGACATAATCTTATGCTGGGACTGAGGTAGTAGGTGCCCACCACGGCCCCTGCGGCAGCGATGGGCACCATCACCGCCTGGTTCTGCTCCATCCACGCCAGCTTGGCCTCGGCCTTCTTGATCGCCGGATCGTGAGGAAAGGCCTCACCAGTACGGAACACTGGCTCCAGCAGCGCCCACACCCCCGACCAGTCGGCCGATTCGTAGGGGCGGATCTGTAGTGGGGTGGTGGGCGCGGCCAGTGCCGTAGGGAATCTGGAGGTTGATTGTCTCTCCACCGCGGCCACAGTTGTAGAGCCCATGCCCAACAGGAAGGCACCCCGCGGGGGGCCTGGCGCCTCGTTCAACATCCCGGTGGCGCGCAGTGACGGCACCCGCACCACCGTGGGGCTGCCGGACACCGGCCTGAGCTGGAGTGTGGAGCACAGCGCGGATCGTCCTGTCGCGATCCCGGCAGGCATTGCCGAGGGGCCGCTCAACAGCCGCCTGCCTTGCTTGTCAGTACGGCAAGCCGATCCAACCTCGGTGCCACATCGAAAGGCTGCCGGATCAGGCGTTCTGGATCCGATTGGAGTCAGCTGGAAAAGCCTGCTGGGGGTTGCACACCTCGAAGATTCGGCACTGCTCCGGGAACGGAAGGCCTTTGCTGCGCAGGGTGTGGCCCAGATCATGCACGGCCAGCACGCCGAAGCTGTGGTCCACCACCGCCTCCTGGAGGGCGGCACTGGCCGCCTCGAAGGATTTCGGCGTGTCGAGGATGAAGAACGGATCCATGAGTGCGATCAGCAGGTCGGTGTCAGGGTGTTCCGTACCAGTCGCGGTACCACTGGGTCATCTGCTCGATCTCCCGGCTCTGGGCCTTTACCATCGCCTGTTGCATCGCTCGCAGCTGCGGATGCTGGCTGTTGGTCTGGGCCATCGAGGCCATCATCACGCCCATGCGGTGGTGGGGAATCATCTGCTCGATGAAGGCCCGATCGAAGTCGGCGGCGTTCTTCAGGGCGGCCAGGCTCGTGCCCATACCCATGCCACCTCCCATCCCCATACCCATGCCGCCCATGCCCATGGCTCCTCCGGTCGTCCAGCTGGGAACATCACCGCCGAACCACTGCCGGTACCAGGCACGCATCTGGGCATTCTCCTGCGTCTGGCTGTCCTTGATGCTGCGGGCCAGGGCCTTGATCTCGGGTCGCTTCGCGCGGGTGAGGGCGAGATCGGCCATGGCGATCGCCCCGTCATGGTGAGGAATCATCATGACGATGAAGTGCTGATCCATCGTCTGGGTACCCATCCGCCCCGGACCGCTCAGCCCCTTTCCCATCCCGCTTCCTGCTGGGGCCATCACCTGGGGCGGCACTGAGCGCGCTGGAGCTCCCAGCGACAGAATGAGCGCTCCCAGTCCTGCGGTGGCCGCGAGCCTCAGCGCCACCGAAGGTGTCTGGTCCAACGCGGCATGGTGATGGCCCATCAGCTCTGCTCCCTTGCTTCTACCTGTCCTCAGCATGGGCACGCAGCAGGGATCTGGTCGCGGCTCCGGATCATGACTTCATCGGATCGGTGCCCATTCGTTCCGTGCTGGCCGAACGTCACGATCAGCCTTCAGACCTGAAGATTCGGACAGATCACATCCCCCTCCTTGGGGGGATCGCTCTGCCAGCCGGCCAGCAGGCCATGCAGTTCCTTTCGGAGCTGCCGCAGCTCCTTGATCTGGCCATCGATCCGCTCGATCTGGCGCCCCAGCTGGATTGCGATGTCGTCACAGGGCAGGACGCCGGCGTCGTGCACGGCCAGGCAGCCCTGGATCTCCTCCAGGCTGAGCCCGAGGGTCTTGAGCCGGCGGATGAACTCCAGGCGCCGCAGGCTCTCCTCAGCGAACAGGCGGTACCCGCCTTCGCTGCGGCCGATCGCCGGCAGCAGGCCCAGGTCCTCGTAGTAGCGCAGGGTCTTCACCGGCAGGCCGCTGCGGCCGGCCAGCGCCCCGATCTTCATGCCGACGGCTTCCATGGACTTGACTCTCCACCTATGGGGAGACTCTAAAGTGGACTTCAGTCCTTTCTGCCATCACCGGAATTCCGTGAACCCCATCGCTCTGGCTCTCCTCCTCTCGGCAGGCGTTGCCGTGGCACCCAGTGCCGCCCGCGCCCAGGCCAACGACATGTTCCCGAGCAAGGCCACTGCGGAAAAACGAGCCAAGGAACTGAAGTGCAGCGGCGCCTTTGCGATGGGCAAGGAGTGGATGCCCTGCCAGAACTTCGATGTTTACCAGAAGGCCGTCTCCAAGGAGAAGTGATTCCACCCTTCCCTTTCCGCCTCTGATTCTTGCCCTGACCATCCCCGTGACAACCCGATGATCCGGCACCACACCAGTCCCCTCCAGCAGCCCTACAAGTGGACCCTGCTGGCTGCTCTGGCAGCGGTGGCCTTCGCCCCGCTGCTCGTTGCCGCACCCGCTGCGGCGCACATGAAGGGCATGTTCAAGACCAAGCAGGAAGCTGAGCAACGCGCCGCCGAACTCAAATGCAAGGGCGCTTTTGCGATGGGCACGCTGTGGATGCCCTGCGCCAATGAGCAGGTGCTGCACAAGGCCCTTCAGAACGAGTGAGCCGCCATCACCTGCTTCGCCGGCTGCACCGCAGCCTCGTGCCCCTGGCGGCAGTGCCGCTCCTGCTCACGGCCCTCTCCGGTTCGCTCTATGGGGCCCTCTCGGCCCGCGGGATTGAAGCCTTCTGGCTGATCAAGCTGCACACGGGCAACTTCGGTGCCATCAATCTGCAGCCTTACTACTCCACGGTCCTCGGCATGCTCACCCTGTTCATCGCCGGCTCTGGGATTGGTTTGTTGCTGGGGCTCCGGAGCGGGAGGAAGCACAGCCCGCCACCCGTCTGATCAGGACGCCAGGCAAGAGGGTGTCAACGAGGAATCTGAGGGTGACACGCAACAACTACGAAGAGCGCACAGGCCATAACCCCTTCGAAATGCTTGCAATCAGACTGACTATTCTCCGACCAGAATGTGGCAGATGAGCTTCTGATAATCCCCCGGGTTCAGGAAAGATGTCACCCCCACCACATCCACTACCTGCTGGCCGTCAGAGCTGCGGCCCAGGCTGCGCACCATCCATTCGGCGCTGCGGCACTCGATGCGGGCCCCTGGGGCGAGAACGGCGGCGCTCATGGGTCAGACCTCCTCACCACGCATTGGCCTTGTTCAGCCCGCCTGGGAACATCGTCCGACGATTGAATCTGTTCGAGACGGTTCAAAGGGGGCTCAGCTCCTGGCTGGCAGTGTCGAGCCCCTTCACAGGCAAGAGCGTTCCATTCATGCGAAGGACCAGGCAGCCACTTGCAAAGCGCACGCTAAGGAGACCACTAACGGGCAGTTAGTTTGAACGGGCCATGGCCGAATTGGGGATATCTCGGAGAAGAGTCACCGCAGCACGAGCAGCAGGCGGCAGGATCTGCTTACCCCTTGGCTCCTGAGCCGGTGCGGTCCCATGCCCTTCCGCTTCCGCCGCTCTGCCCGCCTGGGCCCCCTGCGCTTCAACTTCAGCAAGAGCGGTCTCAGTTTGATTTCGCTCGGGGGTCGGGGAGCTTCCTTCAACATCCCAGTGGCCCGCTCAGGCGGCCCCCGCACCACAGTGGGTCTGCCCGGCACGGGGTTGAGCTGGAGTGTTGAACACAGCCCCGAGGTGAATCAACCAGCCCCGGCGAGTCTCCCCACTGACCCGGCGGAGGGACTGCCCAACAGCCGCCGCTTCCGGCCTGGCCAGCTGGATACCTTCAAGCAGGGGTGCCTGGGGGTGTTGCAGGATCAGCTGTTCGCTCCCGGTTGCCAAGGCAGGTTGCTGTGGGACCTCAACCTGATCACCCGGCTTCTGGCCGATCCCTCGATCGGTAGCCGAACCCAGGGCCTGCTGGCCTTGATCGAAACGCCGGAAGCGATGGAGGGCTACCTACTCCGCGCCCAGAGCCAGGACGACGCCAAGCGCCGGGCACACCGCTGCGTCGAGGCTGCCCAGGAAGCGGCGCGGTTGGTGAATGAGCGGGGCTGGCTCAAGGCGTAGGCAGCCAGTGGCTCAGCCGCTAAGCAACTCCCGTAGGAACTGATCGCTCAAGGCCACCGCCGTGGCCCAGTTCTCCGCCTCGCTGAGGCCGGAGCTGCGGGTGGGCTTGAAGCTGTGGTCACCGCTGGGGATCCAACGCAGCTGTACCTGCGGCGAGAGGGTGTAGGTCTCCACCTCCTCCCGCCGGCCGAAGCTGTCCCGCTCCCCCTGCAGAATCAAGGTGGGAGTCCTCAGGGCGGCCAGGTGCTCGGTGCGCAGCTGCAGTGGCTTGCCAGGCGGGTGGAAGGGGTAGCCCAGGCAAAGACAGCCGCGCACCCCATCGCTGGCGGCCATCTCATCGACCAGCAGGCTGGCCACCCGGCCGCCCATGGACTTGCCGCCGATGAACACCGGTCGGTCCGGCTGCTCCGTCTTCTCCCACCGCACCTGCTGGCGGAATGCCTCCTGCAGCACAGGCATCCGGTCGGGGCCCTGGCGGCGGCCCGTCTCGCGCATCCGGGCCATGTAGGGGAACTCAAAGCGCACCACCCGCCAGCCCGACTCGGCCAGTCCGCCGGCGATAGCCGCCATGAACGGGCTGTCCATCGGTGCCCCGGCCCCATGGGCCAGCAGCACGGTGGCTGGCGCGACATCGGGACCATCGATCAAGCGGGGCGCGGGCGGAGGGTCAGGGTTCATGGCTCGATCCTCGCGGAACCAGCCGGCGTCAATCCGATCACCTCAACGCCGCATCCCCAAGCGGGAACGATCAGCCCAGCTGCCTCTCACTCCTCCTCGTCGACCCCATCCACCGGCACCAGGCGGATCTGCTTGCGGCCCAGCTTGATCTCGAACTCATCTCCGGGCTTGAGATCGAGCAGGTCGGTGTAGGCCTTGGTCACCAGCAGGATGCCGTTGAAGCGCACCTTGGGCCTTTCGCTCAGGCTGCGGCCACCTCTGCCCTTGCCGTTGCCACCACCCTCTCCGAGGCTGACGCCCTTCGCCTCCAGCAGCACCTGCTAGCGGCTGTGGGGACGGCCAGTTTCCTGGCCTTGCAGGGCAGCGCGAAGGGCCGCCGAATTGAGGATCGGGGTGTTGTGCTCGAGGTCGGGCACCAGCACCAGCTCTGCCACGCCGGGCAGGAAGGCGCGGTGCAGGGCTACGGCGTGGCGCGTGGGCACCACCCGATCGACGGCCGCCGCCACGATCGTGGTGGGGGCACGCACCAGGGGCGCCTCGGCGGCCGCATCCCAGCGATCGAGCAGCAGCAGATCCACCAGTAGCCACGGCATGGCGCCGCGGGCCACCGCCAGCAAGCTGTCGAAGGGCACCAGCAGCACCAGGCGCTGCACCGGGCGGGTGGCGGCCAGATGCACCGCCGGGCCTGTGCCCAGGCTGCGGCCCACCACCGCCACCGCGCTGTGGCGCTCGGCCACGTGGGCATAGAGGGCCTGGGCGTCGGCGCGCAGGGCCGCTTCGCTGGGTCTGCCCTCGCTGCCGCCGTAACCGCGGTAGTGGAGCAGGTAGAGGGCCGTGTCGGGCAGCAGGGCGGCCAGATCGGCGCGGGTGAGGGACACGTCCTCGGCGTTGCCCCCGAAGTAGATCAGCGCCCGGGGCCCCGGATGGGAGCGATGGGCCACCAGCAGGCGCTTGCCCTCCACCTGCAGCACCAGCCGGCCGGATGGGTCGGCGGCGGGCTGGGGGAAATAAATCAACCAGCGCTGGGTCAGGAACACCAGCAGGGACACGCCGCCATAGCCCAGCGCCAGCAAGCCGGCCCAGCCCAGCCACCTACCCACAGTCATCGGTGCTACGCCCATCGGCCTCAGCAGCCCACGCTGGACGGGACCATACACAGATCGACGATCACCTTCATGCTCTGACAGCCCGAACGGGCTTCATCGTGGAAGCTGCCGTGCACTCGTTGAGATGGCTGTGTTCTCGCTGCTGGTGATCGTGCATGCCCTGGCCGCCACGGTCTGGACCGGCGGCCATCTGGTGCTGGATCTGGGCGTGCTGCCCCGCGCCCTGCGCGAGGGCCATGCGGCGCCGATCCGCGCCTTCGAGGAGACGTTCGAGCCGCTGGGCCTCACCGCTCTCGCCATCCAGGTGGTCACCGGCCTGTGGATGGGCTGGATCTACCTTCCCCACTTCCAGGGGCTCTTCAACCCACAGAACCCGATCGGCATGCTGGTGGGCACCAAGCTGCTGCTGCTGGCCGCTACCGCGGCACTGGCCGTGCATGCCCGCCTGCGGCTGATCCCCAACCTCACAGACGCCAACCTCAGTGGCCTGGCCTGGCACATCCGTGGCATCACAGCCCTGGCGATCGCTTTTGTGGTGGTGGGCGCGCTCATCCGCCTGGGCGGGCTGGGTTGAGAGGCTCGCTCCCCATCGGCCAGGCCTTCCAGCCGCCACTCCGATGGCCCAGATCTTCTCCTTGCTGACGCCGGAACTACGGGTGAGCTTGAAGCCGTTGTCAGCGCTGGAGATCCAGCCCAGCTACCTTCACTCCTCGTCGTCAGCCGCGCCCGCAGGAATCAGACGGATTTGTTTCTTGCCGAGCTTGATCTCGAACTCATCACCGGGCTTGAGGCCAAGCAGTCCGGTGTAGGCCATGCCTACCAGCAGGTTACCGTTGAACTGCACCTTGGCCACGTAACTCAAGCTGCGGCCGGCCTTCCCTTTGCCGTTGCCATCACCCAAGCTGACGCCTTTGGCTTCCAGCAGCGCCTCATAGAAGGCCGTGAAGTTCAACCGATCGCTGCCGTCCTTCTTGCTGCTCACATAACCGGCGGCTCGCACCAGATCCGACTTGGAGACATCACCCAGCTCCTTGACTTTGGCGAGCAGTTCAGATCCGGTGAGAGCCATGGTGTTGTTGCATCCATCAGCTTGACAATAACGATCAGGATGTTGGCTGCCAGACCATGAAGGTGCGGGTGTCCGTCCCTTCAACAGAAGCTTTCGCAGGCCTCGCCTGTCACCGTTGCAGGCCAGTTCGATACGCCTGATTACATCAGCGCCGGTACATCCCCGCGCCTGGTGCCCCGAAGCCCGCTCCAGGGCGAACCCCGGCTCCGGAGGCAGGCCCACCGAGACCACCTGGATTCTCCACGGGCCGTGCCTCCACACCGACACCTGCTTCTCCCACTCCCGCACCGGGCAGGACCCCTGCGCCGGAGGCAGGGCCACCGACACCACCTGCGCCCACCCCTGGCTCCCGATCGAGGCCAGGCCCTGCCGCACCGAACCCTGCCCCAGGAGCCACACCTGCCCCGGATGCCGGCCCCCCGATCCCCCCGGGGTTCGGTCGTGCCAGGCAGACACTGCCTGCGGCCAGGGAGAAAGCCACGCCAGAGACGGCCAGCAAAGCGAGTTCATGGATCCTTTTCATGGCACGAGCGGGGAGAAGACCTCCTGCTTAGCAGGGGCCGCTGCGCTTGGCCTCTGTTACTTGGTCGCTGGCCCCAAATGGAAGGGTAACAAGCCCGAAGGCATCGCCAAGGTGTTCCGCTCAGAGACGCAGTTCAGCCTGATCATCTTCCGCACCCAGCTCTTCAACGCTGCCGATATCAACAACGTGAAGAAGGTGCAGGCCGGCATCCGCGCCGAGCCGCTTTCGGCCTTCCTGAAGCAGCCTGCGCCGCCCGCCGCCCGCCGCCCGCCGCACCGGCATCGCGTTCCCGCCTTTCGTTGGCCAGGGCCCGTTCAAGACCGACTTCGCGGTCACCCTCGACTTCCTGCTGCAGTTCGCGCCCGTGGTGGCGGAAGAAAAGGAGCTGCGCGCCAAGTTCGCCAGCATCGGCATCGGCCTGGGCAAGACCTTCAACTTCAATGACCTCTCGCTCGAGCACAAGGCGGCGGTGGGCCTGGCCGTGAAGCAGGGATACGAGGCGATCGAAAAGCGCCGCGACAGGATCGGCAAGGACATCAACGGCTGGCTCGTCGGCGCGGCCTTCGGCGACCGCACCTTCTTCAAGGGCGACTACGAGCTGCGCGCCGCCGCCGCGATGGCCGGCATTTACGGCAACGCCGCCGCCGAGGCCATGCACCCGTTGGCCAAGACCGACGGCACCGGCACCGCGCTGGACGGCAGCAAGCACCGCTACACCCTGACCTTCGCGAAGGACCAGCTGCCGCCTGTGAACTCGTTCTGGTCGGTGACGATGTACGACGGCAAGACGCAGTTGCTGATCGACAACCCGATCAACCGCTACCTGATCAACTCGGGAATGCTGCCGAAGATGAAGAAGAACGCGGACGGGTCGCTCACGCTGCTCATCCAGAAGGATTCGCCCGGCAAGGACAAGGAAGCCAACTGGTTGCCCGCGCCGGATGGCCCGATCTACATGGTGATGCGCCTGTACTGGCCGAAGGACACGCCGCCGTCGATCCTGCCGCCCGGCGAAGGCAGCTGGAAGCCGCCGGCGGTGATGCAGGCGCAATGATCGGATTCGTTAATCTCGGTTTCTGATCAGCGCTCGTCCCCATTGCAGTCTCGATTACCCTCACCGAACTCACCGAACTCACCGAAAGGATCCATCTTGAAAAGTATTCAGAACGCCTTGCCTGCCTTCTTCGCCGCTGCCGCACTGGTCGCTTTGGTGGCTTGGCACCCCGCCGTACAAGCGCAAGCCAAACCGGCATCCAAACCGATCGTCAACCTGACGGATCCCTGCCCGATCAAGGCTGAGAACTGGCGCGGCAAAGCCTTCTACGAGATTCTGTTCATGTTCCGCCAGCCCAACAGCGGCGGGATCGGCAACTACTTCAACTCTCTCAGCAACGCCCTTCCCGCGCCCAACGACGTGATGGACGCGCGCTTCCGCGCCCTGAATGGGGATACATTGAAGAAGGAGTTCGGGGGCGACGGGGTCTTCTTCAATGGCCCGCGCCGTCTGGTGGCGAACACCATAACCGCGATGTCCTGGAATGGCTGCAAGCAAAGAGTGATCGCCGGGATCCCCTTGAACCTGGACGGCACCTTCGAAGTCCCGAGTTTCGACAAGTTCGTTTCCGGACCGCCGGTAGCCTATAAGCCGTTGGTCTCCAAACGTGACAGTCGCATGATCTTCAATGCGGGCGAAACGGTGTATGAGCTGATCACTCCCGAGGGCTCCGTCTACACCATGTTCAGCCTGTCCCTGAAAGCCGACCCCAAGAACACGATCGAAAACCTGCCCACCCTGGGCAAGCGCCTGACCTTGCCGACGGGATGGCAGTTCAGATCACGCAAACTGGACAAGCAGATGGTTCTGACGGCCGCCGCAGACTCCAACCCGCCCAACACCGTCGTTCTCGACCAGCTTGAGGGCAACTATCAGTACAACGCTGGCGCCAAGTAGTGGCCTGTGTGCCGCCCGGCGAGGGCAGCTGGCAGTCGCCAACTTTGATGCAAGCAAAGTGATTTCTTTCACCACGAACTGCGAAGAAAGTAGAGATAGAAATGTCCCTACTGGCTGCCTTCAAGCTTGCTGATGCTGGCCGGGCCATAGATGTTGCAGGACGCGGAGATGCGCGACTCTCGCTTGATCCGCGCCGCCCGGGCGGTGCGGACGCCCTGACTGCCCGACACAAGTCTGAGCACCCTTGCAAAAGCATGGGTCTCAGTCAATGGGGTGGGCAGGGAGCTGCCAAGCTCTCAGAAGTGATTTGGAGACTTTGCGGAGGTCTTAAAGTTCCGTGCAGCTGTCAATTGCCCTTGAATGGGCTTCGACAAAGAACTCTCTGCTGATCGAAAGGGAACTTTCCATTAGAATCTTCTTTGGATTGTGTCGAACAAATCTCGGCAGTTGATTCAACCGATGCCCAGCAGCCCGCGGGTGAAGGCCTCACCACCCAGGGCGAATTCGGTGGCCAGTAGTGCAATGAAACCCAGCATGGCCATGCGGCCATTCAGCTTCTCGGCGCGCTCATGGAAGCCCCAACCACGCTCGGCACCCACCACTTCCATGCGGGGCTCCGTGGCGAAGGCATTGAGGCGACCGCCTTCCTCGGTGGTGACTGTGGCTCCGCGAATGGTGGCGCGATCAAGGGCGCTGGGGGCTGTGGCGGTGGCTTGGGCCATGAGGCGATCGCAGGAGATGAGAGAACTGTAACAGATTATTGCGGAATGTAGATGCATGTAACTTCTGCACCCCAGCAGGGCGGCTCAGGCCCTAGTGCCAACCTTGGATGACCCCAGCTGCAAGCGGAGCCTGGTTAGGTGGCCAACGAGGAAAGAGCCTTTGGCTTCAGAGGCCACGGGCGGGGCCACGGATCAGGCAGACTCTTTACGTTCCGTTACAAAAGCCATGACGGTCGGACAGCTCTTTCTCAAATCTCTCTCCAGCGGGGTCATCACTCCCCAAGAGCTCTCCTGGCTCACCCATCAGCAAGACAGCTTCTCCCGAGTGGAGGAGGCCACGGCGCTGAGGCTCGGACGACTGCTCGATCAGGGTGAAATCCAGCTGGGCTGCAGGCTCTCCACATGAAACTGAGAAACGTCACTCTGCTCGCCTTTCCCTGAGTGCCCCCCTATTGGTTTCATTGTCTTTGCTTGAGGGAGAAATGGCCGATAGGGAATAGGCCATGCTTAAGCTTTCGATTGGCCTCAGCACTGACCTGCCTTCCGTGCTGGGTAGTTGATAGAAGGACGGCTTAGGCTAAATATAAACTAATGCTAGAAAAGAGTTTGCACAGTCAATGCTGTACAAATCTTATTTATCTATGCTTTCAAATGATTAAATCGGTGGAAGTCTTTTGATCAATTAACCGACTTGCCGACGGCTTACGACGCCTGCTGATACAGATCTTCTAGCCGCTCCCGGCTGAGGTCGACGTACAACATCTCCTCGCCGGGCTCGGGGGCTTCGGGGTGGCGCCTAGGCTTGGAACTACTTGTCTGAGAGGAAGCCAGCTGAGCGGAGCCGCGCAGATTCTGGCTCATCAACGCAAAGGCTCCCCCTCCGATGACCGCAAAACAGATCAGATTGACGGCAGCCAGGAGGTCGTTCAATGATGGAAGCTCTTTTCCCCACCTTAGTGTAGAGAACTGTTACTCGTTGTTCTCAGTTTCCCAGGTGCATGTCATTAACTGAGAACGAAGTGATGCCAGTCGTCGTCATCGGTCCAGGGCCGGGGCCTTCTGGAAGAGCATCCGGTTGGAGAACGCCACGATCAGCTGGCCGCCGGGGCGCAGCACCCGCAGCAGTTCGGCGGCCACCTCCTCCGGCTGTTGCTGGTACTGCCAGCCGGCCACGATCATTCCCGCATCAGCGCTGCCTGATTCCATAGGCAGGTGCTGATCAAGGTTGAGGTTCTGCAGCCAATGGCGGTCCAGCCATGGGTTGGCTTCCTGCTCCAGGGCGTTGAGCCCATGGCCAATCAATTGTGGGAAGTTTCTGGCTGAGGGCTACCCCAGCTGCTCATCGGATCCAGCACCACCGCTGCGAACGAGATCGGCAGCAGTGACTCTGCGGCGTGGGCGCACCAGCAGGCCTTCCTTCGGGGAAGGGCTGGGGATGACGGCCAGCGTCAGGTCCTGATCCAGCTCCATCTCCAGGGTGAGCTGTTTGAGCAGCCCCACCGCCAACAGCCGGATTTCCAGCTCCGCCAGCGCCTTGCCCAGGCAGACCCGCTCACCCCCTCCAAAGGGCAGCAGTGTCACTGTTTCGTCTCCGTCCAGATGCCGCTGGGGCCGAAAGGCCGCCAGATCCTCCGGATCTGCGCCGTGGCGCTGGCTGGCGGCAATGCTCACCTGCACGACCCGATCGGCCGGCACCAGCACACCGGCAAGGGCGATGGGCTCCCGTGTGCGGCGAAAGAAGCCCCCCACCGGCGGGGTCAGCCGCATCACTTCCTTCACCACCGCATCAAGACGTGGGGCGCGCAGGGCGTCGTAGGCGGTCACCGCTTCCCCCTCCGGAGCTGGCCAAGCCAAGCTGTCGAGTTCTTCCTGCAGCCAAGCCAGTTCAGCGGGATGCTGGAGCAGGGTCAAAAGCAGACAACTCAGCGAGGAGGCGGTGGTTTCGTAGCCAGCAAACAGCAGCAGCAGCAGCTGCTCCGCCACGTCGTCGTCGGCCAGGGGGAGACCGGCTTCATCCAGTCCTCCGGCCAGCAGATCGAGGCCGCCGGCGGCGAGGGGCGTTCCGGAGGCAGCGGCGGCCTCGGCCTTCTGGAGCACAGAGCCCAGACGCAGCAACAGGCGCTTGCGAGCCTGACGGGCTCTCGCGAATGGACTGCCTGGCAAGGCGAAAGGGAGGGAGAACAGGCCCTGGCACCAGATCTCGAAATCCACGAACAGGGCCTCGCGATCAACAGCATCGAGGCCCAGCACCGTGCTGGCGATCACGCTGAAGGCAAAGCGCCGCAGCTTTGGCACCAGGGCGACGGGCGCATCCGCGCCTAGCAGCTCCTGGTTGAGCGCCTCCACCAGCGCCACGATCGCCGGGCTATACCGCCTCAGGGCAGCAGAGGCGAACAGCTGCCCCACCACCCGACGGCGGGCCTTGTGATCGACACCGTTGCGGTTGGCCAGCGACAGCGGCCCCAGCAGCTCCCGCACACTGTCTGGCCACCAGCCCTGGACCGCCTCACCCTGGGCGAACAGGTCGCCGATCGCCTGTCCGCCGCGAATGAACACGGTGCGTTGCCCCAGCAGGCTGGTTTCGTAGACATCCCCATAGCGCTCGAAGCGTGAACGGGCGAAATCAGGATCTCGCAGGAAGGCAAGGGTCTCGAGCACACCGCTCACCGCAGGCGTGCACGGCAGGGGCCGAAGGGTGGTGGAAACGAGGGGCAAGCAACCGCAGCCGAGTGGTGCCCAGGCTGGCAGCCATGCGCTGACGTCGTGATGCCCAGGGGCCTCTAACCCTTGTTTCTGCGTCCCAGTACGGCAGCCGACACGGTGCGCCCTGATTGTCTTGCCTTCTGCAAGGGTGAACCCACCGGATGGCCCTGCTCTGGCACGCCCGACTCCTATCGATCCGGCCCCGGCCAGCCCGCAGCCCACCGAGGTGCTGGCCGGATCGATCGAGCGCGTCACCTTCCATAACGCCGAGAACGGCTTCTGCGTGCTGCGCATCAAGGCGCGCGGCCACCGCGACCTGGTGACGGTGGTAGGTCATGCCGCCGAGATCAGCGCCGGTGAATGGGTGACGGTGAGCGGCACCTGGGTGAACAGCCGAGAGCATGGCCAGCAGTTCAAGGCCTCCTTCCTCAAGGCCTCAGCGCCCACCACCGCAGAAGGCATCGAGAAGTACCTGGGTTCGGGGATGATCCGCGGCATCGGCCCGATCTACGCCAGCAAGCTCGTGGCGGTGTTCGGCGATCAGGTGTTCGAGGTGATCGAGCAGGCCCCCGAGCGGCTGCGGGAGGTGCCCGGCATCGGCCCGGTGCGGGGCCAGCGGATCAGCCAGGCCTGGGCGGATCAGAAGGTGGTGCGCGAAATCATGGTCTTCCTGCACAGCCAGGGCGTCGGCACCGCCCGGGCCGTGCGGATCTTCAAGACATACGGCAATGACGCCGTGCAGGTGATGGCGGAGAACCCTTACCGCCTGGCCCGTGACATCCGCGGCATCGGCTTCCGCACTGCTGATGCGATCGCCGCCCGGCTGGGTATCGAACCCGAGGCGATGATCCGCCTGAGGGCTGGCGTCAGCTATGCCCTGCTGGAGGCCAGCGGTGATGGCCACTGCGGCCTGCCCACCGCCGAGCTGCTCAAGCTGGCCGGTGAGCTGCTGGCCGTCGAGCGGCCCAGTGGGCCCCTTGATGAGACCGGCGCCACCAAGCGGGTGCCCCTGGAGAGCGGCCTGATCGAGTGCGCCCTGGATCTGGAGCTGAGCGAGGGCTCGGTGGTGGCCGACACCCTGGCCGGTGAGCCGGCCATCTTCCTGTCCAACTTGCACCGCGATGAACGGCGGATCGCGTTGTCCCTCCAGGCGCTGGCGGTGGGCGCTCCGCTCTGGGGAGCCATCGATGCAGCGAAAGCTGTCCCGTGGGTGGAGCAACGGCTGGGCCTGGAGCTCGCCGCCAGCCAGAAGGCAGCGGTGGAGCAGGCCATCTCCAGCAAGGTGCTGGTGATCACCGGCGGACCGGGGGTGGGCAAGACCACCTTGATCAACGCCATCCTGCGCATCCTGGCCGCCAAGAAGTTGCGCATCCTGCTCTGCGCCCCTACCGGCCGGGCCGCCAAGCGGATGGGCGAAACCACCGGGCTGGAAGCCAAGACGATCCATCGGCTGCTGGAGTTCGATCCGGCGGCCTTTGGCTTCAAGCGCAAGGCCGAGCTACCGCTGGAGTGCGATCTGCTGGTGGTGGATGAGACCTCGATGGTGGATGTGCCGTTGATGGCCTCCCTGCTGGATGCCCTCCCGCCCGAGGCGGCCCTGCTGTTGGTGGGTGATGTGGACCAGCTGCCCTCAGTGGGGCCCGGCCAGGTGCTGGCTGATCTGATCAACAGCGGCGCCCTGCCGGTGGCCCGGCTCACGGAGGTGTTCCGCCAGGCGGCCTCCAGCCGCATCATCACCACCGCCCACGCCATCAACGCCGGCACCATCCCCGATCTGCGGCCGCCGCCGGCTGAGGCCACTACCGACTTCTATTTTCTTCCCGCCGAAACGCCCGAGCAGGCGGTGGCCTTGATCCTCAAGGTGGTGGGCGAACGCATCCCGGCCCGCTTTGGCCTCGATCCAATCGCCCAGGTGCAGGTGCTCTGCCCGATGGCCCGCGGTGGCTGTGGCTCAAGGTCGCTCAACATCGAGTTACAGCAGCTGCTCAACCCCGACCCCACAGAGCAGGTGGAGCGATTCGGCTGGCGCTTTGCCCCGGCCGACAAGGTGATGCAGGTGGCCAACGACTACGAGAAGGAGGTGTTCAACGGCGATGTGGGCAGGGTGGAAACGATCGACGCCGATGCCAGTGAATTGACGGTGCGTTTTGACAGCCGGGAGGTGACCTACGGCTGGGGCGAACTCGACAACCTCGTGCCCGCCTATGCCTGCACGATCCACAAGAGCCAGGGCAGCGAATACCCCGCCGTGGTGATCCCCTTGCTGACCCAGCACTACGCGATGCTGCAACGCAACCTGGTGTACACCGGCATCACCAGAGGCAAGCAGCTGGTGGTGCTGGTGGGCCAGAAGAAAGCCCTGGCAATGGCCGTCAAGAACCACCTGGGCCGTAGGCGTTACACCAAGCTGGCGGAGTGCCTCAGCTGAGCGGCAGCGGTCCCGACGATCGAGACCCGCTCAGGCCCACCATTTCCACCAGGTTCTGCTGACCGCTGGCTTGGCGTGGCAGCCATCGCAGAGCGGGTAGTGGTGGGAATGGGCGCAGCCACAGATCATCACCGTGCTGGCCTGCTCGAGCCGCAGCTCGCGCGACACCCAGCCGGTGCCGAGGTGGGCGCCATCACAGAACCAGCCATGGCGGCTGCGGCCGCAGCGGCAGAGCTGGTGCACGCCGGCTGGCAGCTCCAGGGGAATCGGACCGACAAAGGGCGAAGCAGGCTCACCCATGGCATTCGCAGCCGCAGCCGGCGTGGCAGGGCTCGCCGTTGGGGTGCCCCGTGGCGCAGGCGTCGCTGCAGAAGAGCAAGGTGTCGCTGCGGATTGCTGTGTCCCCATGCACCGTGCAGTGACAGCCCGGGCAGGCGCACTGCAGCGTGGTTGGTCTCTCCAGGGTCGTGGTCATGGCGTCTCCTTGCTCAGGGCAGCTGAACCCACTCTGGAGCCGGCGCCGCTGCGGTGGATCGGCTTGCCAACTAACACCACGGTCTGCCGGCAGCGGGCGTTTCTCCACCAGCACCTGGCGAGTTCGGCACCAGCCTGTCGCCGGGCGACAATTACTCCTCGCCCTGGCTTTTGACCAGAGCCCGGCTGGCGGCCTGCGCTCGGAGGTGGCTGTCGCCTTTGATCTCCACGATTCGGCAGTGGTGCACCAGCCGTCCCACTGCTGCCACTGTCATGGAGCTGCTGGGAAAGATCTCCTCCCAGGCGCTGAACGGCTGGTTGGAGGTGATCAGGATCGAGCGCCGCACGTAGCCGACATCATCGATCAACAGCAGGGGGTAGCGATCCAGCCGTTGCAGTGCTGCCGGCAGTGCGTAGTCGGAGCGGGTCTTCTGCAACTCCTGCACCAGGGCGGTGGCGGGATAGAAGCGGCAGGGCTGATCCAGGCCGATCCGGGCCAGGGCGATGCCGCTGGCCATGTGGGTCTTGCCGACACCGCTGGGGCCGAGTAACAGCAGGTTCTCGCCTCGCTGCAGCCAGTCCGGATCCCTGGCGAGGCCTTCCAGCTCCTGCCAGTGGATGGGCTCGATGCGGTGGCGGTGGCCGCGATCGGTCAGAAGGGCCTGCCGGTGAACCAGCCGGAGGTGACCTACAGCCTGGAGACGCTGAGCGAGACCTTCACGGCACCCGAGCTGGCCTGCCTCAGCGAGATCAGCGGCCTGCTGTGAACTGGGGTTGGAGCAGGGAGGGTTTGAGTTCGAGGCCGACTATGCCGAGGCGGCACAACGGTTCGGATCCAACTCCTGAAGCATGCAACCCCCTCGGTAACAGCAGAGTTGACCACTCGGGCAGATCACAACCAGTCGACAGGAATAGCCTCCCAGCCGGTGGGATCCCACAGGTCAATCAGCGCTTCCAGCCCTCTTCCCATCCATCGGGCTGCTTCTTCCCTTTGGGGCCATGGCCTTCCCCTTCTGGTGACGGTATCCATTCGTAGAAGCCATTGGCCGGCAGCAGGCAGCGGTGATGGCGCCACGGACCGCGAAAGAACGGCTTCTGACTCACGGTTTCGCTGCGGGCATTGATCGGGCGGCTTTTGCCGCTTGTGTCCTTCAGCCAGCTGGGGACCAGACCCCACTGGGCGTAGCCCACCTCAGGCCTCCCCTGCTGCAGCCGCTGGATCAGCAGCGGTTCACCGGTCCGCACTTGCTGACGCGCCTGGTAGTGCTCGAGGAACCCCCCCGTCAGCGGACCCTTGAGCCTTGGCAGCAACTGATCGATCGTGGAGGTGAGGCGAGTAGCGGCCACACATCAGCGACGCCTGTGGATCCGGCTGGGCTGCTCCCAATCTGCGTGGACTGCCCCCTGGCAGGGCAACCACCCTGCCGGAAGCCATGACCAGCCACGTACGGGTGCAGCTGGTCCCTTGGAGCGTCTGAGGCTTCTTGAGGGCTGGTTGATCAGCGCCGACCAAGAGGAAACGGGGCAGGCCAGGGCGTGTTACATTTGGAAATATTGCTGGTTTTCCGTGTTTCCCGCCATTTTCAGTTTCTTATTTGCGATACTTACATTTGTACAGGTGCCCCAGTGGGATAACGATTGGACGAAATGTTCAGTCTCTGTTCCCGACACTGCATGCCATTGGTATGTCGTTAACCCTGACAATACCTTTGGAAAAGGCTTTAGTTGGATTACTGCTCCAAGCTACGACGTAGAAGCACTCAGAAGCATAGGCCTACAGCACGAATATACGGTTGCTCAGGGTTATCAAACAACCGTTGAACTTATGAATGCTAAAACCGATGTGAAGTATGGTGATAATTATTAGATTTGAGAATTAGGAATATCTAGCTCGACTCGAATATCCACTCCTTAATCGTATTAAACAGCCTCGAGTACATTGTAAGAAAAACTTTGTGAATTTACATTGGCCGACAGGCGGCATCCATGGTCTTGATTAGGTAGCTGCTCCGCACTCCTCAAGATACGTTTCGGCCGAGCTCCGCAGCTGCAGATGACATGAAACACACGATCGGTCATCGCTGCCAAGTTGAAGAGCCGGTTGAAGCGGTAGTTTAAGGCACCGAGGTAGCGATCAGCGTACTTACCAAATTTCAGGGCATGGAAGGTGCCACTGAAGCTGGTTTTCAAGTTGCTCTGCACCGTGTTGATCCAACGGAATTCTGGCAGTTCATTGGGATAGCGTCCTTTCCCTACCACAGATTGATGCAGGCAACCGACTATTGCCTGCATGATCTTGTTGTGAGCCAGCCATGCCGTGCGGTAGTTCACGCCGAGATGGCGCCTCAGAGCGAGTGAGGAGATGCCAGTGTCTTGGCCTGGCCCACCAGGTAGAAAGCGAGAAACCAGGTGGTCAAAGGCAACTTGGTCGCCCCCAGGATGGTTCCGGCCGTGAGGGTGGCCTCATGACGGCAGCTCCGGCATTGATATCGCTTGTGGCGCCTGCCGTGGATCAGTCCGTACTCCTTGCCCTCACAGCGGCGGCAACGGAAGCCATCAGGCCAGCGCGCCTGAACCAAGGCTGCTACTGCTTCGCAGAAGCCCAAGGGCTACGCATTTCTCCTCGGTGCCGTAGAGCTCGATGAACCTTGGCAGCGACAGGCCGGCCTGGAACTGAATCCGACTCATGGCCATGGCAGTCACCACTGGTACGCACATACCAGGCTAGGCGACAAAGTCAGCTGACGGAGCTTGCTACCTAATCAAGTCTCCTTTTCGTACAGCTCGACAGTCACTTTCATGGTTTATAGGCTGTTATCTCAGACTTTGAGTAAGCATGACAGTTGCGCACGATCCATCAGCGCCAGTTTTGGGAGTGGAGCCGGCGCCACCGGGGCCCAGTCGCTATAGCCCACGGAGGTGAGGGTGACGAGGGCGAACCACATGCCATTACCCGCTCCGCGCAGGGAATGACAGGGGAAATTGTCCGGGTTGGTGCGGTGCTCCGCCAGCCAGATCAGAGTCCCCACCGTGAACAGACAGATCAGCAGCACCCCGGCTGAGGAGAGGGCCGACCAGCCCAATGGCAAGACGGAGGAGCGGACGGCTGGAGGAGAACGGCAAGGGCAGCCAACAGGTGAGAGGCGGACCTCAGGGTCACTGGGTCAGTCAGGGCTGATTCAGTACACCAGAGCTGGTTGGTGTGGTCTGCCGGGCGGAGTTGTTGATCCCCATCACGAAGGCCTGAATCTGATCGTAGAGGTGAACAAAGGCCCCTTCCGAGTCCTGCATCAGGTCATGCCAACGCCCGCTTGATGCGTTGCGTCTGAACAGATGACGTGGACGCGAGAAACTGAACCAGCCCAGGCGCAGGGAGTGGGCTGAGGAAACTTCTGAGCCCGTAACGACGCCGCAGGGACGTGCTGGTTCTGCTGGGTAAAGGTGCCCTTCAGCCGGATCCGTTCCTGTGAGGGGGAAGTTCCGCAGCCTGTCCATCGGCCACTTTGCAGCGGCTTCTGTCCTGTAAGCAATCTGAGCGATCTGAGCGATGGGGGCAGGGGGACTTGAACCCCCACAACGTTGCCGTCTGCGGATTTTAAGTCCGCTGCGTCTACCAATTTCGCCATGCCCCCGGCCAAGGGATCCTAGGTTTGCGTCACATTGCCTCCACGGTCGTGCCGTTCCCCGGGTTGCTGAGCTCCTTGACCATGGATCTTGGGTCGATCTCCCCTGACACTCTGCTGGTGCTGGGCGCCTATCTGCTGCTGGGCGGTGCCTACCTGGTGGTGGTGCCCCTGGCCCTCTACGCCTGGATGCACAAGCGCTGGACCGTGATGGGCAAGATCGAGCGCACGGCGGTCTACGGCCTTGTGTTCCTGTTCTTCCCCGGCCTGATCCTGTTCGCGCCCTTCCTGAACCTGCGCATGGCGGGTCAGGGGGAATGAAGCGGGGTCAGGCGCTGCTGATCGGGCTCGGGGTTTTCCTCGCCGGTGGAGTGGGCTACGCGGGCTTCAAGGCTGCGGGATTCGAGGGTTTTTCAGCCGGCATTGCCGCCGAGGCCCTGCTGATCCTGCTGGTCATGGGCTGGACGGGCTCCTACCTGCTGCGGGTGGTTACCGGCAAGATGAGTTTCATGGAGCAGCGTCGTCGCTACCGCGCTGCCTTCGATGCCCTCACCACCGAGGAACTGCAGAAGGAATTCGACGCCCTCACCCCTGTGGAGCAGGAGAAGCTGTTGCGGGAGATCGGCCAGTGGCAGGACGACGCCACAGCCTGACCCCATAGGCTCAGGGCTGCCCGCCTCCGCCGCACGGCCCCGATGAGCGCCGCTCCCGCCACCCTCGCCATCACCCCGATCCAGCGGCGCTTCGCTGGGCTCCAGCAGCAGGGGCGCTGCGCCCTGATGCCCTTCCTGATGGCGGGCGATCCCGACCTGTCCACCACCCGCGCCACCCTGCTGGCCCTGGAGGCCGAGGGCAGTGACCTGATCGAGCTAGGGATTCCCTACAGCGATCCCCTGGCCGACGGGCCGGTGATCCAGGCCGCTGCCGGTCGGGCCCTCGCCGCCGGCACCACCCCCGGCGCTGTGCTGGAGATGCTCGCCAGCTTGAAGGGTGAGCTGAGCCTGCCCGTGGTGCTCTTCACCTACACCAACCCACTGCTCAACCGCGGTCTCGAAGCCTTCTGCCGCGACGCCGCCGCCGCCGGTGCCGCCGGGCTAGTGGTGCCCGACCTACCCCTGGAGGAAGCGGAGCGCCTCTCGCCGATCGCCACTAGTCACGGCCTCGACCTGGTGCTGCTGGTGGCACCCACCACCCCTGCGGAGCGGATGGCGCGGATTGCTGAGGCCAGCCGCGGCTTCACTTATCTGGTGAGTGTCACGGGGGTCACCGGTGTGCGCACCAGCCTGGAGAGCCGGGTGGGTGATCTGGTGCAGCAGCTCAAGGGCCTCGGCCCCAGGCCGGTGGCGGTGGGCTTCGGCATCTCGGGCCCCGAGCAGGCCCGGCAAGTGCGCGATTGGGGCGCCGATGGAGCGATCGTCGGCAGTGCCCTGGTGAAGGTGATGGCAGCAGCCCACCAGCAGGGCTCCGATCCCGCTGCCGCCGCCGCTGGATTCATCGCCGGTCTGCGCCGGGCCCTCGACGCCTGAAACCGCCCATGGTCCCGGACGACTCCCCCATGGCCCTGCCCTTCTCCGAGGCCTGCGAACGCAACAAGGAACCGATCCTGGCGGCGCTGCGCCAGTGGCTGCAGCAGGGGCAGCGGGTGCTGGAGGTGGGCTCCGGCACCGGCCAGCACGCCGTGCACCTCTGCCGGCACCTGCAGGTGGTGTGGCAGCCCAGCGACCGGGCCATCAACCTGGCTGATCTGCGCCGCCGCTGCCAGCTCGAGGGTCAGGCCAGCGGTCAGCTGGGGTGGCTGCTGGCCCCCGCTGAACTGGATGTGCTCCAGCCCCACTGGCCTGCGGGCCCCTTCGATGCGGTCTTCAGCGCCAACACGGCGCACATCATGCCCTGGAGTGCCGTGCCCTCCCTGCTGGAGGGCAGCGCCAGGGTGCTCAGGGCTTCGGGCCTGCTGCTGCTCTACGGCCCCTTCCATGACGGGGGCCGTCACACCAGTGCCAGCAACGCCGCCTTCGATCAACACCTGCGCAGCCTCGATCCCGCCATGGGCGTGCGCGATGCCCGGGAGATCAGCGGACTGGCTGCCGGCTGTGGATTGCAGGCCATCGATGATCTGCCCATGCCCGCTAACAACCGGTTGCTGGTGTTCCGCCGCGAGGACGCGGCGGGGCCTTCTCCCCGGCCATGACCAGCGCCACGGCGGTGCAGGTGGCCCTGCTGGGGATGCCCAACACCGGCAAGTCGACGCTTTACAACAAGCTCACCGGCGGCCACGCCAGGGTGGCCAACTGGCCCGGGCTCACAGTGGATCTGCTGCGCGGATCCCTGCCCGCCGACAGCTGCGGCCGCCCCTACGACCTGATCGATCTGCCTGGCATCCACGACCTGCTCGGCAGCAGTGAGGATGAGGCGATCGTGCGCCGCTTCCTCAGCGCCACCCGTCCGGATCTGGCGGTGGTGGTGCTCAATGCCAGCCATGCCGACACTCAGCTGCGGCTGGCCCTGGAGTTGCAGGCCACCGGGCTGCCTCTGCTCCTGGCCTTGAACATGGGCGATGAGGCCCGGCGCTTCGGCGTCCGCATCGACCACCAGCGCCTGGCTGCCGACCTGGGCTTGCCGGTGCTGGTGATCAGTGCCCGCCAGGGCCAGGGGCTCGACACGCTGCTGGAGCGCATCCACGGCTTTGCCCAGCTGGTGCCGGCCCCCACTCGCCTGCTGCCTGAAACGGAGCTGGAGGAGCACCAGGCCCGGCTGGTGGCCAGCTGCATCGCCGGCCACGACCAACCCAATCCGGATCCCGGTCGCGACCGCCTCGATCGGCTGTTGCTGCACCCCCTGCTGGGCCTGCTCAGCTTCTTTGTGGTGATGCTGGCGGTGTTCCAGCTGATCTATGCCGTGGGCGGGCCGATCCAGGCCTGGCTGGCCAGCCTGTTCGACGGCCTCGAGGCCCAGCTGCTGCAACCGGCCCTGGAATCCCTGGACCTGCCTGATTTCTTCAGCCGGCTGCTCAGCGAGGGGCTGTGGATGGGCGCCACCACGGTGATCAGCTTCATGCCGATCATCTTTCTCTTTTACATGATGATCGCCCTGATCGAAGACTCGGGCTATCTGGCCCGCTCGGCCTTTCTGATGGATGGGGTGATGCACTGGCTGGGGCTCGATGGCCGCAGCTTTGTGCTGCAGATCATGGGCTTCGGTTGCAATGTGCCGGCGATCATGGGCACCCGGGTGATTCGCGACCGGCCCCAGCGCTGGCTGGCGATGCTGATGATTCCGTTTTCGCTCTGTCAGGCCAGGCTGACGGTGTTCGTGTTCATGGCCGGCGCCTTCTTCCCCAGGCCCTGGTGGGCCGCGGGGGCGGTGATCTTCGGCTTTTATGTGGTCAGCTTTGGTGCCGCCGTGCTCACGGCCCTGTTGTTCAAGGGGGTGTTCCCCAGCCAGGGGGGCTTTGTCTTGGAGTTGCCCCCGTATCGGGCCCCCAGCCTGGGCACGGTGTTCAGCCGCGCCTGGCTTGAAATGGTGACGTTCTTCTTCACTACCCGCCGCTTCATCATCCTCGGGGTGATCGCCATCTGGCTGCTGAACAACCTCCCCCCGGGGGTGGATCACCTCTCCGGCCAGTCACTGGCGGGTCAGATCGGCAGGCTGGTGC
The DNA here is from genome assembly GCF_024345495.1 of Synechococcus sp. RedBA-s. Taxonomy (GTDB): domain Bacteria; phylum Cyanobacteriota; class Cyanobacteriia; order PCC-6307; family Cyanobiaceae; genus Regnicoccus_A. Next base: position 50,398 of record NZ_JAGQBF010000008.1, on the reverse strand, counting down.
AGCCGTTGCTGGGGCCGATTGGCATGAACCCTGAGCTGACGATCTCGCTGATCTTCGGCTTCATTGCCAAGGAAATCCTGTTGGGGGCCATGGCGGTGATCTATGCCACCCGCGAGAGCGCCCTGGCCAGCGCGGTGGTGGGGGCGATCCGGCCGCTGCAGGCCCTGAGTTTCATGATGTTCACCCTCCTCTACACCCCCTGCCTCTCGACGGTGGCGGTGCAGCTGAGGGAAAGCCACAGCGGTCGCTTCGTGGCGCTGTCGCTGCTGTGGTCCTTCAGCCTGGCCTGGGTGATGGCCTTCCTCCTGTACCAGGGAGGGCTTCGTCTCGGTATGAGCTGAGGGGCCGCGCCTCCATCTCGGAGGCATCTGAGCGACGCAGCATGAAATCGAGCAGGCCCATGCGCAGGTGCAGGATGCCGCCTGGGCTGCCCCGGCGCATCACCAGTAACTGGCAACCCGGCTTCACCCCCATGGCCCGCAGCCGTGCCTTCAGGTTGGGATGGCTGGGGAGAGTGAGCAGCTCCAGCGGCTGAGCGAGGGGCGCGTCGGCCAGGTTCATGTCCTGGTTCAGGGCTGCTTCAACGGCTGGGTGCACTCAAGCAGTGCGGCGTTCAGAGAACGCTGTGGAGCAGCCATTCGCCGAGGCTGGCGGAGATCGCCCCCAGCAGCAGCAGCAGGCGGGTGGTAGTGCCCAGCAGGCGGGAGCAGATCAGATAACGGATGGGAATCACAACGGGGTCTCCCTGGAGTTGGAAATTGGAGGTCAAGCGCGTGTGCAGCTCAGGTGCGAGTGGAGGTCAGCGGCGGTGGATGGATCAGACGGTGGCGGCCTCGAGCTGCTGGAGTTGATCCAGCGACAGGGCAAAGGGTGGCGAGCCATGGCGGGAGAGGGGCCAGCGGCGCACCCAGCAGGTGCTGGTGTCGGCGTCGATATTGATCACTTGATAGGTGTGGTCAGGGCTGGTGGTGAGCCGGACCATCTGGCCTTGGTGAAGAGTCATGGGTAACAACGAGTTCTCTGGATTGGCTGGGCCCCGATTGACTTGAAGCCTCAGATGGTTGATCGAAGTGTGACGGTGACCCGGAGCAAACCCGGAAGCCTTGCCAACGTAAAGGAGTATTTCAGAAGCTTGACAGCCAGTTGCTTTTCAGTAATCAGTGTTGGCAGATGAACACCCAAGGCTGCTCGGTGATGCATCAGGCTGGGTTCACGATCAGCTACAGCCATGCCCCAGACCCTGCACAAACCTGACTCTCCCCTGGCCCGCGCCCGACCCGTTCAGCAGGAGCCGCGCAAGGGATTCGGATCCAGCCAAGCCACTCGGGCCACTTCTGGCCGCGCCAAGGGCCAGGCCAGGGGCGGCAAGAAACGCAATCCAGCCCTCAGCAAGGCCGATTGGGGGCCCCTTGGCAAGCACCCCGACCTGGACTCCATCGTGGCCCGGCAACGGCTGCACCTGCCGCGCTGCGGCCGCATCACAGCCACCGCTGTGACCCGCGCCTGGAAGCTGGCCGCGGCCGAGCACCATCCCGACCGTGGCGGCCAGCACGACACCATGCAGCTGGTCAACGGCGCCCGCGACCTGCTCCTTGGCCGGGGCCTTCAGAGCTGAGGCGCTTGGGCTGCGCCGGGTCTGCAGTCAGAGTGCTAGGGAGATTAGCGACAGCCGATGGCCAAATTCGTTCTCTGGGGCACCTACAGCCCTGACGTTCTTGAACGGCGGGGGCCCTTCCGCGAGGAGCATCTGGCCGGGCTGCGCCAGCAGAAGGAGCAGGGAGTGCTGCTCACCCTCGGGCCCACCGCCTGCACCACCAGGGTGTTCGGCCTCTATGAAGCCGAGAGCCAGGAGCAGGTGGAAGCCCTGGTGAAGGGCGATGTGTACTGGCGCCAGGGGATCTGGACTGGCGTGGAGGTCTACCCCTGGATTCAGGCCTTCTGATCTCAGCGCCAACTCTCAGGCCGCGGGTTTCGTCGCTGCGGGCCAGTTGAGCTGGGCCTGCTGCCACACCCAGTCGGCCACCGCCTGCGGTCCCCCTGGGCCCAGCACCTCCCCGTAGCCCGACATCTGGCCGAGGCCGGCTGCGGCAATGGCGGCGATGGCCTCGGGGCCGGTGATGCCGTTGCGCTCCAGGGCCTTGAGCTTGAGGGTCTTGCCGCGACGCAGGATGTTGCCGCCATTGATGTGGCACCCGGCGCAATGGTTGGCAAACAGGCTCTCGCCGGACGCGCCCCAGGCCGGCTGGGGCCACCAGAGCAGCAGCACAAGGCCGAACAAGGCCAGGAACCCCAGCCAGCGGCGCCAGGCCGAGGGGCCGCTGGAGATGGTCTGAAGCAAAGTCATCCGGGGGCTGGGGCGCCAGGAGTGTCAGTCTGCTGGTTTGTCAGCCTTCAGGGCGCGCAGGTAACGGTCGTAGAGATCCTGCGGTGAGCGGTAGCGCCGGGGCAGGGAGCTGTGCAGGGCACTGAGGTGATGCCAGCAGAGGGTGAGCTCGATGCGCTCCAGACTGCGGCCGTCGGCCACCAGACGACGCAGGGCCTGGCAGTAGGCCGAAAAGCCCGCCTCCAGTTCACCGATGCTGGGCGGTCGTGAGCCTGCCATGGCGTTCCCCGGCGCTCACCGTGTTGACACGGCCAAACGCTGAACCTGACACCACGCTATGCAGCGGGCCAGGCGGCACCAGGCCAGGGGCAGGCGCTGAAACAAAGTTGTCTCAATTCGTTGGGCCGCCTCGATACCCTCCCAGCAGCCAGCCAGGGGCCAGCCCATGCACAGCCAGCGACCCCTCAGCCCCCACGACCTTGAGGCGGTGCGTGAGGTGTACCGCGACGCGGTGCTCAGCCAGGCCCCACAGCTCTACAGCCCCGAGCAGGTGAAGGCCTGGGCGGATGTGGTGCTGGAGCGCTCCCCTCTCGACACGATCCTGGCGCAGGGCATCGGCCTGGCCAGCTGCTCCCGGGATGGTGCCGTGATCGAGGCCTTCGCGGTGCTGGAGCCCGCCGATCGCATCTCTTTGCTCTACTGCCGTGGCAGGGCCAGCCGCCAGGGCCGCTCCACGGCCTTACTCCGTGCCCTCGAGGCCCTGGCGCGGGGCTACGGCAGCCGTCGACTGCGCACGGAAGCCAGCTTTCTCTCGCGCCCCCTGTTCGAGCGGGAGGGCTGGAGCGTCGACTGGATCGAGGAACTCAACATCGGCTCCGTGCCCTTTCGCCGCTTCCGTATGGTCAAGGACCTGCCCTCCGACTGAGCGCCCGCCATGGCCGAGGAGCAGCTGCAGACCTTTCTCGAGAAAGTTCGCCAGCTCAACGCCTTTGTGGCCCAGAGCGAGGCACAGCCCGAGCTGCGTGCGGCCCTGGCGGGCTGCTCCAGTCACCACGAGGTGGTGGCCCTGGCCCGGGCGCAGGGCTATGACATCGGCAAGCGCTGGGGCGAACCGGTCGCAGACCTGCAGACAGGGAAGCTCGTCGGAGCGGGCAACCTGCTGCAAAGCCCCTGTCCGCCGGCGGGGGAGGAACGGCTGGACGTGCTGCTGAAGAGCCCCGACCTGCGCCTGGAGCGGATTCACTCCTGCGCCCACAGCACAGCCAGCGGCCAGTGGTGCGAGCAGCCGCAGAGCGAATGGGTGCTGCTGCTGCGTGGCAGTGCCCGCCTGCGCTTCGAGGATGAGGCCGGGACACGGGATCTGGCGGTGGGCGACAGCCTGCTGATCGCCCCCCGACGTCGCCACCGGGTGGTGGCTACTGATCCGGATCCCGGAACACTTTGGCTCGCCCTCTTCTGGACGCCTTCTCCATGAGCGTGGAGGAACGCACCAGCCAGTACCCCGCCGAGAGGCTCAACACCGTGATCCCCAGTCCTGCCAGCAGCAGGGGTTTGTCCTCGGCGCCGGGCTGGAGCACGATCACCTTCCGCGCCACGGCGGTGAGGGCGGTGAGCAGCACCAGCTCGATCTGCACCACGTGGTGGCGCAGGTAGGCGGTGACGTTCTGCAGCACCTCTAGGGCAATCAACACGGTGAGCACATCACCGAGGATTTTGATCAGATCGTTGCCTAGCCAACCGGTGCTGGGGTTGAAGAACTCCTGCCAGACCCGAACAATCAGCTGAGTGGAGGCGGCGATCAGCACCACGCAGAGCAGAATCGAGAGCGCCTTGGCCAGTTGCCGCTCAAAACGATCGACGAGCGCCAGGAACGCTTCGTCATCAAAGAGGCCGGAGAATCTGGCCATCAATTGTTAAAGGGTTCGAACTGGGGGCGAGCGGGAGACTCGCCCGGAGGGTTCTTGAGCTTGGTGTCGCAGGTCACCGCCCCATCCTTGGGATCGGTGACGCAATCAGTGGGCTCCACCTGGGTGGGCACGCCCACCCGGCTGCCGGGACCAAGGTTGTAGCGCAAGCTCTGGGCCTTGAGGGTTGATGGGGCCAGGGCGAGCAGGGCGAGGACCGCCATCGCCAGGATCTTGGGGGAAGTGGATGCCATGGAGGGCTGCGTGGCTCCTGCCACTCTGCCCTCCGGGCGCTAGATCCGCCGGTCCTGTCGGATCTCCTCAAGAAGCAGATCCAGCTGGTCCTGGGAAATCTCTCCAGCCTCGTCGGAGTAGGCCCCATCGCCCTCCTGCCGGTGCCACAGCTCCTCGATGTTGCAGAGCCTCGCGGCCAGGGCACTGACCCCCCCCTGGGCATGCAGCTGCTGAAGGGTGTCCAGCAGCACCGGCATCCGAATCGACTCGGCCTGCAGGGCCCGCCTCAGATCCGCCTGGGTGCGTCCCTGGTGGCGCAGCCAGTCCTTGAGGAAGGTCTGGAGGTCCTCCAGCTGCTGGTCGCTGAGGAAGGAGCGCTCAGCAGGAGCCGTTCTGGCGGGTGAGCTGCTGGGATCGGGCATCAACGGCCGGGGGGGAACCAGCGATCCAGCTTGCGCCGGGCCCTGGAGCGGATGTCTGGGGTGAGATGGCGCCCGGTGAGGCCCAGCAGGGCCGTGAGCGCCACCAGATCATCGCTGAAGCCTGCGGCGGGAATGAAATCGGGAATGAGATCGAAGGGCAGCAGCAGATAAGTGAGGGCGGCGAGCATGGTCAGCCGCACCTGGTTGGGGGTGCTGCCATCAAGCAGCAGCTCCAGGCATTCCAGGGCCGGCAGGGCAATGGCACGACCCGCCTTGCGCAGCAGCCTCTTAAGCAGCCCTTCGTCGATGACCGTGCTCTCCAGCACTTCCGTCTCAACGGTGGTCTGATCTCCAGAGTCTGAGCCGCGCCCTGAAGCGGATCCATCAGAGAAGTCGTACAGGCTGGCGTCGATTGGGGCCATGGCTCACTCAGGGAGCAGCGGACACGGCCATCATCATCAACCGAGCCTGAGCGGGCAAGGACGGTTTCAGTCCCCTTTCGGACGGTGATCCGGCCCTATCCCGCTTCCACAAGGCCGCTCTGTACACCGGCCTTGCGCAACTTACGCAGGGCGCGTTGCACCACCTGGCGGCAATACTCACGGCTGCAGCCCAGCTGGCGGGCCACCTCCGCCAGGGTGCGCCATTCGTGGCTGCCATCAAGCCCGAAGCGCAGGATCACCACCGTGCGCTCGCGTGGAGTGAGACTTGAACTCTCAAGCAATGTCCACACCGAGGCGCTGCGCTCAGCCAGCTCTGCCCGCTCCATCGGGGGCATTTCATCACTGGGCAGCACATCCACCAATTCGGTGGGATCCGACTTGGATCTGACCGCCCCTTGGAGGCTGACCGTGACACTGCGCAGTTCACAGGAGAGCAGGTCTTCCACCTCCGAGAGCGGAAGACCCATGCTGACGGCCAGCTCCTTGGCTGAGGCGCTCAGGCCATTGGCCTGCAGGAGCCGTGCCTTGGCGGCGCGCAACTTAGTGAGCTTTTCGTTCACATTCACCGGGATACGAATCGTGCGGCTCTGGGTGGAGAGGGCGCGGTTCAGTCCCTGGCGGATCCACCAGTAGGCATAGGTGCTGAACCGGTGACCACGAGTGGGGTCGTACTTCTCCACAGCCCGCACAAGACCCAAAGTCCCCTCCTGGATCAGATCGAGCAAATCCAGTCCTTTGCCCTGATATCGCTTGGCAAGGTTCACCACCAGGCGAAGATTCGCGGTGATCATCTGATCCTTGGCCAGCTCACCCGTGCGGATCGTGCGGCGCTCCACATCGCTGTACTCGCAGGCTTCACCGCTGCCACCGGCCTGGGTGCATCGCTCATGGAGCGCGACCATCGCTTGGACCTTGCGCCCGAGGGTGAGCTCCTGATTTGGGGTGAGCAATTGATGACGACCGATCTCTCCGAGAAAGGAACTCAACGAGCTAGCCATGTTCAACCCCGAAGCTGTAATGAATTTAGGCCGAAAATTCATTTCAGCCAGAATCATCAGAAAGGCTTCCAACTTCCAACTTGCTTCGGTATTCGGACTTGATTTTGAATGTGGTTTCAAGACAGGCCGCCAGATCGGCCCGCTCAGCTGACGACTCACTTCCGGGCCTCCCTCGCTACTGTCTTGGCCCACACCAAGCAAAATCCTGTCCATGACAGCCCTGGTTCATCTGCCCGCCGCCTTACTGTTGCCTACCGGTGTGCTGCCCAGTGCCGCCGTGGCCTATGTCCACTACCTCAGTTTCATGGTCTGCTTCGGGGCGCTGGTGCTGGAGCGCCGCCTGATCCGGCCGGACCCTGATCGCTCCGTGGCCATCACCATGGTCATCACCGACATCGTGTACGGCATCGCGGCTCTGCTGGTGCTGCTCAGCGGCATCCTGCGGGTGCTGCACTACGGCCAGGGCAGCAGCTTCTACACCGAAAATCCGCTGTTCTGGTGGAAGGTGGGGGTTTATCTCACGGTGGGCGCCCTCTCGCTGTATCCCACGGTCACCTACATCCTCTGGGCTCTGCCGCTGCGCAAGGGCGAGCTGCCCCAGGTGAGCCAGGGCCTGGCCACCCGTCTGGGCTGGATTCTCAACATCGAGCTGGTGGGCTTCGCCACCATCCCCCTGCTGGCCACCCTGATGGCCCGCGGCGTCGGGCTGCCGGGCTGAGGGGGCTGCGTGCCCAGTTCCTCCACCATTCGGCGCCTGGTGCTGATCGCGCTGCTACTGGCCGCTCCGTTGGCCAATGCCGACCCTGTTGGGGCTGATCGCCATGGTGAGCAGAGCTGCCCTATGGCCACCTCCAGCCGCCCCATCAGGCCGCTGCCCCAAGGGCCAGACGGCTCAGCTCACAGCCCAAGCCCAGCAGCAGCAGCTCCAGCAGCCCCGTCTCCCACAGCCCCCGACTACCGCCACCTGCTGGAGACCACACCGCTGGGCTGGCCCAGGCTTGATCGCTGGTGCATATGGGTGCAACCCCTGGGGGAGCCCGGCCCCGGCCTTCGCTTTGAGCAGCGCTGGCAGCAGGCGGTCGACGGCGCCCTGGCCAGCTGGGGCTCAGAACTCAGCCTGGTGATGGTGAGCGATCCCGCCCGGGCCCAGATCCTGATCCATCGGCGACGGCCTCCGCTCCTGGATGCTCAGGGCCGCCGACGGGCCAGCCATGGCCGCGCCCTCCTGGAGCTGCTGGAGGTGGAGCGCCAGGGGGCCTGGCGCCCTGAGCCCCGTGTGCTGGTGTTGCTCAGCCCCGATCAGCGCCTGGAGGCCCTGCAGGCCACGGCGCTGCATGAACTGGGACACGCCATCGGTCTCTGGGGCCACAGCGATGAGCTTGGCGATGCCATGGCGGCGGTGCCCGGTGCCCAGCCGAAGCTCAGCCTCAGTGCCCGCGACCGCGCAACAGTGCGCTGGCTCTACCAGCAACCAAGCCGCTTCGGGCCGCCGCCCTAGGGCGTGCGTTGCTCGTGTTGGTGGCCAGGGGAGCGGGCCGGCTCCACCGTCAGAGGTACGGGGGGCTTGGCGGGAGCGTTCAGTTGCACCAGTCCATGGCCCTCGAGGCCGGCCCACCACACGCCCATGGTGGTGACCCCGGCGGTGAGCACCCCCATGTTCACCACCGCCGCCGATACCAGACCCATCGAGACGGCCCCGAGGCTGATCACCCCCATCGGCACCACGCCAATCGCAACCACTCCCATGGGAACAATCCCGATCGAGATGATCCCCAGGGGGGCGACGCCGGTGGCCAGCAGCGGCGGGCGTCCTCCGCAGTTGGCGGGGCTGTCCTGGGGCGAAGGAGGCAAGGGGGGACTAGCTGAAGTGTTTCGACCCTATTCGCGGCCTCAACTCCGGCGCGGAGCGCCACGGCGGGCGGCAAGCATCTCCAGCACCCGGCGCCACTCGACCCCGTGGTGGGCCAGGGCCACCTGGAGGTGAAAGATCAGATCGGCCGCCTCCCCGGCGATGCCATCGGCCTCGTCGTCCTTACAGGCCATCACGAACTCGGCACTCTCCTCACCGATCTTTTTGAGGATGCGGTTGTCGCCCCCCGCCAGCAGACGGTTGGTGTAGCTCCCCTCCACCGGGTTATCACGACGATCCTGGATCTGCCGCGCCAGCTCAGTGCAGGCATCGGCCGGTGGGTCGGTCAGCGCTGGGGTGCTGATCGCCTGGGGCGGAGCGGGCGTGAAGAAGCAGCTGCGCGTTCCCGTGTGGCAGGCCACATCCCCCACCTGCTCCACCGTCAGCAGCATCACGTCGCTGTCACAGTCGTAGCGGAGGCCCTTCAGCCGCTGCAGATGGCCACTGGTGGCGCCCTTGTGCCACAGCTCGGCCCGGGAGCGACTCCAGTAGTGCACTTCGCCCGTGGCCAGGGTCTGCTTGATCGACTCCCGGTTCATCCAGGCCAGCATCAGCACCGCACCATCGAGCCAGTCCTGGGCGATGGCAGGAACCAGGCCGGCTCCATCGAAGCGCAGCTGATCCAACCAGGCGGCGGGGTCTGCCCCGATCGGGCTGGGGGGCTGAAATGATGCCTCCAAGGAAGAGGAGTCCGGCTGCTGCGATCCTCTCCCATCCCGGCGATGGTCCTGTTCACCTGCTCGAAACAGTTCAGCGGTTACCCCTGCTGTCACCGCCAGTGGCGGCACCGGGGCCACTGCCGCTTCGTGCACGGCTACAGCCGCAGCTTCACCTGCTGGTTCCGGGCCAGAGAGCTGGATGCCAATGGTTTCGTGGTGGATTTCTCGGGCCTCAAGACGCTGGAGGCCCAACTGGCCGGGCAGTTTGATCACACCTTCCTGGTGAATGCCGATGACCCGCTGCTGGAGCAGTGGCGCTCGTTGCATGATCAAGGAGCCCTCGACCTGCGCGTGATGGCCAACGTGGGGATGGAGAGCAGCGCGGAGCTGGTCTGGGGCTGGGCCAACGAGCTCCTGCGCGCCCGCGACGACGGCCGCAGCTGCTGCTGGAAGGTGGAGGCGCGTGAGAACGAGCGCAATGCCGCCTGCTATGAGGCCACCCCCGAGTGGTTCGCCCAGGACCGGCAGTGAAGGGTGTGGAGCGGCTGGCTGGCCCCAACTGGGCTGCCACCGCAACAACCAGGATGAGGCCTGATCCAACCAGTAGATTATTGACCTCGACTGGGTCTTCATCACTGCTTGGCGTTCGAGATCCTATTCATCCTGTTGCTGATCATCGCCAACGGGATCTTCTCAGGCTCTGAAATCGCCGTAGTTTCAGCCCGGAAGCTGCGGCTGCAGCAGTTGGCCGAGAAAGGGAACCGCCCTGCTCAAGCGGCCCTTCGCCTGGCGGAATCGCCTAACGATTTCCTCTCGACGGTGCAGATCGGCATCACCCTGATCGGCATCCTCAGCGGTGCCGTTGCCGGGTCCACGGTGGCGCAGCATCTCAGGCCCATCTTCGATGGCATCAAGGCGCTGCAGCCCTATAGCGAAGGATTAAGTGTCACGCTGGTGGTGGCCCTGATCACCTACCTCTCCCTGGTGATCGGCGAGTTGGTGCCCAAGCGGATTGCCTTGGCCAATCCGGAGCGGATCGCCTGCCGCATCGCCCCCGCCATGCGCACACTCTCCAGAATGAGTGCCCCGGCAGTGCACCTGCTCGGCATCTCCACTGATGCTCTGCTGAGACTCCTGAACGTGGACCCCTCCGCTGAACCCGACGTCACCGAGGAGGAAATCAAAGCCCTGATCCGCCAGGGTGCCGATTCCGGTGTCTTCGAGGAAAGTGAGCATGACATGGTGCAACGGGTGTTGCGACTGGGAGATCGCACGATCAAGACAATGATGACGCCGCGCACTGAGATCCGTTGGCTGGATCTGGAGTCATCCCTGGAGTGGAATCTCACTGAGGTTAAGGAGTCGAACCACTCCCGTTTCCCGGTAGGCCGAGGCAGTCTGGACGACTGCCTCGGTATCGTTCGAGTGCGAAGCCTGCTCACCGCCCAACTGGGCAGCGACCCCATTGATCTGGAAGCGCTTTGCCAGCCGCCGCTCTATGTGGCGGAATCGATCCGGTCCCTCACGGTGTTAGAGCAGTTCAAACGCACCGGCATTCACATCGCCCTGGTCACTGATGAGTTCGGTGGGGTGGAGGGTCTCGTGACGCTCAACGATCTGATGGAGGGCATCGTCGGGGACCTGCCAGCGTTGGAAGACGAGGAGGAGCCTTCATTCGTGATCCGCGATGATGGCAGTTGGCTGGTGGACGGCAGCCTCGACATCAATGATTTTGATGATCGAATCGGCAGCAAACTGCTCGGCTCAGATGAACAGCGGCAGTATCACACCATGGCTGGATTCGTGATTCATGCACTGGAGCGCATCCCCAAGGCATCCGACCATTTCAACTGGCAAGGATATCGCTTTGAGGTGATGGATATGGATGGAAAGCGCGTTGACAAGATTCTGGTAATGCCTCTTGAGATGAAGTGATCAAGCCAGGGCTAATGGATCACAATGATAGATGCAACGACCCAGCGAGCCAGCAATGAATTGTTGATCGATGAAGGCAGGGCATCGATTTTCCATTTTTTGGTTGCGGTTGAATCAGCAGATGTCACGGCTGAGCTGCAATGGTCTGAGGGGTGTTGGTGCCTCCATCTGTCGTGCCCTGTCAACGTTGTGGCTGCCGCATGATCACCAAAGGGAGTCTGGGGAAGGGCTCGATGATCTGCGTGGGGTGTGGTCACCCTGTGCTTGGAATAATGAATCATCGGGGACTGGGCTTCTGGCTCAGCGTCTTTACCATGCTTCTCATCGCTTTGGTGCTAGCCGGAATTCCAATCCTGGTCGACCCAAGCGGCTTCAGCGAGCGCGACGGTCGGCCGGTGAAGGAACAGTCAGGAGCTGAGTGATTCGATCCAGATCTCCTCTGAATAGGCCTGCCTCCGGGGAGCCTTCACGGTCTGGAGTTTCGCTGAAGGGCACGGGCCCCGATCCAGATCGTTACCACAGCGATGAGCACGAGCAGAAGGCGGATCATGAGGCTGGTGAAGGGCGCAATCCAGACCAGGATCTGGCGGTAGTTGTCCCCCAGCAGGAAGCCAGCACTGACGAGTGCCAGGATCCAGAGCAGGCTTCCTGCACTGGTCCAGAACAGAAACGACCGTTGAGGCATCAGTTCAATGCCGGCAGGTATCGAAACGAATGGCCTGATACCAGGAACCAGTCGACCCCAGAACACCACCGCCGCTCCATGGCGAGAAAACCAGCGCCTGCTGAGAGCCAGATCAGCAGGCTTGAGGCCGAGGCAACGGCCATGGCGACCGATCAGATGTTCCAGTCGTTGCTCATTCACCAGGCGACCAATCCCGTACCAGAACCAGGCCCCGAGCACGGTGCCGGTCAAGGCGGCGCCCACCACGGGAATGAACTGGAGCTTGCCCTGCTGAATCAGAAAGCCGCTCAGGGGCATCACCAGCTCTGAGGGAATCGGCGGTATCACGTTCTCGAGGAGCAGCGCCAGGCCGATCAACAGATAGCCCTGAGCGGGATTGGTCTCGACCGTGTCACCGATCAGCGTGAGAAACGCTTCGGCCCACTGCTGCAACCGTCCCGCCTGGACAAGGGAGCCGACCAGCAGCTCAGGCATCGGCATGGGCGCGGCGGCGCCACAGCCGCCAGACCTTCTCCAGCTCCAGGTAGAGGAAGAACAGGAAGCTGAACCCTACGCAGATGGCTAGATCCGGGAGGCTAAGGGGCGTCGTCTCGAAGAAGTTCGATAACACGGGCACGTAGAGCAGGGCCATCTGCAGGGCGGAGGTAAGCACCACAGCCCCGATCAGCCAGAGGTTGGAGAACGGATTCACCTGCACGAGCGGCAGATCACTGCGGGCGGCCAGGGCATGGCCCATCTGGGCCAGGCAGAGGGTGGTGAACACCATCGTCTGCCATGGAGCCCCGGCCCGGAAGGCGTAGACCATCAGCACGATCGTGAGGATCGCAAACACCACCCCGATTCGCAGAATGTAACTACCGATCCCTCTGGCGAAGATCGACTCCCCGGGTTCAGCTGGAGGCCGTTGCATCAGACCTTCCTCGCCGGGCTCCAGGGCCAGGGCCAGGGCGGGCACACCATCGGTCACCAGATTCATCCAGAGGATCTGGAGCGGCGAGAGGGGAGAGCCCACCAGGCCGAGCAGCGGCGCTGAGGCGATCGTGATCAGCTCACCGACGTTGCTGCCGAGGATGTACTTCACGAAGCGGCGAATGTTGGCATACACGAGCCGCCCCTCCTCCACCGCGTTGACGATCGTGGCGAAGTTGTCGTCGAGCAGCACCATGTCGGAGGCCTCCTTGCTCACCTCGGTGCCGGTGATGCCCATCGCCACGCCGATGTGGGCCTGCTTCAGGGCCGGGGCGTCGTTGACACCGTCGCCGGTCATCGCCACCACCTGGCCGTTGGCCTGCAGGGCCTTCACGATCCTCAGCTTCTGCTCGGGCGGCACCCGGGCATAGACGCTGCAGCGGTTGACTACTTCCTGAAGCCGGACATCGTTGAACTGCTCCAGCTCGCGGCCCAGCACCACCTCCGCGTCACCGTCCACTAGCCCGATGTTCTGGCCGATGGCCCGGGCGGTGAGCGGATGGTCGCCGGTGATCATCACCGGCCGGATGCCGGCTTCCCGGCAGCGGGCCACGGCCACGGCCACTTCCGGCCGGGCCGGATCGAGCTGGGCCATCAGTCCGAGCAGCACCTGGTGATCCAGCGACTGTTCGGGGCTGGTGTGATGGGGGGCGCAGGCGAAGGCGAGCACCCGCAGGCCGGAGGCGGCGAGGCTCCGCCCCTGCTCCACCCACCACTGCCGCTGGGAATCGCTGAGCCCCTCAACACCGGCGCCGCCGATCCAGCGGTCGCAGCTGCCGAGGATCACCTCCGGTGCCCCCTTGGTGATCAGCAGGGTGTGGGAGCCGCTCGCCACCGACCCGAGAGGCGTTTGGAGGGTGCCGTCGCTGTCTTGCACCCACACCGCCATCAGCTGGCGCTCCGAGCTGAAGGGAATTTCGGCCTTGCGTTCGTACTGGCTGCGGAGGGCGAAGCCATCCAGCTTGGCCTTGCCGGCGGCCACCACCAGGGCGCCTTCGGTGGGATCGCCCAGCACATCCCAGCTGCCGTCCTCGGCCTTCTTGAGTTCGGCGTCACTGCAGAGCAAACCGGCTGAGAGCAGCAGATCCCTGGCTCCAGCGGTAATGCCCGCCACGGCTCCCTGAGGAGGTGCGAGCTCGGCCGGGGTGAAGGAACCGTGGGGGTCGTAGCCCTGGCCGCTGACGGCGATCGACTGGCTGCCGCAGCGCAGCTCCTCCACCACCTGGCGGTTCAAGGTGAGGGTGCCGGTCTTGTCGGTACAGATCACCGTGACCGAGCCGAGGGCCTCCACCGCCGGCAGGCGGCGGATCAGGGCGGCCCGCTGCACCATGCGCTGGGTGCCGATCGCCAGGGTGACGGTGATCACGGCGGGCAGGCCCTCCGGCACGATCGCCACGGCCATGCTCAGCGCCACCTCCAGCAGGCCCAGCAACGGCTGGCCCAGCAGCCAACCGCCCAGCACCACCAAAGCCACCAGCACCAGCGCTGAAACCACAAGAACGTTGGCGAGTCCATCGAGCCGTTCCTGCAGCGGGGTGGTTTCACCCCCGGCGGTGTTGATCAGCTCGGCGATCTGGCCCAGTTCCGTGCCCATGCCGGTGGCGGTCACCACCGCCGTGCCCCGCCCCCGCACCACTTCGGTGCCCTGGAACAGGCAGTTCTGCCGCTCCAGCACCGGCGTGGAGGCCTCCAGCACAAGATCCGCCTTCTTGAACACGGCCTCGGCCTCGCCGGTGAGGGCCGCCTCGCGCAGGCCCAGTTCGGCCACTTCCAGCAATCGGGCATCAGCGGGCACCCGATCGCCTGCCTCCAGGCGGATCAGATCGCCGGGCACCAGTTGTTCGCTGGAGATCCGATCCCAATGGCCGTCACGTCGCACGGTGACCAGGGGCTGGGCCATCTCGCGCAGGGCCAGCAGGGCGGTCTGGGCACGGCTTTCCTGGATGTAGCCCAGCAGCGCGTTGAGGCCCACAATCAGCACAATGGCGATCGCGTCCTTCGGGAACTTCTGCGCCTGGAAGGCGATCGCGGCCGACACGGCGGCCACGGCCAGCAGCATGATCAGCATCACGTTGCTGAGCTGGTCCCAGAGGATCCGCAGGTTGCTGCGGCCGGGGGCCAGCTCCAGCTTGTTGGGCCCCAGCCGGGCCAGCCGCTCAGCGGTCTGGGCGGTGCTCAGGCCCTCGGAGCTGGCCTGAAGTTCTCGGAGGCAATCCTGGGGAGCGAGGCTGTGCCAGGCAGGCGAAACAGGGCGGCTCACCGGTGACAGGCTGAAATCCAGGTCACCTTAAGGTCCACACCACAATGCCGACGCTGCTCACCACCCTGCTGATCCTGCTCACGGGGGTGTTGATCGCCCGCGTGTCAGCTGGTCGGCTGGTGGCGTGGGCCGTGCCCACCATCGTGCTGGAGCTGCTGGTGGGGTTCATCCTGGGCAACACAGTGTTGCCGTTTGACGCCATCAAACCGCTCAGCGGCATCACCGAGCTGGGGGTGCTCACCCTTTTCTTTCAGGTGGGTCTGGAGGTCAGGGGCGATCTGCTGACCTCACGCGGCGCCAGCATTCTGCGAACGGTGGGGATCAGTTTCCTGGCCCCCCTGCTGGCCTACTGGCCCCTGCACCAGTTGTTCGGCATGGCCACGCCTGAAACCCTGCTCTGCCTGGCGGTGCTCAGCGCCACCGGAACGGGGGTGACCCTGCGGGTGCTGGCACTGGGGAATGCTCTCCAGACCCCCTCCGGCCGCCTCCTGGTGGGCGTCTCGGTACTCGACGACCTGCCGGCGATCGCGCTTCTCTCGGTGGCGATGGCCAGTGCTGGCCTGCCGATGGGACATTCGGGCCTGGCAGGACCCGGACCGCTCCTGGGTTTCGCCCTGGCGGCCCTGATCTCTCTGGCCGTTGGGCTGTGGGCGCGTCACCGGCCCGAACGGCCCACCACGCCCCTGGCGATTCTGATCGTGCTGATCGCCTCCTCGTGGCTGGGGGAAGCCAGTGGCCTCACCTCCCTTCTGGGGGCCCTCTGGGGTGGGATCCTGCTGGCTCGCCTCAGTCCGCCCGAGGCGGACGTCTCCCGCACACTCTCGGTGCTCTCGGATGTGTTCCTGCCCCTGTTCTTCATCAGCGTCGGGATGCGGATTTCGGCGGACACCCTGCTGGAGCCGGCGGCCTGGAGCCTGGCAGCCGCCCTGGTGGTGATGGCGGTGCTCAGCAAGCTCCTCTGCGGCCTGGGGGTCACGGCGGCGGATCGCGCCGCCGGGGTCGACCGCTGGCTGGTGGTGTTCGGGCTGATCCCCCGGGGCTTGCCCGGCCTGGTGTTCGCCACCACGGCTCTAAGCGCCGGGGTGATCAACCCGACCCAGTTCTCCGCCCTGGTGATCATGGTGACCGTGACCACGGTGCTGGGACTGCTGCTGCTGGAGCGCCGCCTGGCAAGACGCACTCGATTCAAAGGGATTCTGCCGCCAATCTGAGGCTCCAAGGATGGATCACTCCGGTAGGTTGGCCGCCCACAGATGAGATTCCCTGGTTCGATGACCTCTCAGTCGCTGGATCGTCTGGGGAAAGGCTTGATGCGCTGGCGCCATCGGCTCACGGTGCCGCAGTTCACGGTGGTGACCGGGGCTTTGGTGATTGCCTCTGGAACCCTTCTGCTGGCCTCGCCGCTCTGCTCCAGCGATGAAGTGGGGCTCTGGCAGGCCTTGTTCACCGTGACCTCGGCGATCACGGTGACGGGTCTTTCGATCATTGACGTGGGCAAGGACCTCACGTTCTTTGGACAGGTGACCCTGGCCGGGCTGATCATCACCGGCGGGCTCGGCCTGATGGCGATCACCACCTTTCTTCAGGGTTTCGTGCAGGGTCGCTCCGGCCTGCGTCTACGCCTCGACAAGGGCCGGGCTCTCGATGAGTTCGGCGTCGGAGGCATCGGCCCCACCTTCCATCAGATCCTGATCACCGCCGGCTGTGTGATGGGGGTCGGCACCGTGATTCTCTACAGCTTCGGGTTCACCGACATCAGCAACCATGGCGAGAGGCTTTGGGCGGCGATGTTTCATTGCATCAGCGCCTACAACAACGCTGGCTTCGGACTCTGGAGCGACAACCTGGTGGGCTACAAGGCCAATCCGGTCGTCAATGGCGTGATCGGCAGCCTGATCGTCACCGGCGGCATCGGTTGGCGCGTCACCAACGACCTCTGGGAGAAACGCTTCCGGCTCCAACGGATCCGTCGCCTGAGTCTGCACACGCGCTTGGTGCTGCGCAGCACCCTGCTGCTGATCGGGCTCGGGGCCTTGGGGCTGCTGTTCACCGAACAGTTCGCGCCCGATGGGGTCATGTCGACCCTCCCCCTCTGGGAAAAGTTGCAGGTCACCATTTTTCAGTCGATCACCACCCGCACAGCCGGCTTCAACACGGTGCCGCTCTCAATCGAGACGCTCTCCGATGCTGGCCTTTTGCTGATGATCGTGCTGATGTTCATCGGTGCCAGCCCTGGGGGCACAGGCGGTGGCATCAAGACCACCACCTTCGCGGTGCTGATGGGTGCCACCCGCTCAACCCTTGAAGGACGCAAGGAGGTGATCATCCGCAAACATCAGATCCCCGGAGATATCGTGCTCAAGGCCGTGGGGGTGGCCCTGGCCTCCGGCCTGTTCGTGATCTTGATGACGCTCGTGCTCGGTCTTGGACCAACGGCGGGAGGAGAACCTACTGCCCAGGCCTACAGCTTCCTTGAGAAGCTGTTCACCTGTATGTCGGCCTTCGGCACCGTCGGACTTGATGTCGGGGTGACCGCTAACCTTAACCGCTGGGGTCAGTTGGTGCTGATGGTGGGGATGTTTGTCGGACGGCTGGGCATCATGCTGTTGCTCTCAGCCCTCTACGGCAGCAGACCCCCGTCCAGGGTCGGCTACCCCCGCGAAGAGGTCTTCATCTGAGGTGTGAACCGATGGCATCAAGCAATGCGTGGTGGCAATGGGCCCCCCCCGATGGATCGACGTCGTTTGGAACCTTTGCCGTAATCGGTATTGGCCGGTTTGGATCAGCGGTCTGCGACGAACTTATTCATAACGGTGCAACGGTGTTGGCCATCGATGCCAGTCAGCGGGCTATTGATGCGATGCGCCTGATCGATCCCTCAATCGAAGCCAGGGTGGTGGACTGCACCGATGAGGAAGCACTCCGCGAAGCAGGGGCTCTCGAAGTTGACACTGTCGTGGTAGCGATCAGCGAACCTATCGAGGCGAGCATCACTGCCACGTTGATCGCGAAACACAGTGATGGGACGAAGGTGAAGCAGGTGATTTCCCGTGCAACCAGTGATATTCACATGAAAATGCTCCAGCGCGTCGGAGCCGATCGGGTCGTCTATCCATCAAAAATGCAGGGCCACCGGCTTGGCCTGGAGCTCGTGCGTCCGAACATGCTGGAACGGCTGCGGCTCGATGATCGCAACAGCATCGAGGAGATTCGTGTACCAAAGGCCTTCGTGGACCAGTCTCTGCGTGAACTGAACTTGCGCAAGAACCACAACGTCACTGTCCTGGCTGTCGGCCCTGAGAACCAGCTGACTGTGAACCCCCCCGCGTCCCATGTCCTCAAAGAGGGCGAATTGCTTGTTGTGATGGGATCTGGCGAAGCCCTCAAGGCTCTGCCCTCCCGCTGAGCCAGTCATCGCCAACTCAGCGATCACCTCGTTAGCAGTTCCAGCAGCTGGATGAAACGGAGAGGAACGAGCCAGATGTGGGAATTGATTGCGCCTTGGTCGTGGCGCTGCCCCTCAGAGTGGCCTTTCTTATCCGGTTTAGACCTTGTGTCGTCCGGCTGCTGCGATCCTCTCCCATCCCGGCGATGGCCCTGTTCACCTGCTGGTTCCGGGCCAGAGAGCTGGATGCCAACGGCTTCGTGGTGGATTTCTCGGGCCTCAAGACGCTGGAGGGCCAACTGGCCGGGCAGTTTGATCACACCTTCCTGGTCAACGTCGATGACCCACTGCTGGAGCAATGGCGCAACTTGCATGATCAAGGAGCCCTCGACCTGCGTGTGATGACCAATGTGGGCATGGAGAGCAGCGCTGAGCTGGTCTGGGGCTGGGCCAGTGGGCTGCTGCGCGACCGCGACGGCGGCCTCAGCGGCTGCTGGAAAGTGGAGGCGCGCGAGAACAAGCGCAATGCCGCCAGCTACGAGGCCTCCCTCGAGTGGTTCGCCCAGGGGCGGCCGTGATTGCGGTGGAGCGGCTGGCCACCACCTGGGCCCTGTTTCAGGCCCTGCTGGTGGAGGCGATGCCCTTTCTCCTGATCGGGGTGGCCCTCTCGACCCTCGCCCGCTGGATCAGCCCCGGGGGGAAATGGGTGCGGGACCTGCCTGCCCACCCGCTGCTGGGACCCCTGAGCGGCGCGGCCCTGGGCTTTGCCTTACCCGCCTGTGAGTGCGGCAACGTGCCCATGGCCCGGCATCTGCTGGTGAAGGGAGCCCCGATCGCCACTGCCCTGGGCTTTCTGTTCGCGGCGCCGGTGCTCAATCCGATCGTGCTGGCCAGCACCTGGGCGGCCTTTCCCGACCAACCCTGGCTGCTGGCGGCACGGCCCCTGGGGGCTCTGCTGATCGCGGTGTGCCTGGCCACGCTGCTGCGGCTTCTGCCCGAGCACGAACTGCTGCAGCCGGCCCTGCTGGAGGAGCGGCGGTTGAGCCAGCCCCTGGGGGAGGTGACGCTGCTGGAGCGGCGCAGTGGCCTGATCGGAGTGCCGGCCGGCGCTGCCGTCCCCGCCCTGGGCGGATCCAGCCGCCGTCCCCCCCTGGGCCAGGTGCTCTCCCACGGCGGCAGCGAGTTTCTGGAGCTGGCCCTGCTGCTGGTGATGGGTTGCGCGATCGCCGCGCTGGTACAGACCGTGGTGCCGCGCCAGTGGCTGATCGCCGTGGGCGGCACCCCCACCCTCTCGATCCTGAGCCTGATGCTGCTCAGCCTGGTGGTGTCGGTGTGCTCCAGCGTGGATGCCTTTCTGGCCCTGGGTTTTGCCGCCCAAGTCACCCCTGGGGCGGTGCTGGCCTTCCTGCTGCTGGGGCCGGTGATGGACCTCAAGCTGGTGGGGCTATTCGGCATCCTGCTGCGGCCCCGCGCCATCCTGCTCACGGCAGGGGCGGCGTCCCTGGTGGTGTTGCTGATCGGTCAATGGGTCAATTTACTTCTGCTCTGAGCCCTGGCCGGCTCAAGGCTCTGGCCCTGGCGCTGTGGGGCGTTGCACTGCTGCAGAGCGCCCTGAGCGGACGGCTTGATCTGCTGCTGCGGGCCGTGTTCCATCCGCTGGTGTGGGGCAGCGGGATCCTGCTGCTGCTGCTGGCCGGAGTGGAGATCAGCGGCCACTGGCGCGATGGCAGCCGCGTCAGTGGCCGCTGGACGTCGCTGCTGAGCATCGGCGCGGCCCTGGCGGTGCTGGCCCTGCCCCCCAGGCCGTCCTTCGCCGATCTGGCCGCCAACCGCCAGGCCAACCTGCTGGAGGAGCCGGGCCTGAGCTTCGTGCTCCCCCCCGCCCAGCGCAGCCTCACCGACTGGGTGCGCTTGCTGCGCAGCGAACCGGACCCCCGGCTCTATGCAGGAGATGCGGTGCGCATCAGCGGTTTCGTTCTGCCCATGCCCGGCGAGGAGCCGCACCTGGCCCGCCTGTTGGTGCGCTGCTGCCTGGTGGATGCCGTGCCGGTGGGGCTGCCGGTGCGCTGGCCCGCCGACCAGCCGCAACCGCGGGCCGACCAGTGGCTGCGCCTAGAGGGGGTGATGGTGAGCGAAACGATGGGCGAGCGCCAGCGCAGCGTGGTGGAAGCCAGGCTTGTGCAGCCGATCCCCAGGCCCCGCCAGCCGCTGGAGCCATGAGCAGGTCTCCCCTGCGCTGGTGGCGCCGGCAGAAGAGGCTGAGGCTGATGCTGATCGCCGCTGCGGCCGTGGCCCTGCTGCAGCAGCAAGTGCTCTGGCACCGGCCACCACGCCTGCTGGAGTTGCGCCAGGCCAGCGCCAGCTCCGGACCAGCAGCCCTGAGCCTGCGCTTCAGCCGGCCGATGCAGCCGTCCAGCGTGGCCTCGGACAGCCAGTTGCAACCCTCTCTGCCCTTCAGCATTCAGGGGGAGGGCAATCCGCTGCTGCTGCTGCCCGCCGTTGGCTCCCGCATCGAAGAGCCCCTGCAGTTGCGGCTGGAGGGTCGCGACCAGCGGGGGCTGGCCCTGCCCCCCCAGCGCTGGTTCTGGGATCCCCGCCCCGACCTGCTGGCCGTGGTGCCCGTGCCCGGAGGCGAACAGGTGCGACTACGCACAGCCGAGGGGGCCTGGGTGCCCCTCACCCCCATATGGCCCGCCATCCCCCAGACCGTGGCCCTCGGTGATGGCTCAGGGCTTGGCGTGGTCAGCCGCGACCTGCAGGGGGACCACCGGGTCTGGAAGCTGGAGCTGAAGCGCCGGCACCTGGCCCAACGCTCCAGCGAACTGGCTCCAGCCCAGGTCGGGGAGCTGGAGCCCTTCAGTTCCGAGAGCTTCGTGTTCGCCAATCTGAGCAGCAACATCAACGGCGATCTGCTGGTGCAGGCGGCCGCTCAGGCCCCGGGCGGCGAGCTCCCCCAGGAGGAGGTGGTGCTGTGGGAGCGCAACGGCAGCCGTCGCCGTCTGGAGCTGGATCCGCGCGGACCCATTGCGCTGGTGCCCCAGGGGGGAGCCCTGGTGGTGCCCGAGGCCGATGGTCTGGCGCTGAGGAGCTTGCCGCCACTTCCGGAGCGCCGCCAGCTGCTGCCTGGCAGCCGGGATCTGAGCAGTTTCTGCCCGGTGGCGGGCCGGGCCCTGCTCAGTCGCCACTGGCCCGACTTCCGCCGCTCCCTGGAGCTGGTGGAGCCGGCCCAGGCGCCCAGAACCCTCTGGCTGGGTTCGGAAGCCCTGCTGGCCAGTGCCTGCTCCAGGGGAGGCGAGCGGGTCTGGGCCCTGCTGCTGGATGGAATTGAGCGGCCCGAGCTGACCCTGCTGGCCCTCAGCCGCGGGGGCGGCGAACGTCGGCAACGGCTGGAGGGCTGGGAACTGGAGCCGGGCACCGGCCTGAGCTACGACCCCACCACCGACCGCTTGTTGCTGGCCCTACGGCCGTTGCAAGCGTCAGGACCGGCGCCGGACACCTCCCGAGCGGAACCCCAGGCGGCCCTGATCGATGCCACCAGCCTGGAGCTGACCCTGCTCAAGGGGCCGGTGCGGCAGGTGAGCTGGCTCTCACCCGGCTGAATCTCGCCGTCGCAGCACCAGGGGCAGCAGCAGCAGGCTCAGCACGCCGATCAGGGGCCCGGGAGGTAGGTTGATGGCCGGTTGGATCGCCAGCAGAAAGCCGCAGCCGGCCAGCAGGGCCCCGATCAGGGAGGCCCGCCAAAGGGCCTGCCGCAGGCTGATCGCTCCCTCCAGGGCCAGCAGCGCCGGTGCCCCCATCAGGGCGATCACCAGCACCACCCCGACGGCCGTCATGGCACTCACCACCGTCAGGGCAGTCACGAAGGTGAGCAGCAGGCGCAGGCGCCCCACCGCCAGCCCGGAGCTGGCCGCCCCGAGGGGATCCACGCCCAGAAACACCAGCTGGCGGTAGCGGAAGCTGAGTAGCCCTAGCACCACCAGCAGTGACAGACCGGTGCGCAGCAGATCCGGCAGTCCGGCCGCGAGCAGATCACCGAAGAGCACCGCTTCAAGGTTCACCCGGATGCGCAACAGAGGAATCAGCAGCACTCCAAGGCCCAGAAATCCGGCCAGCACCGTGTTCAGCACCGCCTCATCGCCACGGCCGCCAGAGCTGGCGGGACGGCTGAAGCGCTCCGCCAGCAGGGCGCCGGCCACTCCGCTCACCACCCCGCCCAGGCCTGGATCGAGGCCCAGCGCCAGGGCCACCGCCAGTCCGGGCAGCACCGCATGGGAGATCAGATTGGCCTGGAACAGGCGTCCCTGCACCAGCAACAGGGTGCCCGCCAAGGGACAGAGCAGGCCGCTGAGCAGGGCCAGGGCCAGGGGGAGCATCCACCAGGTGACGGTCATCGGGCTGCTGCAGGGCGAGGGGGCTGGGGCGGTCTGCATAGGATCCAGCCCAGGGGCAGACACCGATGGATTCCGAGGCGGTCAGCCAGCAGCTCAACGCCAAACAGGTGAGTGTGCTGGCGATGTTGCGCGACAGCAGCGAGGAACTCTCCGGTCAGGAGCTGCACCAGCGGCTGCGACTCAACGGCCAGGCGATCGGACTGGCCACGGTCTACCGGCACCTGCGCCAGCTCCAGCGCCTGGGTCTGGCCCGCTGCCGCCACCTGCCCAGCGGTGAGGCCCTCTATGCCCCCCGGGAGCGGGACACCCATCACCTCACCTGCGTGTCCTGCGGTCTGACCCTGCCGCTGGACCACTGCCCGATGCATGGCATCCAGCCCCAGCCCGAGACGGCCCATGGCTTCGAGCTGCTGTTCCACACTCTGGAATACTTCGGCCGCTGTTCCCGCTGCAGCCAGTCCGCCCCGTCGGACGCCTGAGCAGGTCAGCATCAGCCGCAGCAATGGTTCCCCAGGCGCAGGTCGCCGAGAGAGTGACGCACTGAGGCCGGAGGGCCATCAGCCAGCAGCTTTCGGTCGATCACCAGCACGCGGTCGTAGGCATCGAGGTCATGGCCCCAGTCGTGGCTGCTCACCAGCAGGGTGAAGCCGGCATCGCGCAGCTGGCCCATCACCTGCAGCAACTGGGTGCGGGAGGGGGGATCAATGGCCGCGCAGGGCTCATCCAACAGCAGCACCGAGGCGGGCTGCACCAGCAGGCGGGCCAGCAGGGCCCGTTGCTGCTGGCCGCCGGAGAGTTGATCCAGGCGGCGGGAGGCCAGGGCATCAATTCCCACCCGCTGCAGGGCCGCCTCAACGGCGCAGCAGCCGGGGCGTGCCGCCATCAGCCGGCCCAGACCCACCAGCTCGCGCACACTGATCGGAAAGTGCCAGGCAATTTCCCCCCGCTGGGGCATCAGGGCCAGCTGGCGCCGGGCCAGGCGGGGCGTGAGCGCTGCGCCATCGAGCAGGAGTTCACCGGAGACCAGGGGGATCTGGCCTTCGATCGCCTGGAGCAGGGTGCTCTTGCCGGCGCCATTGGGTCCCACCAGGGCGGTGAGGGTGCCGGGTTCCAGGCAGAAGCTGATGTCCTCCAGGGCCAGTCCCTCGCCGCGGCGCACGCTGAGATGACGGGCCTCGAGGGCCATCGGATCCGGCAGAGGGACAACTCATCGCAACCTACCGAGGACCAAGACCTGAAGAAGCCGTCGATCCCGAGGACGGCAGTCGCTGACACCATCAGAAATGAGAACTGTTATCGTTCTTGATCGTTGTCTTTGGCCCGTGGCCCTGTTTCCTGGCTCACGGCTCCACCATCAGCGCAAACCGCTCACCTTGGCGCTGCTCCTGCTCTTCGGCGGCCTTGGGGTCTCGCTTCCGGCCTGCAGCCGAGTGCCGGGCAGCTCATCCCCCGTGGGCCAGCTCGCCGGCGGCCAGCCCCAGGTGGTGGCAGCCGATGGCGTGCTCTGCGATCTGACCCAGCGACTGGCCGCCGGCGAGCTGGCGGTGGGCTGCCTGCTGCAGCCGGCGGATGATCCCCACGACTTCCGGCTCAGACCCGACCAGAAGGCCCAGATCACCGGCGCCAGGCTGCTGTTGATCAGTGGCTACGACCTCACCCCCGCCCTGGAGTCCCTGTCGGGGGCGGTAGCGATTTCCGAGAAAGCCGTGCCCCAGCCCCTCAGGCTCACGCCGGAAGGTAGCGGACAACCCGTAGGTGAGCACAACCACGAAGCTGAGCACGACCACGGCGATTTCGACCCCCACGTGTGGCACAACCCGCGCCAGGCGGCAGCCATGGCGGCGGTGATCGCAGACCAGCTCAGCCGCCTCGATCCCCCTGCCGCCGAGGGCATCCAACGGCGCTCCAGGGCCATGGCCGAGCAGCTCGACCACCTCGATGCCTGGAACCGTAAACAGTTCAATGCCCTCCCCAAGCCCTGGCCTCCCCTGGCCAGCAGCCACCGCGCTTTTGCCAGCCTGGCTCTGGCCTACGGCCTTGATGAGCTGCCCCTGGTGGATGCCACCAGCACCAGTGAGGCCCTGCGCCCCGACGCCTTCCGGCAGGTGGTCGACAACCTTCGGGCTGGCTCCACCCCCCGTCTGTTCGCCGAGCAGAGCCCTCCAGCCAGAACCCTCCAGCGCATCAGCGAACTCAGCGGTGTTCCGATCGCAGCTGTGCCCCTGGCCGCCGATGGCCTGGCGATGGGCCCCGAGGGTCCCCTCAGCCTGATGGCCACCCTGGTGCGCAACACCTGCACGATCGTCGAGGGCTGGGGCGGCCGCTGCGACCGCCAGGGGGGTGAGGCCCTGACGCAGGCGTGGTCGCGGATCAACTGAGACCCTGCCAGGTGCCATTGGTCACACCAGCCAGGGGTGGCAGCGGGCTGAGGATGGAGCTGGATGCTCCCCGCCATGGCCACCCCATCGGATTCAGGCCAGACGCGCCTGTGGAGGCGGCGTGAGCTGCTGCCGCTGGGCGGCGCTGCCCTGGCTCTGGGCCTGGGGCAGCTGCTGCTGAAGCGAGGTGGAAGTCCAGAGGGGTTGGGGCACGAGGTCGCTCCTCAACCGCCGGCGCCTGGGGGGTTGCGCGAGTTCGACAGCGGCCGTGTGCTCATGGAGAACGGCCGCCGGGTGCGGGAGTTCGATCTCACGGCCAGCACCACGCTGCTGAAGCTCAACGAGGCGGTGACCTTCAAGGCCTGGGCCGTGAACGGACGGGTGCCGGGTCCCACCCTGCGGGCCCAGGCCGGTGAGCGGCTGCGCGTCCGCTTTCGCAACGAGGACAGCACCTCCCACAGTCTTCATTTCCATGGCATCCACCCCGCGGCCATGGATGGCATCCGCCCAGTGCGTCGCGGCGGCAGCACGGTCTATGAATTCGACGCGGAACCCTTTGGCCTCTTCCCCTACCACTGCCATGTGGCGCCGGTGACGCGCCATGTGAGCAAGGGGCTCTACGGCCTGCTGATCGTGGATCCCCCATCCCCAAGGCCGGCAGCCGATGAGATGGTGCTGGTGATGGGCGGCTACGACCTCAAGGGTGCGGGCCGCAATGATCTCTATGCCTTCAATGGCCGGCCCAATCTCTATCGCGATCAGCCCATCGCCATTTCCCAGGGACAACGGATTCGCCTCTATCTGCTCAACATGGTGGAGTGGGACGGTCCGCTGACCTTTCATCTGCACGCCAACCTCTTCGAGCTGTTCAGGGGGGGCTACTCCACCCGTGCCGATGAGATCACCGACGTGATCACGATGGGGATGGCTGAGCGCCACATCCTCGAGTTCAGCTACCGCGATCCGGGCCACTACATGTTTCATCCCCATCAGGATCAGATCGCCGAGCGGGGCTGTATGGGGCAGTTCCGCGTGGAAGCCAGAGGTCGGTAGCTTTGCTCACCCGAGCGGGTCACTTCTGGTCAGCTGCACCGCTGCCGCGGGGGCACGATGCGCTCCAGTCAACGACGACAGTCCCGTGATTCCAAGGCGCCGAGCCATTCAGCTGTTTCTGGCCGTGACCTCAACGGCCGCAGTCGCGGTGGCCTGTGGCCAGTCGCCAAGGCCCACCTCTCAGGGGGGCAGCGGAGAGGGCGGAGAGGGAGGCGAAGGGGGCGAGGTGAGCGGTGAGGATCCCATTAGCTATGCCGCCGTGCTCGGTCTGATGAAGGGCCATCTGCTGGTGGCCCGAGAACTGATGGAACTGAAGGATTACCCCGCGGCCGAGAAGCACATCGGCCATCCTGTGGAGGAGCTCTACGGAGATCTCGAGCCGGCGCTGAGCCAGTACGGCGCCCCCGGCTTCAAACAGCAGCTCAACACCCTGCTGGATCTGATTCAGAGCGCTCCTACCTCGCCGCAGACCGAGGCTGCCTTCAACGCCGCAGAGGAAGGCATCGACAGGGCCCTGGCGGCACTGCCGCAGGCCAAGCGCAGCGATCCGGCCTTCGTGGTGGCCGTGATCCGTCAACTCCTCGAGAGCGCCAGCAGCGAATACGCGGCCTCGATCACCGAGGGGCGCTTCGCTGAAACCATCGAATACCAAGACTCCCGCGGCTTCGTGCGCTACGCCGATCAGCTCCAACAAGGCATCGCCCCGGCACTGCAGGCCAGCGATCCAGCCCTGAGCCGCCGGCTCAGCGTCGCCATGGCCGCTCTGTTGCCGGTGTGGCCCACAACGATGCCCCCGGAGCAACCGATCAAGACCGCCCAACAGGTGCAGGCCCTGATCCAGTCGATCTGAGCAGGTCCAATCGATCGGAGCAAGCCCTATCCATCCGCTCCAATGGAGCTCATGGATCAGAACGATTATCATTCCCGCTGTTGTCGTGCTGCCAACGTGCCCAGTTCATTCGTACCCCTCTGCTGGCTCCAGTGCTCTGGCCCCGCCGGTCCAGCCGTCGCCGCCATGCTGGGCCCGCTGCTGCTGCTGAGTCCAGTGGCTGGGGCCAGGGCCGCTGACCTCAATCTCGAAGCGATTCAGCGCTACAGCTCTGGCTCCAGCTCCAGCCGTCAGGATCAGGTCACCAGCATCAGCCAGTTCTCTGACGTGCAGCCCACCGAGTGGGCCTATCAGGCGCTCTCGAACCTGATCGAGCGCTACGGCTGCGTCGCTGGCTATCCCGATGGCACCTTCCGCGGCAAGAAGCCGCTGAGCCGCTGGGAAGCCGCCGCTCTGCTCAACGCCTGCCTCGATCGGATCACCGAAGTGACCGACGAGCTGCGCCGTCTGCTCAAGGAGTTCGAGAAGGAACTCGCCATCCTGCGCGGCCGGGTCGACAACCTCGAAGCCAAGGTGGGTGAGCTGGAGGCCAACCAGTTCTCCACCACCACCAAGTTAAGTGGGCTGGCCACGTTCGTGGTGGGGGCTAATGCCTTCAGCGGCAGTGCTCGGGAAGAGGTCAACTCTGCTCGCGCCGAGGTGGGGGCCACCACCTTCTCCTACGACCTCCAACTCTCGCTCGACACAAGCTTCACGGGCAAGGACCTCCTGCGTACAATTCTTCGCGCAGGCAACTTCGGCGACTCGGCCTTCGGCGGGGCTGGTCCCACCGGCGGTCTCTCCACCCTTGAGGTCGCATTCGAGGAAGCCTCAGGTCCCGATTCTCTCGGGATTGACAAGCTCTACTACCAATTCCCGATCGGCAGCGGTTTCACGGCCACCCTCGGCGGCCGCGTCGGCCAGGAAGACATGCTTGCCCTTTGGCCCAGCGTGTATCCAGCCGATACGATTTTGAATGTGCTCACCCTCAACGGTGCGCCGGCGGCTTACAACAAGAACCTCGGCCCCGGCGCCGGCCTCTGGTGGCAGAGCGGTGGCTTCAGTGTCAGTGGCAACTATGTCGCGGCCAACGGCAACTCGGGCAACCCGAGCCAGGGGGGGATCGGTACTGAAGCCAGCGGCGGTACCGGCACCGCTCAGATCGGCTACAGCCAGGAGCAGTGGGCTCTTGCCGCGATTTATTCCTACATTCAGTCCGGGGTGGAGGTACCTGGAACCACACCGTTCACGGCCTCCGCTTTCGACACCCCCGGTAGCCGAACCAATGCTTTCGGAATCAGCGGCTACTGGCAGCCGTCAACCTCAGGTTGGCTCCCATCGATCAGCGCCGGCTGGGGGATCAACACCATCTCCTATGACGGCCAGGATGTGGATGGCGATCTGAGCACCAGCCAGTCGTGGATGGTGGGTCTGGAATGGAGCGACGTCTTCTGGAAGGGAAATGCCCTCGGCATGGCGGTGGGTCAGCCGGTCTTTGCCACGGCTCTGATTGGAGGCGACAGCCCCGATGACGGCAATTTTGTCTGGGAGTGGTGGTACAAGTTCCAGGTCACCGACAACATTTCGATCACCCCGGCGTTGTTCTATCTGAGCCGTCCCCTCGGCCAGGACACCCCCAGCGACAGCTCGTTCCGCCAACTGGGCGGGTTGGTCAAGACCAGCTTCTCGTTCTGAGCCCAACCGCTGGACCAGGACTGACGGGCAAAGCAGCGTGGTGATGATGTTGTCATCGGCTGGGACAGGCTGATTGGTTCATCCGACAGGGCTCTGGGGGAGGCCAGGGTTGCGGGGCGGTCACCATCGCGAGCATCCGTGCCCCATCGACGGCCTTGGCGCCAGACTGCCCGAACCAGGCGACTACCGCCCCCTCTTGCCCGTGATGACTCGCACTGCCTCTGCTCGTCCCGCGTCCTCTGCCGCCATGGAGGGGATCGAGGATCCAAGCCCCACCTGTCTGCCGGTGACGATCCTCACGGGCTTCCTCGGTGCCGGCAAAACCACCTTGCTCAACCACATCCTCAGCAACCAGAGCGGACTGAAGACCGCTGTACTGGTCAATGAGTTCGGTGAAATCGGCATCGACAATGACCTGATCATCGCCACCAGCGAAGACATGGTGGAGCTCAGCAATGGCTGCATCTGCTGCTCGATCAACGGCGAGCTGCTGGAGGCGGTGGAGCGGATCCTCGAGCGCCCCGAACCCGTGGATTATTTGGTGGTGGAAACCACGGGCCTGGCTGACCCCCTGCCGGTGGCGATGACCTTCCTGGGCAGTGAGCTGCGCGACAGCACCCGCCTGGATTCGATCATCACCCTGATTGATGCCGAAAACTTCGAAGCCAGCAGCTTCGAGAGCGAGGTGGGCCGGGCGCAGGTGATCTACGGCGACATCCTGATGCTCAACAAGTGCGATCTGGTGCCGGAGCCCCAGCTGCTGCAACTGGAGAGCCTGCTGCGCAACCTCAAACCCGACGCTCGCATCCTGCGCTCAGTCAAAGGAGATGTGGCCCTGCCGCTGCTGCTGAGCGTGGGTCTGTTCGAATCCGATCGGGTGGTGGCCACAGGCGACCCCACCCCTGAACTCGACCACGGCGACTGTGACCACGACCATGGCCACTGCGCCCACGACGACGACCACAGCCATGACCACGATCACAGCCACAGCCACAGCCACTCCCACGATCACGACCACTCCTCAGGTTCCGGCGAGCATCCGGCCGACCACCTCGCCATTGAGGGCTTCACCTCCCTCTCCTTCGCCAGCGAAGGGCCCTTCGCCCTGCGCAAGTTCCAGAACTTCCTCGACAATCAGCTGCCCACGGAGGTGTTCCGGGCCAAGGGCATCCTCTGGTTCAACGAGAGCGAACGCCGTCATGTCTTTCACCTGGCCGGCAAGCGCTTCTCCATCGACGACAGCGACTGGACTGGCGAGCGCAAGAACCAGCTGGTGCTGATCGGCAAGGATCTCGACCACCAGCGCCTGCGCCGCCAGCTCCAGGCCTGTGTGGCCAAGGACGCGGGCAAGGGATTCGCCTGAGGCGGCCCGACCGCAGCATCGGGCACTTCAAGGCCATGGAATCTGGCTAGATTGTGCCAACTACGAGCCCGACCGATGGCCGAACTGCTGCTTGTCTCCAGCGTTCTCGCGCTCTTCGGTCTGGCGTTCTGGCTCACCACCGACTCCGATGACGACAGCGGTGGCGGCGGCATGATGCAACCGGTTCTGGTCCCTGTGCGCATCAGCCGATCGAGCCGGCGCTGAGAGCCGAAACGCCGGGTTTGCGCAGCGCTCTCCAGCCCCAACCAATTCCACAGCTCCTCGCCACCGATGCCTTTGGGTATCGGTGGTTTTGGTCTGTCTGAGCCCAGACGGCCAAGCAGCCCGAGCTCGACTGATTAACGCGGCTGATCCGGGGAATTGTCGATGCTGTCTGAAGCGGGGTCCCAAAGGGATTGGGACGGCTCTACGTTTGCCCCACACCAGAAGGAACCCTTCCAGGCCGGTTCGTTTTCAAACCGCGCTTTGTTCAGTTTTCGGATGATTTCCCCTGCTGTGTCGATGTCCAGAGATGCCTCCACCCATGCCTGGACCCTGTCCATCGCTGCAACTCAAGCCCAACTCGGTGCTACCGGCTGGGATGGCCTGGTGCATCAGTGATGGCTATGTCCGCCAGGTCACCTGGAATGAAGACACCGAGCTGATCACGCTGATGCTCTGGGGGCCCGGAGATCTCATACTCGGTAGCCAGGCCACGTTCGAGTGCCGCAATGAAACCACCACAATCTCCCATGTCTCCCTTGAGGGCCATTCGCCAACGGACGTGGAACGGCATGATGCGCTCAAGCGCCAAATCAGCCGCTCGATGGAGATCATGCGCATCAGCCGGATCCGCAAGGCCGATGACCGCCTGCTGACCATGTTGCGCTGGCTGGCCGCCCAGTTCGGGCGGGTCAACAGCCTCGGCCACAGTCTCTCGCTGGAGGACATGAACCTGACCCATCAGGTGATTGCTGAGCTCACCGGCCTCACCCGCGTGACCGTGACCAAAAGTCTGAATAAGTTCAAATCCCTCGCTCAGGCCATCCCGATGGCCAACGGAGATCTGCTGCTCCCTCACCGGGCGGACCCGGATGGCTTCAGACCATGCCGATCTGTGACCGAGAATTCACGGCATCGGCAAGGGCTTCCGCCCGGCTCATCTCCACATGATCGTGGGGCAGCAGGCTATACACCTTCAAACTCCTGAGACGCTTGAGGGTGCTGCCTTCAGCCCCCACCACATCAACATTGAGTTCCTTTTCCAGGGCTTCCTTGACGGCGTTCTCCAGGGCCAGCGAGGCTGTCATGCCCATGTGTGAGACCTCACTGAGATCAGCGACGATCGCCTCACACTCCTACATGGCATTGTGCTCTCGGGAGATGGTCTTGGCCAGACTTAAGTTCATCTTCATCGGACCGATCTACTGGAACAGCAGCACCTTGCCACCTCCTTGATCCAGCAGTGCCTTCTCGTTCTCCGGCAGATTGAGATCGTCATCGGCGGTGCTGATCACCTTCACCGACTTGGTTTCGAGTGTGCTCATCTTCTCGATCGTGAGAATGTTGGCCACAAAGATGCCCACCGCCGCAATCAGATCTACCAGCATGGTGAGCAGGATCACCCCATGCATGATCACTGCCCCCTTGATCGAGACGTGGTGGGCGCGGCGCAGGAAGCTCCAGTCGATGATGTCGATGCGCACCTTGAGGGCAATGCCGGCCAGCACCGCCATCGGGATCGAGGCCGCCAGGCCTGAGGCTCCCAGAATCACCACCATCAGCACCAGGGCATCGATCACCATCAGCTGAAACAGGCCGGGCTCAAAGTGGGGCATCCCCAGCTGGGGGGAATCCGCTGGGGATTTCGCCGATGCGGCGGAGGCCCTCCAGCTCAGCGCCTCGGCCGCCATTGAGCAGCGTGAGCGAGGGCACGGTGCCGATCACCAGCGCCACCAACAGGGGAGGCACAAGACACTTCACCTGGGAGGGCGTGAACCAGATGATCGCCGCTGTCATCACCACCGTCATCGGACCGGTGGGCTCCGAGATCAGGGTGGGAGTGCCGCCGAAGAGAGCGGCGAACAGACCCACCAGCACCGCACCCCATAGGGCAGAAATCGCCCCGGCACCAGAGGCCACGCCAAAGGCAAAGGCCATGAGCAGGGTCACCACCAGCTGCAGTGACACCGCCAAAGACATCACCGTTGCTGCGTTGTGAACTGATCTGCTTCGACCTGCTCCTAGGACGGGCAACAGCCACACGGTCCCTGCAAGTGATGGGGTAAACCAAAGAGGGAAGCGCATCTCAGGTCAGGACCAGGCCGCTGATGGGACCAGGTTGTGACATCCGATCCAGGCAGTGGCAACACTGACCGCCAGGGCGATTGGACTGATCCGGAGGTGGTCGTTGGCCCACGGAGGCCAGGATCATCAGCACCTGGAGTCAGGGCCTGATTTGGCACGGTTGCAATCACAAGGCAGACTCTGTGGTGTGTCCTGGGGGAGCCCACCATGCTGAGTGTGATCGAGGTGGTGGTGGGCATCCTGCTGCTTTTCGGAGGCGGCGAACTGTTCGTCCAGGGATCGGTGGCTCTGGCCCTGCTGCTGGGTATTCCCCAGCTGGTGATCGGTCTCACGGTTGTGGCGATGGGCACCAGCGCCCCCGAGCTGTTCGTCAGCCTGCTCTCCACGCTGCAGGGCGCAGACGATATTGCAGTGGGCAACGTGGTGGGCAGCAACATCTTCAATGTGCTGGTGGTGCTGGGCATCAGCGCCGTGATCCTGCCCCTGAGGGTGCACAGCCGCTTGATCCGCCGGGATGTACCGGTGCTACTGGCCGTGTCGATGGCGGTCTGGGGCATGGCCTCCGCAGGCCGGGTGACCTGGCAGGCCGGCCTGGCCCTGCTCACCGCCGTGGTGATCAACACCGTCTGGGAAACCCGCACGGCTCGCGAGGAAGGTGAATCTGGTGGAGATGAGATCGATCCATCCGACGCAGAAGGGGGCTACAGACCGGCCCTGATCCGGTTGGCGGCCGGCCTTGCCCTGCTGGTCTGGGGCTCTCAGATCCTTGTTAAGGGGGCTATCGCCATCGCCCTGAGCCTGGGGGTGAGTGAAACACTGATCGGCCTCACGATCGTGGCGGCCGGCACCTCGATGCCTGAACTGGTCACTTCGATCATGGCGGCCCTGAAGGGCAAAGCTGATCTCGCCATCGGCAACGTGGTGGGCAGCAACCTGCTCAACCAGTTGGTGATCCTTGGTGGCTGTGCCTTCATCTCAGGATCGCGCGGCCTGAATGTCGACCCGGTCATGATCCAACGCGATCTGCCGATCATGGTGGCCACCACCCTGGCCCTGCTTCCCATCTTCTGGACGGGCGGGGTGATTTCCCGGAGAGAGGGGGTACTGCTTGTGGGCCTCTACGGGCTCTACCTGGTGGAACAGATTCTTCCTCTCACCATTCCAGCCCTGGCCTCACCCCTGCGTTCCTTCACCCTGGTGGTGGTGCTTCCGGTGCTGGTGCTCCTGCTAGCGGTTCAGATCTGGCGGCATTGGCGACAGACCGCCGTTCAGGCCAGGCAGGCCAATTGATCTTCACCGCCTGAGGGTGCGAGGGTGCCCGCAGTTCCCGTGTCGTCCATGGCGTCGATTTTTGCTGACAGCAGCCTGAGCATCGGTCGCACCCCCCTGGTGAAGCTGAACCGGGTGGTCGGTGATAGCCGCGCCACCGTTCTGGCCAAGATCGAAGGTCGCAACCCCGCCTATTCAGTCAAGTGCCGCATCGGCGCCGCCATGATCTGGCAGGCGGAGAAGGATGGATTGCTCGGTCCTGGCAAGGAGCTGATCGAGCCCACCAGCGGTAACACCGGCATCGCCCTGGCCTTCGTGGCCGCCTCCCGGGGGATCCCCCTCACCCTGACGATGCCGGAGTCGATGAGCCTGGAGCGGCGCAAGCTGCTCACTGCCTACGGCGCCAGGCTCGTACTCACCGAGGGCAAACTCGGCATGACCGGTGCCGTGGGCCGGGCCCATGAGATCGCCGCTTCCGATCCCGAGCGCTACGTGCTGCTGCAGCAGTTCGCCAACCCGGCCAACCCCCAGATCCACCACGACACCACCGGCCCGGAAATCTGGGACGACACCGATGGCCAGGTGGATGTGCTGGTGGCGGGGGTGGGCACCGGCGGCACCATCAGCGGCGTTAGCCGCTACTTCAAGACCACCCGGGGCCAGGCCCTGGTCTCGGTGGCGGTGGAGCCGCTGAACAGCCCGGTGATCGCCCAGGCCAGGGCTGGTGAGCCGCCCCAGCCGGGGCCGCACAAGATCCAGGGGATCGGTGCCGGCTTCGTGCCGCAGAACCTCGACCTCAACCTGGTGGACCGGGTGGAGTCCGTGAGCGACCAGGAAGCCGTGGCTATGGCCAGGCGACTGATGCGTGAGGAGGGAATCCTGGCGGGTATCTCCTGCGGGGCCGCCACCGTGGCTGCCCTGCGGCTGGCGGCCGAGGAGGCCTTCGCCGGCAAGACGATCGTGGTGGTCCTGCCCGACTCCGGGGAGCGTTACCTCAGCTCGGTGCTGTTCGAGGGGGTCTTTGATGCCGCCGGTCTGGCCCCGGTTGAGGGCTAATCGCGCCACCAGCGCCAGGCCTCCCAGTTGATCAGCAGTCCGATCAGCACCAGCACCAGCATCAGGGCCACCTGATCCGCGCGCGAATCGGGCACCAGGATGTCGGCTGCCAGGTGCGGCACATTCGTGACCGTGTATACCACGCTCAGCCAGAAATGTGGCCGCCGCCAGCCCTGCCAGCGCTGGGGACGCTGGGGGTCACTGGCGCTGTAGGCCAGCAACACCAGGGCCGCCACCGGCACGAGGAAGTAGATCATCATTCCGCTGAACAGCAGCGGCAGCTGCGGCTGGCTCATATGGCTCTCGATCTCCGGTGAGAGACCGTGGAACAGGGGCATCAGGCCCAGATCCACGTGAAAGAGCATGCACAGCAGCCAGGCCAGCCACAGGGCCCGCAGGCGCAGGGCGCGATCGATCGGTACGGTCATGGCAAGCAACGGCTGCGCAGGGCGCCGGACCAGCAGGCCTGGGGGCCCAGCGGCCAGCTCCGAAGTCAGTCTGAACCTCGACAGAGCGACACGCCAGAGCTCCTTCCGGCGGCGCGACTCACTGCCCCTAAGGTCGGGTCAAGCTCAAGATCCACTTCCATGCGAGAAGGCCCTGGCGCGGGACCTGAACCTGGGGCCGAGCGCGATCCACGGGTGATCCGGCGTCTGATGCCACTCTGGGAATGGCTCTACCGCCACTATTTCCGGGTGAGCACCAGTGGCTGGGAGCAGATCCCAGGCGCAGGCCAGATGCTGCTGGTGGGATCCCACAACGGCGGGCTGGCCAGCCCCGATCTGCCGATGCTGATGCTCGACTGGTTCCGGCGCTACGGCCTGGAGCGACGGGTGTATGGCCTGGCCCACCCCAAGGTGTGGCAGGTGTTTCCCCAGGCGGCGCACCTGGCGGCCCAGACCGGGGCGATCCCCTATTACCCGCGGGGGGCGATGGCCGTTCTGGAGCGGGGCGACAGCCTGCTGGTGTTCCCCGGCGGCGGCCAGGATGCCTTCCGGCCTCACCGCAAGCGCCAGAGCATTGAGTTCATGGGACGCACCGGCTTCATCCGGCTGGCCCTCTGGCATGACGTACCGATCGTGCCGTTGATCTCCTGGGGCAGCCACGACACCCTGGTCGTGCTCGAAGACTGCTACAAGCCGATGAAGCGCTGGCATGAGCGCGGCCTGCCCTGGCTCTTCGGCATCGACCCGGAGGTGTTTCCCCTCTATCTCGGCCTGCCCTGGGGTCTTGCCGTGGGCCCACTGCCCAACCTGCCCCTGCCGGCTCGGATCCACACCCGGGTCTGCCGGCCGATCCGCTTCGAGCGCAGCGGCCATGCCGCCAGCCGCGACCGCGACTACGTGCAGAGCTGCTACGCCCGGGTGGTGGCGGAGATGCAGCAGCAGCTCGATGAGCTGGCCCGCAGCAGCGGCGGCTGATCAGCTGGCGGCTGGTTCGCCTTTGTAGGCCAGTCCGAGGGCCTTGGCCAGGGGCTTGAAGGGCTTGAGATAGCGGCTCTCGTGGGGTTGCCCCTTGAGCATCCGGTTCCAGTAGATCCAGGGCAGGCCCTTGGTCTTCATCAGCCACATGCTCCAGCGCTCGCGGGTTGGGTCGATCTGGAAGGAGCTCACGGGCTGGAGGTCGTAGTCGAACTCCGCCATCACCACCCTGCCGTAGCCGGTGATCAGTGGGCAGACGCTGTAGCCGTCGTAGCGAGCCTGCAGCGGTTTGCCGTCCAGCTGGGACAGCAGATTGGCCACCAGCACCGGTGCCTCGCCCCGCACCGCACCGGCGGTTTTGGAGGTGGGCAGCGACGACACATCTCCCAGGGAGAAGACATTGGGATAACGCACGTGCTGGGTGCTGAACTTGTCAACCTCCACCCAGCCCCCGGGGGCATTGGTGGCCAGCGGGCTCTGGGCAATCAGTTCCGGCGCCGACATCGGTGGCACCGCATGGATCATTGAGAAGGGAATCTCCGTGCTGGAGGTGTTCCCCTCTGCGTCACTGACCTCAAAGACCGCCACTTGCTCCTCGGCCCTGATCTCCCTGAGGTTGTGGCGCAGCAGCACCTGAATGCCCCGCTGCTCCACCACCTTCTTCAACACCCGGGCATAGACCGGAACACCGAAGAGGCCGGGACCGGCGGTGGCGAAGATCACCTGGGTGTTCACCCCCACGCCGCTGGTGGCCTTGAAGATGTCGTCGGCCATGTACATGATCTTCTGCGGGGCCCCGGCGCACTTGATCGGCGTGTCGGGGAAGGTGAAGATCGCGGTGCCGCCCTTGAACGCTCGAATGGTCTCCCAGGTGTAGGGGAGGTGCTCCTTGGAGTAGTTGCTGGTGACTCCATGGCGGCCGAGGGCTTGCTCGAGCCCCTTCACCCGCTCCCAGCGCAGCTGCAGGCCGGTGGCCACCACCAGGGCGTCGTAACTGATGGCCTCGCCGGTGCTGGTGATCACCCGGTTGGACTCCGGCTCAAAACCAGCGGCGGCGGCGCGGATCCAGGTGCAGCCGGCGGGAATCAGCCCGGCCTCATCGCGGCGGGTCTGCTCCTGGGTCATCACCCCACCGCCCACCAGGGTCCAGCCGGGCTGGTAGTAGTGATCGCTGCTGGGCTCAAGGATGGCCACGTCAAGGCCGCTGCGGGCCAGCAGCAACTGGCTTGCCACCGTGATCCCCGCCGCGCCGCCGCCGACGATCAGGATCTGGTGGTGCTGCGACGGGCTCGACGAACTCATGACATCTGATCTCACCATTCCTGTCTAGGGCGCGCAGGGGCTGCTCGACAACGGCACTGGAGTGGTCCCCGCTGGGCGCAGGCCCACGACCCTGAGGCCACCCACTCAGCTGTGGGCGGAGACCGCGAACAGGAGCTGATTGCGGCGCATCAGCTCACGCAGCAGCGCCAGCTGCCAGTGCAGCGGATCCAGCGCCGCCGCCAGCGTTTCGCCATGGTGGCTGAGGGTGTTGGCCTGCAGACGCAATTGCAGCAGGTCATGTTCCAGCCGGGTTCGCAGCTGGGGGTTGGAGCAGCTCCTGAGCGCCTGGAGAGCCCCGCGACTGCGCACCCCGAGGCACCAGCAGAGGCGGTTGAGGGCGGCCAGATCCGTTGGCATGCCGCCAGGGCAGCGGCAATCCTCAGACATGGGATGAAGAGTTAAGAGTTATCAAGCTTTGCTGACCCCGAGCCTACGGGGTCTGGCAGCCGGTTCAGCAGGCCGCTGGGGGGCGGGCTGCCCTGGCGAAAAACACAGCTGTCTTTGTAAGCTGAGCCGAAGCGAGAGACTCCATGGTGATCAGCAATACGACCAGCGCCACCAGCCTGAATCCACTGCCGCTGCTGCCAAGGCGGCCCGTGGCCCAGGAGATGGAGGCCGAATTGCACCAAGGCCTCTGCAACCATCTGCAGATGGAGTTGATGGCCAGTTATACTTACTTCTCCTTGGCTGTGTGGTTCACCCAGCGGGAATTGAATGGTTTTGCCGCCTTCGCCACGGCTGAATCCGATGGCGAGCGTGCCCATGCCGGCCTTTTCGTTGATTACCTGGTGGCTCGCTCCCAGCCGGTAGAGCTGTCCGCTTTGCCCCAGCCCCGGCAGACCTGGACCCACGTGGAGGATGTGCTGATGTCCGCCTTCGAGATGGAAGCGGAGGTCACCACATCGCTGCAGCAGCTCTACAGCCTGGCGGAGCGCTGCGGCGACTACCGCAGTTCGATCTTTCTCGATCCGATGATCAAGAGCCAGGTGGATGCTGAAAGTGAAGTGGCCCATCTACTGGCCCAGGTGCGGCATTGCGGCACCGATTTTGGCGCCCTGATGATCCTGGATCAATCCCTGGCCGCAGCTGCCGCTGCCGGGGTGGCCTGAGGCTGAGGGGGAGATCAGTCGCGGCCACAGCGGCAGCGACCCCCCTTCCAGTTGGAGCACTTCTTGGCTTTGCAGCCTTTCCCCTTCGACTTGGCCACGGTCATCACCGGGCAGGTCGCCCGCTCAAGGCAGGCTTCGATCCAGGGGCAACTTTCGTTCACAGGATGACGGGATGGGTGAAAAATCCTGGAACCATCCAAGCGCTTCCAGGCTGGGCCCTGGGAGCAGGAGTGACCAGATCGTGTGATCAATGTTACTCAGGCTCTCCGGCGAGGGGACTCCCCCACCAGGACAAGACTTCCTGTCCCGGCGGCAGACCCCGCAGCGGCATCGAGGGGCAGGTCGAGGCAGTAGCCGATGCCGTAGATCGTTTTGATGTGAACCGGCCTGTGGGGATCTGGCTCCAGCTTTGCGCGCAGGTGGCGGACGTGGGTGCGGATGGATTCCACATCGTTGTCAGGCCCGTAGCCCCAGATCTCGCGAAGCAGCACCGCCCAGGGCACCACCTGACCATGGCGTTGCAGCAGGCAGTGCAGCAGTTCGAATTCGGTGCGGGTCAGCCGCACCGGCTCCCCATGCCAGAGGGCTTCGCAGCTCTCCGGCACCAGGGTGAGGGGGCCGTAGCGGAGCACTTCAACAGCCCGCAGTTGCTGCGGTGTGCTGGCACGGACCCGCAGCAGCGCCTGGAGTCGGGCCAGCAGTTCCTCCGAGGCGTAGGGCTTGGTCAGATAGTCGTCAGCACCGGTGGTGAAGCCCCGCACCTTGTCGCCGAGGCTGGCCAGGGCCGTGAGCAGCAGGATGGGGGTTCGACTGCTGCGCTGATCCCGCCGCAAGCGCTGCAGAACGCTTAGGCCATCGAGGCCCGGCAGCAACAGATCCATCACGATCAGCTGGGGATTGAGCTGCCGGGCCAGGGCTAGTCCCTGGGGACCATCCTCCGCCTCCGCCACCTGGAAGCCAGCCTCCAGCAACTGGGTGGCCAGGCGATCACGGCCGATCCGATCCTGGTCGATGAGCAGAACGAGAGCGGGCATCGCTGACAACAGTGCGTGATCTAGGCAACAGCTTGAACGTAATCAATTTTGCCGCTGTTTCCATCCACTGACAGCCTTGAAACCTCCACCCAACAGGACTGGGCTCAGTCAGGCAGCGTCACGAACTCCTCCGCCACGGTGGGATGGAGGGCCATGGTGCGATCGAAGTCGGCCTTGGTGGCCCCCATGCCAATGGCGATCGCCGCCATCTGAATGATCTCGGCCGCGTGTTCGCCCACCATGTGGCAGCCCAGCACGCGGCCCGAGGCCACCTCCACCACCAGCTTCAGCAGGCAGCGGGGGCCACGCTGGGGCAGTGCCTGGGCCATGGAGCGGAAGCGAGCCCGGTACAGACGCACCCCCTCAGCACCGAGCCGGGCCACGGCCTTCTCCTCACTCAGGCCCACCGTGGCCAGCTCCGGCTGGCTGAACACCGCACTGGCCACCAGGTCGTGCTCCACCTGGCGGGGCCGCCCGCCGTAGACGCTGTCGGCGAAGGCCCGACCTTCATCCACCGCCACCGGGGTGAGGTTGACGCGGTCGGTGACATCGCCCACCGCAAAGATGTGGGGCACGTTGGTGCGCTGGTCGGCATCCACCGGGATGCGGCCGCCCTCCACCACCACGCCCGCCGCCGCCAGGTCGAGGCCGGCCAGGAAGGGCTGACGCCCTGTGGCCAGGAGCACGCCGCCACAGCGCTCCTGGCGACCCTGACAGGTGCTGGCGATCAGATCACCGGCCTCAGCGGTGATGGCGGTGAGGGTCTGGGCGAAGTGAAGGGTGATGCCATCGGCCTCCATGCCCTCGTGCACCGCCGCACTCAGTTCCCGATCGAAGCCCCGCAGCAGATGATCCCCGCGCACGAACTGATCCACTTCCACCCCCAGGCCGCGCAGGATGCAGGCGAATTCACAGGCAATGAAGCCGCCTCCCACGATCAGCACCCGCTGGGGCAGGCGCTCCAGCAGAAACATGTCATCA
The DNA here is from genome assembly GCF_024345495.1 of Synechococcus sp. RedBA-s. Lineage (GTDB taxonomy): Bacteria > Cyanobacteriota > Cyanobacteriia > PCC-6307 > Cyanobiaceae > Regnicoccus_A. Next base: position 10,024 of record NZ_JAGQBF010000008.1, on the reverse strand, counting down.
CTGATCCAGCCCAGCTCGGCTCCGGGAATCGAGGGACGGTGCGGGCGACCTCCCGTGGCGATCAGCAGGCGTTCACCGCGCAGCAGGCGCCGATGGTCATCCGAGCGGCCATCCGAACTGTCAGTCGCGTGGCCTGGGGCTCCGCCCACTTCCACGTGATGGGCGTCCAGACAGCGGCCCCAGCCCCTCACCAGCTCCACCCCGGCGCGCTCGAGAAAGCCGATGTGCAAGTTATTGAGACGATCCACCTCGACGCGCACCGCCGCCAACAGCCGCGATGGATCGCAGTGGCTCTGGCCCACGCTCCAGCCGTAACTGGCGGCATCGGCCAGCAGGTGCCGATAGGCCGAGCCGTACACCAGCAGTTTCTTGGGCACGCAACCGCGGATCACGCAGGTGCCTCCCACCCGGTCCCCCTCGATCACCGCGACCCTGGCCCCATGGCTGGCGGCACGCTTGGCGGCAGCCAGTCCCCCGGATCCCGCGCCGATCACCACCAGATCGAAACGATCGTGATCAGCAACGGAGAGGGCCTCAGAGCTGGGGGCAGGATCAGCGATGGTGGTCAAGGCGGGAGCTGCTGCACTGCCCTCAGGATGATCGATCGGTTGCCATGCAGGCATCACAGCTCGCCAAGGTGGTGGCAAACTTGGAGCGATGAATCAGGCGGGGCGCCCGTCAGCAGCCGCGATGTTCAACGCCACCCGGTTGATGATCGCCGACGTGCAGCAACGTCTGATCACCACCTACCGAGCCTCCTACGGCACGCTCAAGCGGGAATACGAGGAGATCATCTCCTGGGCGGCTTCGATGGCGCTGGAGAACATCGCCACCGGTGACGCCCTCTACCACGATGTCGAGCACACGATCCTGGTCACCCTGGTGGGCCAGCACATGCTCTATGGCAAGCATCTGCGCGAGGGCGGAATCACCCCGGATGCCTGGCTGCATTTCACGATTTCCCACCTCTGCCACGACATCGGCTACATCAAGGGAGTCTGTCGTGATGACAAAGGGGGTCAGTACGCCAGTGGGCTCAACGGTGAATTGGTGAGTCTCAAGGAAGGGGCCACCTGTGCCTCTCTCACGCCCTATCACATTGACCGCGGCAAACTGTTCATCGAAGAGCGTTTCGGGGGCCATGGGCTGATCGACGCTGACGCGATCAAGCGCAACATTGAGCTCACCCGCTTTCCCGTTCCCGCCTCCACCGATCACCAGTGCACCACCCACATGCCCGGTCTGTTGCGGGCCTCCGATCTGATCGGCCAGCTGAGTGATCCCCGCTACCTCAACAAGATTCCGGCCCTGTTCTGGGAGTTCGAGGAAACCGGCGTGAACAAGGCCCTGGGCTGTGAAAATCCCGGCCAGTTGCTCAAGGCCTACCCCACCTTCTACTGGGGTCAGGTGTTCCCTTACATCAAGGCTTCCATCCCCTACCTGGAACTCACCCAGGCCGGCAAAGACATCCTCGCCAATCTCTACGGCAATATTTTCATGGTGGAGCACGAACTGCTGGAGATTCCCTGAAGGAACGAGAGAGTGATCCATCCAGCGACCCATCCAGCCTGGGCTGGTCCAAAGGGTGACGCGGCTCAGGCCGTCATCAGGTCGTAGCTCACGCCAGGGCGCGGATCAATCAACCGGGAGCCTGCCGCCGCAACCTCAGTCGCCTCCTCGATGCTGCCCTTCTGCCAGAGGATGCGGGTCAGTGCACCCGCGTAGCGCACATCACCACCGCTGGTGCTGGCCAGCACCACCCGGGGCTGGAAACGTTCCAGCAGCTGGGGCAGCACCTGCCTCCCCTTGACGAAGGCCCCCACCAGGGGCAAGCCCAGATCCAGCACCGGGGTGATCACCGCATCCAGCGGCTGAGCCGGCAGCTCAGGCGAGAGGAAGCCATGGGGTTCCACGTAAAGGCTGCCGGCAGGATGGCGCAGCAGATAGCCGTTCTCCACCTGAGGCACCGGAGCGCCAGCGCTGGCCATGATCGTCAGCTCGCCGTGCTCAAACCGCTCACCGGGAGCAAGGCTGTGCACTGTCTGAAAGCCCAGGTCGCTGGCTCTGGTGGCCGCACCCGCCGAGCCCACCACCGGCAAGCTGGAATCCAGCAGCGCCAGGGTCGCTGGATGGCAGTGGTCCGGAAGTCCCTGGGTGAGCAGCAGCAGATCGATCCCTTCGGGCACTGGCCAGGGCTGGTTCAGCTCGGCGCGAAAGAACCAGGGACCAGGGGGGAACTCCAGTGGTCCGCTCAGCCAGGGATCCAGCAGAACTCGGCAGCCTCCAAAATCCAGCAGCCAGCCATTGGCACCGAAGTAAGTGGCCTGCAATGCCATGGCTTCAGGGCTCGGATCCGACTGCGGGCCCAGACCCTAAGCCGCGTTGAGGAGCAACCGTGGCTGGCGTTCGCCGCTGCAGAGCCGCCAGAGCATCACCCCCATCGTGCCGGCACGTACCAGGCTGACAACCGCCAGGCCAACGCAGAGCGGGCAGTGGGCAAGACCCATGAAAAACGCTCGTTGAAAAACTGTGTCGTGGCTTCAGCCTGACAGTCCTCAGGCGCCTGTGGGGTCGGGCTGCTGAAATACCACTCCAAGTGACACTCCCACCAGGGACCAGGCGGGCCCCGTGCTGCGGCTGAGCGAACTCAAGCTCCCCCTTGATCACACCGACGACGAACTCCGTCAGGCGGTGCTGAAGCGGCTCGCGCTTCCGGCCCATGCTCTGCGGGGCCTGAAGCTGGTGAGGCGCAGCGTGGATGCCCGCCGCAAGGACGCCATCCGCTTCAGCTACAGCCTCGATCTTGACGTGGCCGATCCCAAGGGACTACTGCAGCGCTGGCGCCAGGACCCCCATCTGCGGCCGTCCCCCGACACCACCTATCGCTTCGTGGCCGAACTGGAGCCTGGAGCGGCGCGGAGACCTGAGCGCCCGATCGTGGTCGGCGCCGGGCCCTGCGGCTATTTCGCCGCACTCCTGCTTGCCCAGATGGGGCTCCGGCCCCTGCTGCTGGAGCGAGGCAAACCGATCAAGGAGCGAACGGCCGACACTTTCGGTTTCTGGAAGGGCCAGCGGCCTTTCGATCCGCACTCGAACGTGCAATTTGGCGAGGGCGGAGCCGGCACCTTCTCCGACGGCAAGCTCTACAGCCAGGTACAGGACCCCCGCCACCTGGGCCGCAAGGTGCTGGAGGAGCTGGTGGCCTGCGGGGCCAATCCCGAGATCCTCACCCTGCATCATCCACACATCGGCACCTTCAAGCTGGCCACGGTGGTGCGAGGCCTGCGCAGCCGCATCGAAGCCCTCGGCGGGGAGATCCGCTTCGGCAGCGAGGTGGTGCGCCTGGACACGGAGGTCGACTCTGGCGGGCAAAGGGTCTGCGGCGTGGTGCTCGCCGATAGCTCCTGCCTGGCGTCCCGCCATGTGGTGCTGGCGGTGGGCCACAGCGCCCGCGACACCTTCGCCAGCCTCCAGCGCGACGGGGTACGCCTGGAGCCCAAGCCCTTCTCGATCGGGGTGCGCCTGGAGCATCCCCAGTCCTTGATCGATGCGGCCCGCTGGGGGGCCTGCGCCGGCCATCCCCGGCTGGGGGCGGCGGAATACAAGCTGGTGCATCACCTCGGCAATGGCCGCAGCGTTTACAGCTTCTGCATGTGCCCCGGCGGCCTGGTGGTGGCCGCCGCCTCCGAGCCCGGACACCTGGTGACCAATGGCATGAGTCAGCACTCCCGCAACGAGCGCAATGCCAACAGCGGCATCGTCGTGGGCCTGGAGCTGGAAGATCTGCTCCCCTACGGCCAGGGCCCTGACGATCCCCTCGCCGGCGTGGCCTTCCAGCGCCACTGGGAGGCGAAGGCCTTTGCCCTGGGCGGCGGCAACTACAGAGCCCCTGTCCAGCGGCTTGATGATTTTCTCTCGGGCCGGGGGCTGAGCCGGCCACCGGGCACGATCCAGCCCTCCTACGCCCCGGGCACCACCCCGGCTGATCTGAGCGCCTGCTTGCCGGAGTTCGCCGTGCTGGCCCTGCGCGAGGCAATCCCGGCCTTCGAGCGCAGCATTCCCGGCTACGCCATGGCCGAGGCCCTGCTCACCGGCGTCGAGACGCGCACCTCCTCACCCGTGAGGATTCCGCGAGGGCCGGACCTGCAGAGCGTGAACACCCGTGGCCTGTACCCGGCAGGAGAAGGGGCCGGCTATGCCGGTGGCATTCTCTCAGCGGGCATCGATGGCATCCGGGTGGCGGAGGCAGTGGCCTGCAGCCTGCTCAGCCCTGGGCCACAATGCCGCTCCATTGAACCGCCTTGACCTGATCGCGGCGCCAGGAGTGAAACAGCATCGGCTCCGCCACCGTGCACAGAGGGCAAAGGCTGAGCTGCTCGGGCCCAAGTCCGGCGTTGAGCAGCTGGGTATGGGCGGCCAGGCGGATATCGAGGCGGTAGCGATCCCCAGGTGAGTCGGGCGAATCATCGGGCTTCAGGGCTCCGGCCGCCATCAGGCTCTGGGCGGGATCTTCCCCCGGGGCGCAGCAGGCTTTGCCCACCTGCAGGGCCACATCCAGTTGCACTTGGTAGGCCTCACCACGGACGGCAGGGCCCAGGGCCACCAGCAGATCACGGCGCTGGCTGCCTGAGCGCTCCAGCGCTTCGATCGCAGCCGGCAGGATCCGGCCTGCCACCCCGCGCCAGCCGGCATGGCAGGCCGCCACCGAGCCCCGGGCCCGATCGGCGATCAGCACCGGGGTGCAGTCGGCGCCGCAGACCCACAGCGACTGGCCAGCGGCATCGCTCACCAGCCCATCGCCCTCCGGCCAGGGTTCAGCGATCGCCTCCGTGGCCGCCAGCACCAGGGGGCTGTGGATCTGGCGGGTGCGGTGCACCGAGACACCGGCGCTGAGGGCGGCCGCCAGTTCCTGGGGACCGCGCCCACTCCACTGGCGGGTGAAGAAGCCGTGTTCGAACTCTGAGAGCCGATCGCACTGGAGGAAGTAGCCGCCATAGGTGCCCACCCAGGTCCAGCCATCGAGGGCGTTGAAGCCCTGATCGAAGCGATCGAAAGGCGGATCGACGGCTTCAGCCACGGAACGGCGTGCTCAGCAATCGAGCATGTCGCGCAGGAGCCAGAAGCCATCGAAACGCTCGGATTGCGCCTCGCTCTGCACGGCGATGAACTGCAGACCAGCGGCGGCCGTGCGGGCGGCGGCGAAGGCTTCGGTCACCTCGCTTGCTTCGGTTTTGGCCAAGGTTGCCAGCCGCCAGCGGTCTTCAAGGCCAGCTTCGAGCACCAGATTGGCACCTTCCATCTCCAGGCGGGCAGGCTCAAGGCCCGCGATCCAGCCGGCAATGGCCAGGGAGCGGGTGCGGCTGAACAGGCGCAGGCCCGGCACCACCAGCTCATCGGGCAGTTCATCGGGCAGGGGAAACAGCCCTTCAAAGCCGATCTCCCACTCTGGCGCTTCACGCAGGGCGCCAAGGGGCAGCGAGACCCAGTCCCAGGAATCGCCCCGGGCCGCCTCCGGCAGGGGCAGGGGCAGCGAGCGCATCGGCAACGGCGGCGGCGCCAGGGGGCCGGCCATGTAGCCCTCCTCGGCGGGGTACACCTCCCGTTCCCGTTCACTCAGCCATTCCACCAAGGCATAACAGCGTCGGCTGGGGATCACCTCAAGGCCGATGGTCTCAGCGGCCCGCTGCACCATGGTGCGCATCGTCGCCCGCCAGCAGCGCAGCCGCCGCGGAGCCCCCAGACCCTGCTCCGCTGCTGCCAGCAGCGCCTCGTTGAGGGCTCCCTGCAGCCACACCGAATTGACCGTGTTGGCCGGACAGTTCTTCGCCCAGCGAAAGGGCGCTTGGCCGCTGTCTTTGGCGGGGGTGGCCGTGATCAGCAGGTCCCAGCGCTTCTTGCCGCCGGGATCGAGCACCGGACGGGAAAAGAAATCCAGTTCCCAGTCGAGGGAGAGCTGGGTGCCAGGGGCTGGAGGGGCGGCCTGATTCATCCCGCCTCCTGCTCGTGCTGACGCAGCAGCAGGCGTGCCCGGTTGGCCCGGTCCTCCGCTTCGGCCATCACCGTCTCCTTGGCCGTGAGCAGCTCACCGGGCTGGGTTTCGAGCAGGGCGGTGTTGAGGGCGATCCGGCCGCGGGAGGGATCGATCTGGGTGACCAGGGCCTTGAGCCGCTCCCCTTGGCTGAAGGCCTCACGGATGTCGCGCAGGTGAACACCGGTGATCGACGACTGGTGCAGCAATCCGCTCACCCCGCCGAGGTCCACGAAGAAGCCATAGGGCTTCACCGACACCACCTGACCATCCACGAGCTGCCCCACCTCCAGCCCCGCCAGCAGGGAGGCACTGGCGGCCCGCTTCTCGGAGAGCACAAGCTTGCGGGTGTCCGCGTTGACCTCCAGGAAGGCCACGGCAAAGGAGGTGCCCACCAGCTGCTCGTGGTTCTCGCCGTTCAGGAGCTGGGAGCGGGGGATGAACCCCCTGAGGCCTTCCAGGTCACAGGTGACGCCACCGCGGTTGAAGCCACTCACCTTCACCTGCACCACCTTGCCGGCGGCCTCCAGTTGCTTCAGCCTGTCCCAGCTCTGGCGCAGGGCCAAGGCGCGGGCACTGATCGTGACCATGCCATCGGCGTTCTGCTCGCGGGTGACCAGCACCTCCACGGGCTGACCCTTGGGAAAGCGTTCCTTGAGGTTGCCGATCACCCCGAGGCCTGCCTCTGCCTTGGGCATGAAGCCCGGCGCCTTGCCGCCGATGTCGATGTAGACCCCATCGCTCTCGGCGCTGATCACGGTGCCGGTGACCACATCGCCGGTGGCCCCCACGGGCTCATTCTCGTCGAGCGCGGCGAGGAAGGCGTCCTCGTCGAAGTCGAAGTCGTCGACGGTGCGGGCCGGCCGCGAGGACGTGGTGGCAGCGGCAGGGGCACTGCCGGCGGAGCGGCTGGAGCGGCCCTGACGGGAGGGGCCATCAGCCGCCCCCATCAGGTCAGCCATGGTCATGCCCTCAAGGCTGGCCGTTTCGAAGCGTTCGTCATCGTCGGCCCTGGCTGCGGCGGGCTGGGGAGCCGTCGCCTCAGCCGGCACAGCGCCGGCCACCGACGACACCTTCTCCTCCTCGTCCTTGCGACTGAGATACATCAACTGAGGCGGCTTGCGCAACGGCGCCTCTGCCCTGGTGGGAGCGGCCGGCTTGGGGCGGGGGCCTGCGGGAGGAACGGGACGCTGCGATCCAGCCATGGCCCAGGTTGATCTGACAGCACCACACTGTAAGGATCAGCCCGTGGAGCGGATGGGGACACCTGCCAAGCACGCCTTCGAAGGGCTCAGCTGGATCGCCGCCCAGGAGGCCGCCTCCCGGCCGGGGAGCACGGTGATCTGGCCGTTCGGGGCGGTGGAGCAACACGGTCCGCAGCTGCCCCTGGGCACTGATTCCATTTTCGCTGAACGGGTGCTTGAGGCCGTGCTGGAGCGGTTGCCTGCGGAACTGCCGATCTGGCGGCTGCCGCTGTTCCAGCTGGGCTTTTCCCCCGAGCATGGCGCCTTCCCCGGCACCCTCAGCCTGCCGGCGGAGGTGCTGCTGCAGGTGGTGATGGCCATAGGGGCCGACCTGGCCCGGGCAGGGTTCCAGCGCCTCGTGCTCTTCAACGCCCACGGCGGCCAGATCGCCCTGCTGCAGGTGGCGGCGCGGCAGCTCAGGGCTGCCCATCCCCGCCTGGCAGTGATGCCCTGTTTCCTCTGGAGTGGGCCGCCGGGGGTGGCCGCGCTAGTGCCGGAGCCGGAGCGCAGCGAGGGGCTGCATGCGGCCCTGGCCGAAACGAGCCTGATGCTGCATCTGGCCCCCGACCTGGTGGGGCCCCAGCGGCCCAGGGGAGGTCAACTGGATCCGCCGCCGCCGCCGGGCTGGAGCCTGGAGGGGGCTGTTCCCACCGCCTGGCTGACCGCTGATCTCTCCGCCAGTGGCGTGGTGGGAGATGCTCGTGGGGCTGATGCGGCACTGGGGGAAGCCCTGTACACAGCCCTGGTGGATGGCTGGGTGACGCTGCTGGGGGATCTGCTCACCAGCAGCTGGCCACCCCGCCCCTGAACCAATCCCGGCCGGCCTGGTTACAGTCGCCATCACTGATCCCTCCGCAGGCGACGCCATGCCCAGCCTTGAGACCACCATCGCCGTCAGCACAGCCGATTCCCCTCTCTCCACCCCTGCTGTTGGCAGCAGCGATGACCAGGACCTGGACCTGCCTGATTTCAGCAGCAGCACCTACAAGGACGCCTACAGCCGCATCAACGCGATCGTGATCGAGGGCGAACAGGAAGCCCACGACAACTACATCTCCCTTGGTGGTCTGATCCCCGACCAGGCGGAAGAGCTGGCGCGGCTGGCCCGCATGGAGCTGAAGCACAAGAAGGGATTCACGGCCTGTGCCAACAATCTCTCGGTGACCGCCGACATGGACTTTGCCAAGGAGTTCTTCTCACCACTCCACGGCAACTTCCAGGCGGCCCTCGCCGAAGGGAAGGTGGTGACCTGCCTGCTGATTCAGGCCATCTTGATTGAGGCTTTCGCCATCTCCGCCTATCACATCTATATTCCTGTTGCTGATCCCTTCGCCCGCAAGATCACCGAAGGTGTGGTCAAGGACGAATACACCCACCTCAATTACGGCCAGGAGTGGCTGAAGGCCAATCTCGAAACCTCCCGGGCTGAGCTGGAGCAGGCCAACCGGGTCAACCTGCCGCTGGTGCGCAAGATGCTGGAGCAGGTGGCTGGTGATGCCGCTGTGCTGCACATGGACCAGGAGGATCTGATGGCCGACTTCATGACTTCTTACCAGGAGGCCCTCATCGACATCGGTTTCACCACCCGGGAAATCGCCAGGATGGCCACCGCCGCTCTGTTGGGCTGAAGCCCATGGCAGGATGTGTCGTCGGCCACAGCCGCCCCCATCTCGCCCCGCCTCAGCTGCATGTTCGGTCTGATTGGTCACTCCACCAGCCTGGAGCAGGCACGGTCCAAGGCCCTTGAGCTGGGCTTTCCCGAGTATGCCGAGGGTGACCTGGACCTCTGGTGCGTGGCTCCACCTCAGTTGGTGGAAACCGTCAGCATCACCAGCCGAACCGGCAAAACCATCGAGGGCGCTTACATCGATTCGGTGTTTGTGCCCGAGATGCTCAGCCGTTTCAAGACCGCCCGGCGCAAGGTGCTCAACGCCATGGAGCTGGCCCAGAAGAGTGGGATCGATATCACCGCCCTGGGTGGATTCACCTCGATCATCTTCGAGAATTTCAACCTTCTCAAAAGCCAGCAGATACGCAGTACCGCCCTGGAGTGGGAGCGGTTCACCACCGGCAACACCCACACCGCCTGGGTGATAGCCCAGCAGGTGGAACTCAATGCACCGGCCCTCGGCATCGATCTGAGCCAGGCCAAGGTGGCGGTGGTGGGGGCCACCGGCGACATCGGCAGTGCTGTCTGCCGCTGGCTGAGCCAAAAGACAGGCGTGGCTGAGCTGCTGCTGGTTGCCCGCCAGCCCCAGCCGCTGCTGGATCTGCAGGCCGAGCTGGGCGGCGGCCGCATCCTCAGCCTGGAGGAGTCCCTGCCCCAAGCCGACGTGGTGGTCTGGGTGGCCAGCCTTCCCCAGGGTTTGAGCATCGAGGCGGACAGCCTCAGATCCCCCTGTCTGATGATTGATGGGGGCTACCCCAAGAATCTCGACACCAAGGTGGCCGGTGGCGGCGTGCACGTGATCAAGGGCGGCATCGTCGAGTTCTGGCAGGACATCGGCTGGCAGATGATGGAGGTGGCTGAGATGGACAATCCCAGGCGCCAGCTCTTCGCCTGCTTCGCCGAAGCGATGCTGCTGGAGTTCGAAGGCCTTCACACCAATTTCAGCTGGGGCCGCAACAACATCACCCTGGCCAACATGGAGCTGATCGGGGCCGCTTCCCTGCGTCACGGCTTCCGCTCCATCGGCCTGAACCAGGTTCCACAGCCCCAGCTGGCGGCCGTGTGATTCACCCTCCCTCCCTC
>NZ_JAGQBF010000007.1 GCF_024345495.1 Synechococcus sp. RedBA-s | reverse complement strand
AAGCATGGCGAAAACAGCCTGAACGTCTTTGGGCGGACTGCAGTGAGCAAAATAAGGGCTAAATCAGCTCATTATCGTCTCATTGACGAGAATGAGACTAGGCTTATTGGGTTAAGTGGCCTTGATCAGAGTTTCCCTAGGCCACAGACCTCAGTTCCGGCTGTTCTCGAACAGGGTGCTGAGGTTGCCGTCGGGGCCGATGAAGCTGGAGGGATCCATGATCCAGCGGTCGATCAGGTCTTCGAGCCGGCGTTGATCCAGAGGTTGCAGCACGGAACCGCGGCGCAGGGCGTGCAGATAGCCATCGGCGTAGAGCCTGAGTTCTGATGGGCTGTGGTAACGGCTGGCCAGATCCTGGCAGGCGTCACAGAGGGACTGAAAGTGACGAATGGAGTCGGGATTCTGCAGCGCGGTCATTGGGGCACAGGCTGTCTGGGCGGGGGTGGCATCGATGGATACCGACTGCTCCCGGAGTGTATCGAGTAGCCTAGGGACTCACCCGTGACCGCGTGTGGAGCTCACACCACCGCCTGATTCCAGAGATTCAACGCCCCTCAAGCTGACGCTGGAGCGCCGTTCCGGCGGCGCCGTCTTGTTGAAGCGGGTGCTGGTGGTCGATCCCCATCCCACCCTGCGTACGGTGCTGGCCCAGCGGCTGCGTCAGGACGGCTATCTCGCGGCGGCTGTGGCCACAGCCGCCGAAGCTCTGCAGCTCTGCGACGACCAGACTCCCGATCTGCTGGTGAGCGCCGAACTGCTGGAAGAGGGTTCAGCCCTGCGCCTGGCGGCCCATCTGCGCTCGCCGGTGATGGTGCTCACGGCCCGCAGCGGTGCTGATCCGGTGGTGGCCCTGCTGGATGCCGGTGCCGACGACGTGCTGCGCAAACCCTTCGGCCTCGAGGAGCTGGCGGCCCGCTGCCGCAGCCTCTTGCGCCGCAGCGGCACCGGCCTGCAGGAGCGGGTCTGCGTTGGGCCGCTGGAGGTGCATCTGCTGCTGCGCCAGGTCACCCTGCGCGATCAACCGGTGGAGCTGAGTCCGCGGGAGTTTGCCCTGCTCTGTGCCCTGCTGATGCCACCGGGCATGGTTCGCAGCCGTCAGGAGTTGCTGCGCATGGCCTGGCCTCCCTTCAGTGGCGGACCTCGCTCCGTCGACACCCAGGTGCTCACCCTGCGCCGCAAGCTGGAGCTGGCCGGCCTCGGCGAAGGCGGCGGCATCGAAACTGTGCGCCAGCAGGGCTACCGGTTCAGCCTTGAAACCCTTCCCGAAGCCCCAGAACCTTCGCTCAGCCCGGCCGCCGCTGTGCGATCTCAGGCCGCCAGCAGCAGCTGAGCTGCCAGCTCCCCCAGCAGCATGGCCCCAGTGAGACCCGCCAGCGCCCAGTAGGTCCAGGGGGGTGAGAGGCGTCCCACTGCAGAAAGGTCCAAGCCGCTGGCGCGTTGCACCTGCAGCAGGAAAGCTGGGAAGCGGGCCACCCGCTGGGGCAGCAGCAGCCGGCGGCCGTCCTGGGCTCGCAGGTAATAGACCCGTCCACCTTGGCTGGTGCCAACGCTGGTGAGATCCTCCAGCTGCTGCCAGGGCAGCTGCCAGCCCCGGCGCAGCAGCCAGGCACACCAGCGAGGATGGCCCACCGTGATGCCCTCCTGATCCAGCCTCACTCGCTCGCTGAGCAGGGCGGCCACCAGAACCAGTCCCAGCGGCAGGGCGGCCGTGAGCCAGGGCCGCAGGGTGGGGGGGGCCAGCAGCGGCAGGGGCAGCACCAAGGCCAGATATAGCCCCAGCAGGGTGAAGCGAATCAGCGGAGCCACCGGGTAGGTCTGGGGCTGATCCGGTGGCGCTCCTGGTGGGTTCGAGGCCATGGCGCTCAGCTGTGGCCGAACAGTTCGGCTTCGCGGCCGCGCCAGAAGCTGCCCAGCCGCATCAGATCGGTGTGGGCATCCTGCACCCGGCGCAGGTATTCGTCGGCACCCATGGAGTCCTTTTCCTTTTTGAGCCGGCTCAGGCGCAGTTGCAGCATCAGCCAGGGCTTGGTGAGGGCGCCGTTCTGCTCCAGGTAGCGGGCGAGATCCTCGTGGCTGGGGGCGGGAGCGGAGCCCATGGGGGAGATGACCATCAATGGTGCTCACCCTATGGAGCGGGAACGATGGACGCGAGCGTGGCCTGGCCGTGATGGCCGCTCACTCAGGCAGCGCCCAGGGGTTGAGGCCCAGGTCGGCGCCGACGCGGTGGGCGCAGGCAAAACCGCTGAAGGCCACCGCATTGAGCCCCTGGCCGGGGAAGCAGGAATCCCCCACCAGGTAGAGGCCGGGGATGCCGCTGCGGTTGAAGGGCATCGGCAGCAGCCCCGGCAGGCGCAGGGCCGGCACCGGTCCGTAGCTGCCCTGGTGGCGGCCGAGGAAACGGCGGTGGCTCCGGGGGGTGCCCACCTCCCGATGGCTGATGGCGGCCCCCAGGCCCGGCAGGATCGGCTCCAGGCGCTGGATCAGCCGATCGGCCGCCGCTTGCTTCTCGGCGCGGTAGTCGCTGGGGGAGAGCCCCTGCCAGGCCTCCAGGCTTGAGGGGGTGAAGGCATGGACGATGTGCCTCCCCTCCGGCGCCAGGGCCGGATCCAGCAGGGTGGGAATCGAGAGAAAGATCGTGCCCTGTTCCGCCTCCATGGCGCTCCACTCCTCCAGCACGAGGTGGTGGCAGTGGCTGCCGGCAGGAATCACTTCAGCGTTCACCCCCAGATGCAGGGAGAGGAACGAGGGCGAAGCCTTGTAGCGCCGCCGCCAGGTGTGCTCGGCGGCCGGCACCTGGGCCTCCTCCACCAGACCCCCGAAGGTGTCCCAGCGGGTGGCGTTGGAGATCACCCGCCGGGCCCGGATCGTTTCCCCGCCCGCCAGCTCCACCCCCACGGCCTTACCGGCCTCAATCAGGACGCGGGTGACGCGGGAGCGGTAGCGGATCGCGCCGCCATGGCGCTCCAGGCCCCGCACCAGGTGGCGGGCGATCGAGCCCACGCCGCCGCGGGGATAGTTGATCCCACCGGCATGGCGGTCGGAGAAGACCATGCCGGCGTTGATCATCGGTGTGCGATCAGCCGGCATCACCGACCAGCAGAAGCACTCGATGTCGATGAACTTGAGCAGCGCCGGATCCTTGATGTGCCGCCGGGCCACATCGCCCACATTCACCGGCAGCCAGCGGGCCAGCCCGAGGCAGGCCAGCGGCGCCCGCACGAACACCTTCGCCAGGTAGGCCGGATCCTCGAGCGAGAGCAGCGGCATCGCATCGAGGCAGCGGAACACGCTCCAGCAGGCGTCGTAGAAGCGGCGGATGCCGGTGGCTTCATGGGGGAACAGAGCCGAAAGCCGGTCGATGAAGGTGTCGTAGTCGCGATCCACCGCCACGTGCAGCCCGCCAGGAAGGTGGTACTCGAGCTGGGCTGGGTCGGGGATAGTGTCCTGGCGCTCGCCCACATCGGCCAAGGCGCGGGTGAGCAGGTTGGTGTGCCCCTTCTCACCGAAGCCGAAGATCATCGAGGCGCCCACATCGAAGGTGTAGCCCTGACGCTCGAAGCTGCCGCCGCTGCCGCCGGGGATCAAGTAGCGCTCCAGCACCAGCACCCGGGCGCCCTTGGCTGCCAACTGGGTGGCCGTCACCAGGCCGCCGATGCCGGAGCCGATCACCACGGCGTCCCAGATTTCGGGGGCTGCCGGGCTGGTGATGGCGGCGCTGTCGGGGCTGGAGAGGACGCTCACGGGGCTGGGCCGGCTGGCAGGCTCGACCCTAGGCAAAGGTCAGCGCAGCACTGTGAGCTGCGGGCCTGAACGGCGCCAGATCAGCCAGGGCCCGGTCGCGGTAGGCGCCATAGCGGGCCCGCTTCTCCCGCACCCGAACACTCAGCTCGGGCATCAGGCCGAAGTTGGGGGGCATCGGCTGGAACCTGGCGCTGGGGGCTTCGGCGATGAAGTGGGTGAGGGCGCCGATCATGGTGGTGGGCGGCAGGGCGATCGGGCTCTGGCCATGGGCGAGGCGGGCGGCGTTTGTGCCAGCCAGCCAGCCGCCGGCCACCGCGGCGGCATAGCCCTCGGTGCCGGTGATCTGTCCGGCTGCCAGCAGGGTGGGCCGCTGCCGGAACTGCAGGGTGGGATCCAGCAGCTGGGGAGATTCGAGGAAGGTGTTGCGGTGCATCACCCCGAAGCGCACGAACTCGGCGTTCTCCAGGCCTGGAATCAGCCGCAGCACCCGTTTCTGTTCGCCCCACTTCAGGTTGGTCTGGAAGCCCACCAGGTTCCAGAGGCGTCCGTCGCGGTCTTCCTGACGCAGCTGCACCACGGCATGGGCCCGCTTGGCGCGGCGCAGCTCGCGGTCGTGGAGGTCGCCCCAGCGTGGATCCCAGAGGCCGATCGGTTTGAGCGGGCCGTAGCGCATGGTCTCGTCGCCGCGGCGGGCCAGCTCCTCAATCGGCAGGCAGCCCTCAAAGAAGCTGGCGCTCTCCTGTTCGAAATCCTTGAGTTCGGCCTGCTCGGCCTCCAGCAGGGCCTGTCGGAACCGCTCGTACTGCTCCCGGTCCATCGGGCAGTTGATGTAGTCGGCGTCGCCCTTGTCGTAGCGGCTGGCGCGGAAGGCCACCTCCAGATCGATGCTCTCGCCCGCCACGATCGGGCTGGCGGCGTCGAAGAAATGACAGTCGCCGCGGCCGGTGAAACGGCGCAGATCCTCGGCCAGGTCATCGCTGGTGAGCGGGCCGGTGGCCAGCACGGAGATCTCTTCCGCCCCCGGCAGCTGCAACTGCTCGGCACGCTCCACCTGGATCAGGGGATGGGTTTCAAGAATGCGGGTGAGATCGGCACTGAAGCGACCGCGATCCACCGCCAGCGCACCACCGGCGGGAACGGCGTGGCCGTCGGCGGTGCCGATCACCAGCGAACCCAGCTGGCGCAGTTCCTCCTGCAGCAATCCAGCGGCCCGATCACTGGAGAGGGCGCCGAAGCTGTTGCTGCACACCAGCTCGGCAAATTCGGCGCTGTGGTGGGCGGGGGAGCGCCGCACTGGGCGCATCTCCACCAGCCGCACCGGCAGGCCCGCCTGGGCGATCTGCCAGGCCGCTTCGGTGCCGGCGAGGCCGGCACCGATCACTAGCACCATCAGGCCCGGGAACGCTTGAGCATCAGTTGCAGCTGACCGACGGCCGCACGGCCGATGTTGAACACAGCCCAGGCCACGGCGAGCAGGATCGGGGCGGTAACCAGCAGCAGCCGTACGTCCATCGTCAGGGAGTCTTGGTATCCAGATCTTACGGACCGCAGCCGCCGCTCCCGAAGGGCAGCTGGGCTGTTGATCCAAATCTCAGCAATCAGGCTCCGCGACCGGCATGGACGGCGGCCAGCTGGCTGTAGCGCAGGGCGTGCTGGAACTGCTCGGCAACCTCCTCTTCACTCAGGCTGCGCCGAGCCTGTGCCGGGATGCCCGCCACCAGGGTGCGAGGGGGCACGTCGCGGGTCACCACCGCCCCGGCGGCCACCAGGGCCCCCTCACCGACACGCACCCCATTGAGAACGATGGCGCCGATGCCGATCAGGCAGCCGTCGCCGAGGGTGGCGCCATGGACCACGGCCCGGTGGCCGATGGTCACCCCCACGCCAATCAGCACCGGCTGGCCTGGATCGCCGTGCAGCACCGCGCCGTCCTGGACGTTGCTGTTGGCCCCGATGCGGATGCTGCAGAGGTCGCCTCGGGCCACCGCCATCGGCCAGAGGCTCGCTCCGGCGCCGAGACTCACATCACCGATGACCACCGCCGAGGGGGCCACCCAGGCCTCGGGGTGAACGCTGGGATCGGGCCAGGGTGCAGAGGACATGGCGGTGCAGGGCAACCGGGGGATCAGCGCCCCCTGATGACCCGTCCATGCTCCCTTGGAAGAGGTGCCCCCTGGGTGATACGTTCCAGAGGTGCCCGCGAGGGCAGCCCATCAGGGCGGGTCGCTAGCTCAGCGGTAGAGCACTCGGCTTTTAACCGATTGGTCCTGAGTTCGAATCTCAGGCGACCCATTCCGTTTTCACCTTCTTCTTCGGCTGAAACTCCGTGCGCGGCCAGGAACTTGGCGAAGAGCCAGGCTCACGGAAGTTGAGGCAGGTTGCAGGTCGTTGGGGCCCATTGACGAGCTTTTCTGTCAGTACTGACAAACGCTGACAGCCCGGCCCGGGCAAGGGGTGAGTGGTCCAGCTGTCCCACACCGATCCCACCCCCCGAGAACAACGAGGGGCTGGTGGGGTGTCGGTGGATCATCGGGGCGGGGTTTGACGTTCTCCCAGAGCCGATTCATCACTTCCCAGCGCCTGTGGGGCGATCAATTCGACCGCCTGCCTGGCCTCCCCCAGCACCTGGAACAGCACCTGCGGGTGTTCCTTGAGCAGCTCGATCCAGTGCCCCAGGTACGCGGCATGGTTCTCCATCGCACTACCGATCTCCAGCTGATCCCCCAGCAGCACCGCCCCCATCTCAGCCACCAAGCTCCTCGCGGGCATAGGTCATCGATCCCATGCGACCGCTCAGGTGCCGCTTGAGGCGGCTGGGATGGCCAGTGGAGTGAATGGCTTCATGGGCCCAGGTGGCATAGAAGCCGGAAGCTGAATGGAATGCCTGGCGCTCGGGCAGCTGGATGCGATCAAGCTGAGGGAAGTAACAGGCACGCTCCCCTCCATAGGAAACAGGAACCGCCCAGCCAGTGAGCACGGCTTCAGCAGCAGCGAGGCGTTCAGGTTCAGGCTTGGCGATCAACCCTGCATGTCCGGGTGTCGGTGTACGACCCGCTGCTCTCAGCATTCGGGGTGACGATCCGGGGCGACGTACGGTGGGCCCACGAGCCGGTGCTGGTGCGATCACGGCTGTGAGGCCCACCTTTCGCAAGTCAACCCACTTGGCCGGACCAAAGTCTTTGGCACTCTATAGGTACTAACCACCTCCAAGTCAAAGCTCAGAAAGACAGCACGAAAAGATCACTACCTTGTAGTCACAGTCTCCGTGAAAACAATTGCTAAGCGGTTAGTCATTGGCTTGTAGTGCGTGATCGCCGTAAATGTTTATCAGTGACAACTTTCTGACATGCTCATGGACGACACATCCCGAGGCGATGAACTCAGAGCCCTTCGCTGGTCGGCCAAGGACGTGGATCGCTATGAAGAACTTTGGGAATATCGCCGACGCTGGGGCGCCATCTGCATAGAGTCGGATGAGAGGGAGTTCCTGCGTAGGGCTGATGAAGCGCTGGCTAAGCGCCTTTCAAGCAAGAGCTCCTTCGGGAAGGTGGCTCTTGACACTCCCAAGCATCGCTCGGATTTTTTCCTGCTCGTCTTACCGCAAAGCGGCCTCCTGTCCGATCGACCAAGTTGAGTAATTCTGGTCTAGAAACCGACTGTTTCGTGGCGCTAGACTTCGAGATCGCAGATCAGGGCAGAGACAGCGCTTGTTCGATCGCGCTGGTGCGGGTGGAAGGGCACTCAATCGTTCATCGCGTGCAACGGCTGATTCGCCCGCCTCGACGGAACTTTCTTTTCACTCACATACACGGAATCAGCTGGCCACAGGTAGCAGAAGCCCCGTTATTCAGGGACCTCTGGCCTGAGCTCGAGCCTTACTTGTTTGGTGCACGTTTCATCGCAGCCCATAACGCCAGTTTCGACGAGCATGTCATGCGGGCCTGCTGTCATAACGCCTCTATGCCGCCGCCTCTCCAGCCCTATCTGTGCACTGTGCAGCTAGCCCGGAAGACTTGGAACATCCGACCAACAAAATTACCAGATGTCTGTCGATATCTAAATCTCAGCCTCAACCACCATGATGCTCTTTCTGATGCCGAGGCATGCGCAAATATCGTACTTGCTGTCATCCGTGATGGTGGAATCTAAGCAAGAGCTGAATTAGGTGCCACAGCTCTTGATCGATTGAATGCTGATCAGGAGCGAGGGGTAAGAGTGGAACGACCAGCCTGGTCGGAGTGAACCTGCAACAGCGGTAATCAAGTCGGCCTGCCAGCTCATTGAGGTCATACGGAGGTCAGGAGCATGAAGTCAGAACCAGGCACGGCATGTAGCAGTACCCCGGTGGGTTGAGCCAAGCTGTAGAAGCAGCTGCCTATCCGTTCCAACTACTGCAAGTAACTGCTCTTGGTGCCCTCCCGGATCTGACCCTGGCCGAGTGCTGTGAGCACTGGGCGGTGAAGAGCAACAACGCGATTAAGGTCCGCGCCAAGGCCTTGGGGGTGCAGCTGCGCCGGGAATCGAGCACCCGTACGGTCTGGCCTGCTGAGCACGTTTCCCTGGGCGATAAGCTGGCCGCGCACCTGAGGAACCAAGGCACCCTGGCCAACTTCCCCCTGTCAGTGACGCCAGCCTCTGCCGGCAGTGACGGGACTGGGGAGGCATCAGTGATGGCACCAGCTGCCAGCAGTGACAGGGTCAAGCGGTCGCCAGTGATGGCACTGACTGCCGGCAGTGATGCCATTGCTGCCTTGGCCCAGCTGGCCGCGGCGATGGCGCCCGCTGCCTCTCTGGCTGATCCGCTAGCTGTGCCCGAGGGTCTGGCCCGCGCTGTTGATGCCGGCCACTGGCTGAGCACTACAGAGCTGGCCCGATTGCTGGGGGCGTCTTCGGGCACGGTTCGCGGCTGGAGCAGCGGCCACCGGCCACGGCCTGGCTTCGAGCTGGAGCGCCGCAAGGATGGCGGGTCGGTCTGGTGGCGCGTGATGGCCGAGGCAAAGCCGAAGAAAGGGAGCAAGCCTGCCCGTCAGTGACAGCACTGGCCACTTCACCCGCCCAGGGGTAACGATGTCACGGGCGAAATCTGTCCAACTAAAGAGCCTCGAAATCGCAAGACGTTTCCATGGAAGAGATCGTCAAAGTGACACGATCTCCAGATTGGACAGGGCCGCAACTGTTGGTGTGCTCAGATTCACCCATCTGATATTGCACTTGAAACTGCTCAATCACGTCTCCAGTGGCCAGTCGTCGCTCGATTCGCTGGCCTGGCGCGATGTTGCCAAGCGCTGCGGTGCTGGAGCTTTTCGCTGAAGGGCTCGAACTTGTAGTGGTGACCAACGTAAGGCCAACCATAGTCTCACTGGTTGCATTGACAATGCTAATCTGAGACCCGACTATCTCATTGGCAAGCAGGGGCATTGCGACCACAGATAGCAGATGAGACATAAGTTTCATTTTGCACAAGGCCAGCAAAGAGTTGATAGCTGCAGCAGGGCTACTTAGTGCCACTTTTGAATCATACGGGAACCGCATGAACGAGCAACTTAGGAGAGACCAACTGCAACAACCAGAGGTAGCGCCCCTCCGAGTGGTGTAACTCAGGAGGTTCTGTGACCCTTTCTGGAGGGTGAAGAGGGCAGTCAGAGGCTGACTGGTGCGGAGCTGATTGCGCGGCTCTGTTGATTCACTATGAATCCTGATCGCTGAATTTGCAACTCAGCGATCGAGGATAGTTGGTATAATCCTGGGTCGAAGCCATGTGAGGGGCAGGATCGGTAGTGGCGGTCTTCTGTTATCGCTTCAATTAGCATTGCGACCCCACGCAGCAGCACCTCCTGCTCGTGCCCGCTCTGGCGTGGGCTTCACGACGATGCAGGATTGTCAATACCAAGCCGCCTGCCGGGGTGACTGGCAGGGAGCATCGGAATGATCCAAAGTCCAGGCAGCGCCAAACGATCCGGCCGCAGACTGTTGCGCATCCTGCTCTTCGGGGTGGCTCTGGCGGGGGGATTGGCGACTGTTGTGACCCTGGGACCCACCACGTTGTGGGCGCTCCTGTACTGCAGCGTCAAGCCACCCCTTGACTGCCTCCTCTCGCTCCTCGTCGTTCTGGCGCTCTGGGGGGCGGCCTCCGCTCTGGTCGGCCTGGCAGGAATGATGGAAGCTCGCCCTCGGCCTGGGCAGCCACTGCGCTGTGGTCAGCTCCGCCGGTCCGGAGGGCCGGCGGAGCATGGCCCGAGACCTGGTTCGCCCTGCCTCCACCGAACAACCAGCAAACGGCCATCGCCCCTATCCATCAGTTCGGGTCACTACAAGCAGTGGCTGGGATGGGTCAGACCGAGCGGACTTCTTTCCTGATGCAGGGGGGGTGACGCGGTAGCGGGAAGAAGTGAGGAAGGGCATCCGGACGTGATCCAATGGCTGAACCCTTTGCGCAATCGGTCCCATGGATGACGAGCTCCCCTGCGCGTCACCCGAGTGCACAGCCGACGACTGGCGCCGGATTCGTGACGCCCTGCTCTATATGGGCCGCGACCTGCACCAGCGGTCTTACGTGGTGGATGCCCAGAGAAGGGAACTGCTCTGGGCCGAGATGGATGCCTGCCTGCTGCTGGCGCAGCAGATCGAGGCCTCCCTGCCAGCTGCCGAGGCCTGATCAGCCTGGGCAGCATCTGCCGTTCAGCCCTGTGCTGCGTGGTGGGCTCAGACGTTGCCGAAGGCCACCTGACAGGCGGCATTGAGCAGCTCCGCTTCCTCGGAGCTGCTGGGTTCACGGCCATCCAGCAATCCTTGGTTGCAATCGGCCGAGAGTTGGTAGGTGCTGCCATCGGCGGTGACGGCGAAGTTGACACCCTGGGAGCCGGAGGGTTCCACGGAGCCGAAAAGCAGCTGGTAGTTGGTGTTGGGCACCACGATGTAAGTGGAGTTGCTGCTCACGGCGTTGTCGACCGCACTGTTGACGATCGCTGCCGTGGCCAGGGAGGCCACCCCCCAGGTAGCCGCTCTGGCTCCCCACCATCCCCAGGTGGGAGACGACCAGCCGCCATACCAGCCGTGATTCCACGGGCGCGCCACACCCCAGCCCGGGCGAGCCCAGCCAGGATTCACATTGACATTGCCGATGTTCACGCGCCGATTCGTGTTCCAATTCACGTTTCGGTTGACGTTCCGGTTGACATCCCGATTGACGTTGCGATTCACATCGCGGTTGATGTTTCGGTTCACGTCCCGATTGATGGAACTGTTGCCATCGCGATTGAGGTCGCGAGTGCCTGTGCCCGGTCGGTTGAAATCGCGAGTGCCGCTGGAATTGAGAGTGCCAGGGCGATTGGGGGTCCTGTCGCGGTTGGTGGCCACGCCGCGATTGCCGTCACCGCGGCCGATGCTGCTGGCACCGGACGGCCGCTGGATCGATGGCCGCGCCGAGGGTGACGACACCCTGTTGCTCCAGCCACCGCTTGGACGGCTGTTGCCGCGATCCAGGCTGCCGCCGCCGCCCATGCCGGTGCGGGCATGGTTGCCACCGCTGTGACTTCTGCCACCACCACCACCACCACCACCGCTGCGGCCGCCGCCGCCTCCACGGCTACCGCCACCACCGCCGCCGCGACCGCCGCCGCCGCCGCGACCACCGCCGCCGCCCCGTGCCAGCAGCTCAGAACTGATCGGTCCCTGGCTGACCCCCAGGGGAGTGTCCAGGGCCAGTGCTGCGCCGGTGGGGAAGGCGAGCACGCCGGAGAGCAACAGGCTGAATCCAGCGATCCCTTTCATTTGCGCACCACGTCGCAGCCGTCGTCGTAGCAGGTGGCATCAATCCGGCCGTCGTTGCCGAAGTGGACCATCACGTGATCACGGTTCTTCATCACAGCAGCACGGTTCTGGAGGACGCTGTTGAGGTAGTTGGGATTGACAACACAGAGATCCGTGCCGTTGAAGCAAACCGTGTTGGTGGAGAAACGGGCTTCGGCCCGCGTCAGGCTGGCCCACGACTTGGAGTCATTGGACCAGAGATCCATGCGCACGGGTTGATCACGCACCCGGACCGTCAGCACCTCCCCGCTGATCTTGTGGCGGTAGAGGGTGGATTCACCCTCGTTGACCGCTTCGACAATGCAGGCTTTGGCGGGTGCGCCCTTGAGGCTGCACTGGGTGGTGAGGGTGTAGAGAACCTGGCTTTTCCCCTCGCCTGCACTCAGGATCAGCGTTGAGGTGACTGCCGCTGCGGCGAGGCCTCCGCGCAACAGACATCCCCGCAACAGAGAGCCCCGCAACAGGCCGCTCGACAAAATCTGGCGTAGTGACATGGAGCGGACGTGTTTTCTCATTTCAACGTACCAGCGGAGTTGCTATCAACCCTCCGTGGATTTGCGGCCGGCTTCATCAACTGATGCCATTGGCGACTGCTGCCAGCGGCCATTGCCGCCATGGCCCGCCACCAGGTAACCGCTGAGGGCCAGCAGCAGCACACTGAGGCAGAACAAGGCCAGGGAGGCGCCGTCGGTGATCGGCAGGGTGAGCATCGACTTGAAGGCGGCCACGATCAGGGCCACCACCAGCACTTTCACCAGCTTCTCCTTGAGCTGATCCAGATCGCGGATGTCGAGCAGGCCATGACCGCTGCGGTCGTCCACCCGGGCCGCATCGATCGGCGAGATCAGCAACTCATAGACGCCGTAGCCAAAGATCAGCAGGGCGATGCCGATCAGATAGAGGTCGATGCCGGAGACGACTCCCCCCAGCAGCTGGGGGATGAATCCCTTGCTGCTGCTGCCCGCCAGCAACTGCACGATGGAGTTGGCGATCTCCATCGTGCCCAGGGTGAATGTGACCACCGTGCTCACCAGGCTCATGATCACCGGCAGGATCGCCACCAGCCGCAGCTTCCACAGCAGCCGCTCGAACCGTCGCTCCCAGCGCTTGAGGGGACCCGGGCGGGAGGTGCTCACGAAGGGATGGCGATGGACTCGAGCAGAACCTACGGGCAATGACTGCAGTCGGCTGTGCTGACTGCACATCTACGCTTCGGCCATGCCCGACCCTCATCCCTTTCCCGAGCTCTCCGAACGACCGAAAGAAGCCAGCCCCCTGCCCGGCATACCCCGTCCTCGCTGCGAGGAACCCTGGGCGTCGGGCCAGCGCAAGCGTTATCTCGCCTCCCTCGATGACGCCGATGACACCTCAGACTCTGATGACGCCAGCTGAGGCCGCTCAGTCCCGAGGCTGATCAGCCTCCCGGCAGCGGCGCACTGAAGAAGCCCAGGGAATTCAGCCACAGGCCCAGCAGCAGCAGCGGCAGAAACACCGCACCGGCAATCTGCAGTTTCACGGTGGTGGCGGACCGTTCCTTGGGGGCCATGGCAGCGGCGCAGCCGGAGTGAGTCGTCATCCTGAAGCACCCGCTGAGCCTGGATGTCCGGCACCTCCCCAGATCTGCCGCCTGATCTTCCGCCCCTGCCGTCGCTGCGGCTGGCGGTGGTGGGCCATGTGGAGTGGGTCAGCTTCGTGGTGGTGGAGCGCCTGCCCGTGGCGGGTCAGATCCAGCACGCGCTCGAGATGCTGGAGCAGCCCGCCGGCGGTGGCGCGGTGGTGGCTGCCCAGTTCGCCCGGCTCAGCCCCCAGCCGGTGGCTTTTTTCACCGCACTGGGCCGCGATGCCCTTGGCGAGCGGGCTGCGGCTGAGCTGCGGGCCATGGGGCTGCAGCTGCATGTGGCCTGGCGGGATGTCCCCACCCGTCGGGCGGTCACCTTTGTGGAGGCCAGCGGTGAACGCAGCATCACTGTGATCGGCCAGCGGCTTGCCCCTGCCGCCAGCGATCCCCTGCCCTGGGCGGAGCTGGCGGCCTGCGACGGCGTCTTCGTGACCGCCGCCGATGGGGCCGCCCTGCGGCTGGCCCGGCGGGCGCGGGTGCTGGCGGCCACCCCCCGGGTGCGCTTGCCGCTGCTGCAGGAGGCCGCCGTGGGGCTCGATGCCTTGATCGGCAGTGCCCTCGATCCCGGCGAGCGCTACCAGCCCGGCGACCTCAGCCCCGCCCCCCGGATCTATGTGGCCACCGAAGCTGAGCAGGGTGGCTTCACGCTGCCCGGGGGGCGCTTCAGCGCGATCGCGCGCCGCCAGCCTTCACTGGACACCTACGGCGCCGGCGACAGCTTTGCGGCCGGCTTCACCACCGGCCTGGCGGCCGGCTGGGGCCGCTCAGAGGCCCTGGCCCTGGCCTGCCGCTGTGGCGCCGCCGCCCTCGATGGCCGCGGCGCCTATGCCAGCCAGTGGCGCGCGGCCCCAGGCTGGAGCTGATACGCCCGCCGCCACGCCATGGACCCCACACGCGCCGTCACCCCTGACGCGGCGGAGCTGCTGCGGCTGGAGGCCATCAGCCGCCGACGGGGGGGCGCCGTTGAGCCCACCCAGCTGATCGGCAGCTGGCGCCTGCAGCGCACCTGGCCGCGGGGATCCGAGCGGCCGGCGGATCTGGCCAGCGGACTGCTGCGGGCCTTCGGGGCCAGGCTGGTGATCGAGCCCTCCGGCCCCGGCCATGGGCTGACAATCCGCAACAGCGTCCAGCTGGGGGGGCTGCAGCTCACGTTCGTGGGCCAGGCACGGCTGGAGGGCAAGCGACCCCTGTTGCTGTTCCGCTTCGAGCGCCTGCGGCTGGCGCTGGGCCCCTGGTTGCCCCTCGATCGCCCCTTGCCCCAGCCCCTGCCGTTCGAGCAGCAACGGGCCGGGGTGCTGCCCTTCTTCGCCATGATCGGTGGCGGGGCGCAGCTGGGCTGGCTGGCGGCCCGGGGCCGGGGCGGTGGCCTGGCGCTCTGGAGCCTCGATGGGGCTGATGACAGCGCCCCCGGGGTTGCCTAAATTCAAACCAGAGCCCGGTCCTGTGACCCTGAAACCCTTCCTGCAGGTTCTGTTCCTCACCTGGGTGCTGTTCCGTTGCCTCGGTTGGTACGGCCGCTGGCGTGCTGTTCTGGCGAGAGACCGGCTCTCCGGTGAATTCGCCAGGGAACTGCGGCGTCGCGGGCTGATCAACACCCTGCGCTGAGGCCACGCCCGGCGCAGCGATCACCCTGGTTGATCGCTCCCACTTCATTCGCTGTTTTTGCTGTTGATGTGCGGCACGTCAACATCGACGAAGCTCTGTCACAACTCCCTGCTTCCTGAGGTCTGACCCACCAGTTGCGGCCAAGCTGGAGGCAGCTGATAGATCCCCTCATGCATACCCACGATCTTGAAAACCACGACAATCTCTATGCCGAGGAAATGCCGATTCAGGGCAGTGAACCTGCGATGGAAGCCCGCAGTCATGTCTCCTGGGCCGCCATCGCCATGGTGGTGATGGTGGCTGTCCTGGCTGGAGTGGCCGCCATGGGTCACAGTGGGCCGCTGGGCTGAGCTCCATGACAATGTCCCCCCTTCCCGGGCTCATCACCCTGCTGGCCGTGATCACCTTCCAGGCCACCGCCATGCAAGTGGGCCAGGCCCGCCTGCGTCATGGGGTGAAGCCGCCGCAGATGACGGGTCCACCGGCCTTTGAGCGGGCCGTGCGGGTGCAGCAGAACACCTTGGAGCAGCTGGTGGTGTTCCTGCCGGCCTTCTGGTTGGCGGTGCTGCTCTCCAATGCCGGTGCGGCTTCGCTGCTGGGCGCGCTCTGGGTGCTGGGCCGTGTGTTCTATGCCGTGGGGTATCTGCGGGCGCCGGAGCGGCGGGCGCCTGGATTCGCCATCAGTTTCCTGGCCTCGACGGTGCTGCTGGTGATGGCGCTGGTGGGTTGTGTGATGCGCCTGCTCTGACCCCCTGGCCTACGCTGCGCCCCCAGGTTGCTGAATCCTCCTGGCCCGCCCTACGCCACCCCTGAGCGCCCACCTGTGGGGCCGCGCACTTCTCGCTGATCCCCGCGTCAACAAGGGAACGGCTTTCAGCCGCGCGGAACGCGAGG
Organism: Synechococcus sp. RedBA-s; assembly: GCF_024345495.1. GTDB lineage: Bacteria > Cyanobacteriota > Cyanobacteriia > PCC-6307 > Cyanobiaceae > Regnicoccus_A. The sequence goes on along the minus strand of NZ_JAGQBF010000007.1, from coordinate 86,487 downwards.
CCTTCGGGCTCGATGGCCTGCTGCCCCATGCCGTTGAGAGCCTGGAGACCCAGGTGGAGCGCCAGTGGCAGGCCTTCCTCAGCCTGGGCAGCGACCTGGAGCGGTTCCGCTTCGCGGTGGCCCTGCGTGAGTCGAACCTCACCCTGTTCCACCGCTTTCTGGCCGATCACATCGAGGATGTGATGCCGATCGTGTACACCCCCACGGTGGGGGCGGCGATCCAGCGCTTCAGCCTCGATTACCGCACCCCCAGCGGCGGTGTGTTTCTGGCGGCGCCCGATCAGGAGCGGATCGAGGCGGTGCTGGCCCAGGTGGCGCCCGGGCCGGTGGATCTCATCCTGATCACGGATTCCCAGGGCATTCTCGGCATCGGCGACCAGGGCATCGGCGGCATCGAGATCTGCCTGGGCAAGTTGGCGGTGTACACCCTCTGCGCCGGTCTGGATCCCGCCCGGGTGCTGCCCCTGGTGCTGGATGTGGGCACTGATCGCGTCGAGCTTCTGGAGAACCCCCTCTACCCCGGTTGGCGACACCCGCGCCTCGATGGCCCCGACTACGACCGCTTTCTGGCTCGCACCGTGGAGGCCCTGCAGCGTCAGTTCCCGGGGGCACTGCTGCACTGGGAAGACTTCGGCACCGGCCATGCACACCAGTTGCTGGAGCGGTACCGACAGCAGGTGCCCAGCTTCAACGACGACATCCAGGGCACCCGCGGCGTGGCCTGCGCGGTGGTGAAGGCGGCCTCCCACGGAGCCGGTCTGCCCTTGGAGGATCACCGCATCGTGGTGTTCGGCGCGGGTACGGCGGGCTGTGGCATCGCCGAGGGCCTGGTGCGGCTGCTCATCCGGGCCGGGCTGGGGGAGCTTGAGGCGCGCAGCCGCATCTGGGCAATCGACCGGGAGGGCCTGGTGCTGGCCGATCAGCCGGGGCTCTCCCCCATGGCCCAGGCCCTGGCCCGCGATCCTTCCGAGGGCTCCGCTTTTGGCGTCGATGCCCAGGGCCGGATCGGCCTGTTGGAGGTGGTGAGGGCAGTGAAGCCCACCGTGCTGATCGGCACCTCCACCGTGGCTGGGGCCTTCAGCCGTGAACTGGTGGAGACGATGGCGGCGGCGGTGGAGCGGCCGATCATCCTGCCCCTCTCCAACCCCACCCGGCTGGCGGAGGCCACCCCCGCCGATCTCTACGCCTGGACGGACGGACGGGCCCTGGTGGCCAGTGGCAGCCCATTCGAGCCGGTGAACTGGCAGGGAGGTCTGCGCCGGATCGGGCAGTGCAACAACTGTTTTCTCTTCCCTGGCCTGGGGTTCGCCAGCGTGGCGGTGGGAGCCACCCAGGTGAGTGAGGGGATGATCGATGCGGGGCTCGATGCCTTGGCCGCCCACATTCCGGCTTCCAGCGATCCAGAGGCGCCGCTGATGCCCGAGCTCAGCGAGGTGCAGGCGGTGTCGCGAGCGGTGGCGGAAGCGGTGGCCCTGAGGGCGGTCCAGGAGGGCCTGGCCAGCAGAGCCGCCAGCGCCGAAAAAGCGTTGGAGCGGCTCGATCAGGCCACCTGGACGGCGGCTTACCGGGAGCTTTAGAGGTCGTCTTCGACGTTGGGCTTGATCGTGCAGTCGGCGAGGGGGTAGCTGACGCAGAGCAGGGCAAAGCCCTCGCCGATCTGATCGTCGTCGAGGAAGCTCTGGTCCGACTGGTCAACGCTGCCGGAGAGGATCTTGCCGGCGCAGGTGCTGCAGGCCCCGGCGCGGCAGGAGTAGGGCAGGTCGATGCCCTGCTCCTCGGCGGCATCAAGGATGTACTGGTCGTCGGGGCAACTGAATGACTTGCCGCCTTCCAGCGTGATCGTGAACGAGGCCATGGCCGCTGACAGCTCAGGGTTTCTCACACGTCCTAGGCAACGCCAGAGTGGTTTGGGGTAGCCCTCGTGACAGTGGGGCGCCATCGCCATGGCAGACGGGCTGGAGCCGGGGCCTGTGTGGTGGCTTGAACACAACGTTCAACTCTGACTTGCGTCCCTCCAACGCTATGTCCATCAATGGACATAGTGAGTACCGCTGGAGTCGTCTGTGGTCAGGGTCTTGGTTCCCGCCGAAAGCCGGGAGGGGGAGCGGCGAGTGGCCGCCACACCAGAAACGGTGCGCAGGCTGGTGGCGAAGAAATCTGAGGTGTTCATCGAGTCGGGGGCCGGCTTGGAGGCCGGTTTCAGCGATCAGGCCTTCATCGAGGCCGGCGCCTCGATCGTGGCCAGGGGTTGCCCCGACACCTGGAGTGCCGCTGAGCTGGTGATCTGCGTGCAGCCGCCCGTTCAGGACAGTGAGGGCGGCAGCGGCGGGCTTGAGCGCCTGGCCTCTGGCTCCTTGCTGGTGGGTCTGCTGGATCCCTACCTGAACCAGTCCCTGCTCGAGCGGCTCAACAGCCGTGGCCTTTCGACCCTGGCGATGGAGCTGCTGCCGCGCATCAGCCGCGCCCAGTCGATGGATGTGCTCTCGTCCCAGGCCAACATCGCCGGCTACAAGGCGGTGCTGCTGGCGGCCGCCGAGCTGGATCGCTTCTTCCCGATGCTGATGACCGCCGCCGGCACGGTGCAGCCCGCCAAGGTGCTGGTGCTCGGCGCTGGCGTGGCTGGTCTGCAGGCGGTGGCCACCGCCCGCCGCCTCGGTGCGGTGGTGAAGGTGAGTGACGTGCGGCCGGCCGCCAAGGAACAGGTGGAATCCTTGGGCGCCCGCTTCATCGATCCCCCCAGCCGTGAGGCACCGGGTGAAGCCGGTGGCTATGCCCGGGAGGCCGGTGCAGCCTTCCTGGAGGCCCAGCGCCAGCAGCTCACCATCCATCTGGCAGAAGCCGATGCGGTGATCACCACCGCCCAGGTGCCTGGGCGGCCGGCGCCGCTGCTGATCACCGAGGAGATGCTCAAAGCGTTGCGGCCGGGCTCGGTGGTGGTGGATCTGGCGGTGTCGACCGGCGGCAACTGCGCCGGCAGCCAGCCCGATCGCACCGTGGAGATCGGCGGGGTGCGCATCATTGGCTCCTCCAACCTGCCGGCTTCGGTGCCCCACCACGCCAGCTCCCTCTACGCGCGCAATCTGGCGGCCTTCCTTGAGCCCCTCTTCAGCGACGACGGCCTGCAACTCAACCCCGAGGACCCCTTGCTCGACCCCTGTCTGATTTCCCACCAGGGCGCCTGCCGGCGCCCCGAACTTTGGCCCAGCCTTGAGGAGGTGACGGCATGAGCGGTCATCTCAGTGGCACAGCCGCCCTCTGGGTGCTGGTGCTCGGCAGCCTGCTGGGGTTGGAACTGATCGGCAAGGTGCCCCCCACCCTGCACACTCCGTTGATGTCGGGGGCGAATGCCATCAGCGGCATCACCCTGCTGGCGGCCCTGGCTCTGATCGGTGAGGCCCCCACCCCAGCCCTGAAGCTGATCGGTGCTGTGGCCCTGGGTTTTGCGCTCTTCAACGTGGTGGGCGGATTTCTTGTGACGGATCGGATGCTGGCGATGTTCCGTCGCAGGGAGGCGAACTGATGGTTGAACTTTCAATTGAACTGGGCTCGGTGCTGCTGCTGGCCTTCGGTCTCAAGGGCCTGGCCAAGATCCGCACCGCCCGCAGCGCCAATGGCCTCGCCGCCCTGGCGCTGGTGCTGGCTGTGGTGGGCCTGCTGCTGCAGCAGGGCCTGGGTGGCTGGCCCTGGATGTTGCTTGGGCTGGGCATAGGCGGTGGCCTCGGGGCCGTGCTCGCCCTGCGGGTGGCGATGACCTCCATGCCCGAAACGGTTGCGCTGTTCAACGGCTGCGGCGGCATGTCGTCGCTGCTGGTGGCGATCGGTGCGGTACAGCTGCCCACTCCGCTGAACCTCGTGGGCCAGGTGTCGGTGCTGGTGTCGGTGCTGGTGGGCGCGATCACCTTCAGCGGCTCGCTGGTGGCGATGGGCAAGTTGCAGGAGTGGCTGGGAACCCCCGGCTGGACCCTGCGGCCCCAGCGCCATGCCGTGAACATCGTTCTGGCTCTGGCCTGCCTGGCCTGCTGCGCGCTGGTGCTCAAGGGCATGGCCGTGGCACTGGTTCCTCTCACAGTGCTGTCGCTGCTACTGGGCGTTGGCCTGACCCTGCCCGTGGGGGGCGCCGACATGCCGGTGGTGATTTCGCTGCTGAACTCCTATTCGGGGGTGGCCGCGGCCGCCGCCGGTTTCGTCGTCGGCAGCGAGCTGCTGATCGTGGCTGGAGCCATGGTGGGAGCCGCCGGTCTGATCCTCACCCAGGTGATGTGCACGGCCATGAACCGCTCGCTCACCTCGGTGCTGTTCGGCGGTGCCTTGGGTGCTGCATCGAGCGAGGCCGGTGATGCCGGCGGCCGTGAGGAGTACACCAATGTCACGTCCTGCAGCCCTGAGGAATGTGCCCTCACCCTGGAGGCGGCCGAGAGGGTGATCTTCGTGCCGGGCTACGGCCTGGCCGTGGCCCAGGCCCAGCACAGTCTCAAGGAGCTCGCCCGCCTGCTGGAGCAGCACGGCATCGAGGTGCGCTACGCCATCCACCCTGTGGCCGGCCGCATGCCCGGCCACATGAATGTGCTGCTGGCGGAGGCCGATGTGCCCTATGACCAGCTGGTGGAGATGGATGACATCAACCCCGACTTCCCCCGCACCGATGTGGTGATCGTGCTGGGGGCCAACGACGTGGTCAACCCGCGCGCCAAGAGCGATTCGGCGAGCCCCCTCTACGGCATGCCCGTGCTGGAGGTGGATCAGGCTCGCTCGGTGTTCGTCGTCAAGCGCAGCCTGGGCTCGGGCTACGCCGGCATCCGCAACGATCTCTTCGAGTTGCCCCAGACCTCGATGGTGTTCGGCGACGCCAAGCAGGTGCTGCAGAGCCTCCTGCAGGAGCTGCGCTCCCTGGGTGTGGGCAAGGTGACAGCCGGAGCAGGCAGCACCCGCTGAGCCAGAGGCCAGCCGCCTCCCCGCTCAGTGCAGGCTGGCCACGGGTGCCGGCCACCCCCCTCTGATCGCCCTCTGGCTCCGCCGCTCCCGGCGGCTCCAGGGGGCTTTCTTCTGCCAGAGCGCCACTGAGGGCCCCACCAGCTCCCTGAGGGCCAGGCCCCCATCGATCACCACCACCAGCGCCCACACCAGCAGCGGCAGCCAACCTGCCTGGGAGGACGCGGCGGCGGCCTGAACCGTTGCAGTTGCGATAGAAGCAGGTAGCGCCTCGCATTCGGCCGGCGCTTGCGGCAGCTCCGCCTGCGGCTGAGCGACGTTTTTCTCCAGCAGCAGGGCCTGGCTGGCTTTCCAGGTGGTGGGCGAATGCCAGCGCCAATAGACCGCCTCCGCACTGCCCGGACGACCTCGGCTGGAGAAGTTGGGAATCATCGCCGCATCAAGACATGGATCCCAGGGCCTGGCCACGGGCCCCATCGCCCCAGCCCCGTTCTCTTAGGGTAGGCGTCCTGTGAGGCCTGCTCCGATTTCCCGTCTGACCCACCCTGAGGCCGAACCAACCATCTCCGGAAGCCCGGTCCAGGATTTCGCTTCCTTCGGGTTGTCCGAGCCGCTGCTCAAGGCGATTGCGCTCAAGGGGTACACCTGTCCGTCGCCGATCCAGGTGCAGGCGATCCCGGCCGTGCTCAGCGGCCGTGATGTGATGGCCGCCGCCCAGACGGGCACAGGCAAGACCGCCGGTTTCACTCTGCCGATGTTGGAGCGTCTGCGCCACGGGCCCCACGCCCGCAACAATCAGGTACGCGCCCTGGTGCTCACCCCCACCCGCGAGCTGGCCGCTCAGGTGGCGGAGAGCGTTCACGCCTATGGCCGCTTCCTTGACCTGCGTGGCGACGTGGTCTTCGGCGGCGTCAAGGTAAATCCGCAGATGCAGCGGCTGCGCCGCGGCGCCGATGTGCTGGTGGCCACCCCCGGCCGCCTGATGGACCTCTATCAGCAGAACGCGATCCGCTTCGATCGGCTCGAGATCCTGGTGCTGGATGAAGCCGACCGCATGCTCGACATGGGCTTCATCCGCGACATCCAGAAGATCCTGGCGCTGCTGCCGCCGAAGCGCCAGAACCTGCTGTTCTCGGCCACCTTCAACCCCTCGATCCGCAAGCTGGCCCAGGGGCTGCTGCATCAGCCGTTGCAGCTGCAGGCCACACCCGAGAACCGGGCGGCGCCGCTGGTGGAGCAGGTGATGCACCCATGCGACATGGCGCGCAAGAGCGATCTGCTCTCCCACCTGATCCGCAGCAACGACTGGCAGCAGGTGCTGGTGTTCTCGCGCACCAAGCACGGCGCCAACCGCCTGGCGGACCGCCTCAGCCAGGAGGGCGTGGCCGCCATGGCCATCCACGGCAACAAGAGCCAGGGGGCCCGCACCCGGGCGCTGGCCAGCTTCAAGAGCGGTGAACTGCGGGTGCTGGTGGCCACCGACCTGGCCGCCCGCGGCCTCGACATCGAGCAGCTGCCCCATGTGGTGAACCTCGACCTGCCCAACGTGGCCGAGGACTACGTGCACCGCATCGGCCGCACCGGTCGGGCTGGCCAGAGCGGCCATGCCCTCTCGCTGGTGGCCGCCGAGGAGCACGAACTGCTGCGGGCAATCGAGAAGGTGATCGGCAACCCCCTGCCCCGCTTGGAGATCCCCGGCTTCGAGCCCACGATCCACTCGGCCCCACCGCTGGATCTCAGTGGTGGCAGGGGCAAGGGCGGCCGCGGCGGCGGCGGCCAGCGCGGTGGTCCTGGTGGCCCATCCGCACCCCGCCGCAACGGCCCCCGCAGCGGCTCCCCCCGCAGCCAGCCCCTCTCTCGCGAAAGCCGCCCCCGCGGGCGGGGCTGAGCAGCCAGAGTGGGTTCATACCCAGGCCGTGGGTGATCAGGCTTACTCCGGCTGGATCAGCCGATTGGGAAACTCCTCCTCGTGCAGGTCGATGTCCAGCTCAGCGAGTTGAACGCTCAGGCGCTCAAGGGCCTCAGCGATGGCTTTGTTGTAAACGCTTGGGGCGATGTCGCTGAGGATGAACTCCAGCAGGGCGCCGGCGGCAATCAGCCCGATCTCCTCATCTCTGTGTTCTGCAAAGAAGCGGATGATCGAGGCCAGGGCTTCCTTCTTCGCCTCCTTGCTGAGCTGGATGGCCATAGCTGGGATCGCTGGTTTCGCCACGGCCCATGATCACCCCAGCCGCTCCCCCATCGCCGCCCCCAGCTGCTGGATCAGGGCCTCGCCCGCCGCGGCACGCTTGCCCTCCAGCTGGGCCTCGCTGATCAGCACGGGGCAGCCGCCCGTGGCCACCACCAGGCCCACGCCGCGCACCAGCTCCAGCACCTCGCCGGGTTCAGCCGCGTGGGCAGTCGCCAACCCTTTCGACTCCGGCTCGCCCCAGCGTTGTGCCAGCTGGGCGGCGGCGGGCGTGAGCTGATCGCTCAGGCGTTGTACCAGGGGTTCGCTGGCCAGCAGCTTCAGCCGCTGTTGGCCCCAGGTGCACTGGGTTCCGGGATGCAGACCCATCACGCGGCGGTGGATCGCCAGCGCCGAAGCGCTCCAGTCGATCTGGGCATCTTGCTTCTGCAGCAGCCGAGCGTGGCAGAGGCCGTCCTCGGCCTGGGGTCTAAGGGCCAGCCGCCGCCGGCGCTCGGCCTCGGGGCCCGGCCCTGCGGCGGCAATCCGTGGCATCGCCTCCACCAGCAGCTCGGCGCTGAGCTGGCTCAGACGCGCCCCCAGCTGGCTGGCGTTCTCCAGCAGGCCGATCGACAGGCGCCGTTCCAGCAGCACCGGTCCCGTGTCGAGGCCCTCCTCCATGGCCATGATCCCCACGCCGGTTTCTGCGTCGCCTTCGATCAGGCACCACTGGATCGGGGCGGCACCACGCCAGCGGGGCAGCAGCGAACCGTGGCCGTTCCAGCAGCCCAGCGGCGGCTGGGCCAGCACCTCCGTCGGCAGTAGCTGCCCGAAGGCCACCACCACCGACGCCTCCGCCCCCAGCGCCGCCAGCTGCGCCTGCAGCTCCGGCTCACGGCGGATGCGGCTGGGGGTGAACACCGGCAGCTCCAGCTCCAGCGCCCGGGCCTTCACGGCCGAGGCCATGAGGGCCGAACCCCGTCCGCGGCGACGATCGGGCTGGCTCACCACCCCCACCAGCTCATGGCCAGCCTCCACCAGCGCCTCAAGGCTGGGCACCGCGTAGGCCGGGGTGCCCCAGAACAGGATCTTCATCGCCGGCTCCTTGTTTAGCGAGCCTCAGGCGTTGCCGGTGATCGAGAGCCCATCCACCCACACCAGCGGGCAGACGCCATCGGGGGTGACCTTGGCTTCGCCCTCGAAGCCCACCAGACCCTTGAGCACGGCGCGGATGTCGCCGGCCACGGTCGCGGCTTCGATTGAGCGGGCTTCACCGCCCTGGATCAACCAGCCATCGAAGGGCAGGGAGAACGATCCCTGGCTGGCCTTCACGCCGGCATGGAGCGCCGAGAGTGAATCGATCCAGACGATCCCCTCCTGGCTGAAGCGATCGAGGCCCCGGGCACCGGTCTGCTCATCGGAGCTGCCGGCCGGACCGATCTCGAACCAGTGGGGCCCCACCGATACCTTCGCCCCCAGGCCGGCATGACCGGTGGGCGCCACGCCGAAGGCGCGGGCCGTGGCCTCTGAATGCAGGAAGTGGCGCAGAATGCCGCCCTCCAGCAGCGGCAGCCGGGCCACCGGTGTGCCCTCGCCATCAAAGCTGGCGGCACCGATGTTGCCGGGGTGCAGGCCGTTGTCGTGGATCGAGAGGAAGGGCACCGCCAGCTGGCTGCCGAGGGAGTCACGCTGGCTGAGGCTGACGCCATCGAGCACCGCCCGGGCATTGAACAGGCCGCTGAAGGCGCCGATCAGATCGAGGAACGCCTCCGGGCTGAACACGCAGGTGTAGCGGCCCGTGGTGATCGGGGCGTAATCGAGATGCTTGATCGTGCGCTCCGCCGCCTCCTCGACGCAGCCGGCCACATCCAGCTGTTCGGCGCCGTAGGCCAGGCGCACGGCACCGCTGCTGCGGGGCTTGCGGCCCGCTTCCTCGGCGAGGGCGTAGAGGTAAAGGCTGGCGGTGCTCAGCTGCTGCTCCCGGCAGGCCCCCTCGCTGTTGAGGTAGAGGCGCTGGCTGTTGCGCTGCGCCAGACCGTTGTAAGGAACGGTGCTGATGGCGGGGTGACAGCTCAGCAGCTCGGCCTCAGCCAGCTTGAGGGTGCCCAGCAGCTCGAGGATGCCCCTGGGTTCACTGATCGGTTGCTCCAGCTGGGCCAGCGGTGCCGTGGCCAGGGGCGAGAAGCCGGGGGTGTCGTCGGGGTTGCCGTAGCGGCTGGCCTCACCGGCGCCGGCCAGGGCGCGGGCCAGGCCTGCGGAGGAGAGATCGGAGGTGCTGGTGATGCCCACCAGGCCGTCGCTGTTCCAGGCCCGCACGGTGATCGAGCTGCGCTGGGCACCCTTGAGCTGCTTGGCCTCACCCCGGTCCACCTGAACGGAGGTGTCAGTGCTGCAGGAGGCACCCAGGTCCCAGCGGCTCACGCCCAGTTGCGTGGCCAGCGCTTGCAGCTGCCCGGCCAGATCGCTGGCTTGAAGGTTGGTGGAGCTGGTCATGATCAGCGGCCCCCCACGGTGATGCTGTCGACCTTGATGTGGGGCTGGCCCACGGTCACGAAGATGCTGCCGCTCACCGAGCCGCAGAAGCCGGCGGCCAGTTCCAGATCGTTGGCGCACATGGAGATTCGTGGCATCACTTCTTTGGCCTCACCGATCAGCGTGGCCCCCTTCACCGGCTTGCCCAGCTTGCCGTCTTCGATCAGGTACCCCTCCTCCACGGCGAAGTTGAACTGACCGGTGGGACCCACACTGCCTCCCCCCATCGACTTGCAGTAGAGGCCCCGATCCACCGAGCCGATCAGCTGCTCGGGGCTGTGGGGACCGGCGGCGATGAAGGTGTTGCGCATGCGGCTGGCGGCGGCGAAGTTGTGGCTCTGGCGGCGGCCGCTGCCGGTGCGGGCATGGCCGGTGCGCAGTTCGCCTGCACGGTCGGAGATGAAGCGCTGCAGCACACCGTTCTCGATCAGCACCGTGCGCTGGGGCTCCATGCCCTCATCATCCATGGAGAGGCTGCCGAAGGCGCCGTCACTGAGCCCTTCATCCACGGCGGTGACCGCCTCATGGGCGATGGTCTCGCCCACCTGATCGGCGAAGGGGGTGGTGCCGCGCTCCACCTGGGTGGTTTCCAGCAGGTGGCCGCAGGCTTCGTGGAAGATCACCCCACCGAAGCGGTTGGCCAGCACCACCGGATAGTTACCGGCCTCCACGTAGTCGGCATAGAGCATCGAGCGAGCGCTGCTGCAGAGATCGATCGCCGAGGCTTCCGCATCCCAGTGGCGCAGGTCATCGGGGCGGCCGGAGCTGCCGTAGCGGCGCCCCAGGCTGGCGCGGTGATCGCCGTCGGCCGCCAGGGCGTTGATCCCCACCGACTGGTGCAGGCGGATGTCGCGGGCGAAGGTGCCATCGCTGGCGGCCACCAGCACCTCCTGCCAGTCGCGGGCGTAGCTGCCGCGGCGGGCCTGGAGATGATCTCCGTGGCGATCCAGCAGGGCGGTGGCCTTCAGCAGCCGAGCCGTGGATTCATCCAGGCCAGGGCAGTGCTGCAGCCAGCTCTCCTTGCTGGCCCCGTGGTCGCGCATCGACGCCAGGCCGGCAAAGGCGTGGCTGCCGAGGCTGCTGCGGCTGAGGCCCAGCATCCCCAGGGCCTGATCCAGGGCCTGCAGCAGGCCGGCCTCACTCAGATCATTGGTGGAGACAAAGCCATCGCGGTCGCCGAGGAACACGCGCAGACCCGCCCCGCGTCCGAAGGCCGGGCTGACATTGGTGATCCTCTCCTGCTCGGCCAGCAGCCCGATGTGATCGGTGCTCTCAAGGAACACCTCCACCAGGCTGGCACCGGCTGCGGCACCCGCAGCCAGCACGGTTTCAAGCCGCTCACGCCAGCGCAGATCAAGGCTGTCGCCCGCGTGGGCACCCGTGAGTGAGGGAGAGGGAGTGGCTAGCAAGACGGTTCAGAGAGGGCCGCCAGGCTAACCAGGCGAGGCCTCAACGCACGGCGGGCTGGAACTCCTCGCTGCGGATCGGTGCCATCAGGAACAGCTTGGCCATCTCCAGACCATTGGCCATCCAATGGGGCAGCTTGCGCAGGGCCCTGACCGGAGCCGGGCCACCCTTGGCGTCAGCCTCGCTGAGGGCGGCGTTGTTGGTGACGATTCGCTCCAGGCGCGTGTAGAACTTAGGATGCTCCACATTGAGCACCACGGGGAACACCCGGGCCGACGTTTCGTTGGTTTTGGCGATCACCATCTTGTCGTACTCGCGAGCATCGAGGCCCAGCGCCTCGTAGAACTCCTTGCGAGCCACATCGCGCACATACATGGTGGCGAACACCGCCAGCAGGAAGAAGCGGCACCACAGCCTGGACTGCAGACCGCGGACGGTGTCGGGCTGGGCCTTCATCAGGGCATCGAAGAAGTCGCCATGGCGGTTTTCGTCTTGGCACCAGTTCTCGAAGAAGTTGAAGATCGGGAAGATCTTGCTCTCGGGGTGCTTCTGCAGGTGGCGGTAGATGGCGATATAGCGCCAGTAGCCGATCTTCTCGGAGAGGTAGGTGGCGTAGAAGATGAATTTCGGCTTGAAGAACGTATAAGACTTGTTGGCCGTCAGGAAGCCCAGATCCAGCTGCAGGCCGAAATCACCCATCGACTTGTTCAGGAAGCCGGCATGGCGGGCCTCATCGCGTGCCATGTGGGCAAAGCACTCTGCCAGCAGCGGGTTCTTGTCCTTGATCCTGCGGCTGAGCTCCTTGTAGAGCAGGAAGCCGGAGAACTCGGAGGTGCAGCTCTGCTCGAGAAATTCCACGAACACCTTGCGGGTTTCGGGATCGAGCTTGTCGGCAGCGCCCTCGAACTCCTCGTTGCGCACGAAGTGATGGCGGTTGTAGTCCTTGCGGAACTCCTCGCAGATCGCTTCGAGCTCCTGCTCGTTGGGCCGCAGATCCATGGCGGCCATCGCCTCGAAATCCGTGGTGTAGAAGCGGGGCGTGAGGATCGTGTCCTTCACCGGCTCTTTGAAGGTCTTGGCCTCAGCGGCGTTGGTGCCACGGGTGGCGGAGGGCGCAGCGACGGGGGGCACCATGCGGGCGGAACAGTGGAGTGTGCCGCCCATCGTAGGTGGGCTTTCCGCTCAGCTGGCCCGGATGTGAAGCGCTCAGTTGGGGCCCAGCCACTTCTGGCTGTTGAGCCGTGACACCACCCGTGAGATCAGTAGGGCCAGGGTGATTTTCTTCTCGTCGATCAGGAACGACTCCAGCAGGCTGGGTTCGCTGCCCGACTCCGCCAGGGCGATGGTCTTGGCGGAGCTGATGCTGGCCTCGGTGAAGCAGAGCCAGAAGCGCTTCTCGCCGGGGAAGCTGCCCATCACCTGCCAGCAGGGGCTGCCCACCACCGGCATGGCCCCCTGCTCGAAACTCAACTGCGGTGCGGCTCCGCCGAAGGCCTCGATTTCCTTGAGCAGGGCCGGCAGGAACAGCTCAGGGATGAATTCCGCGAAGGGCTTGTCTTCCGGAGCCGGTGGCTTGACCTTGGCGGGTGTCGGTGCGGGGCTGGCGGAATCGCTCACGGGCTGGAGCCTCAGCTCAAAACACTGCGCCAACTTTAGGCATCCCTGGCGGCCAAATTTGTTGCTGGACATCGGCTCGCCAGTGCAGCCCCACTTCACCAGTCGTCGCTTGGGGGCGTGTCCCAGCCCTCGGCGTCGCCATGGCCAGCGCCAGCTGTTGTGGTGGCTGCGGCTGCAGCTGGTTGGGCGCTGACGCCTGGGCCGCTGCCCTTGCGCAGGATGCGGAAAGGCACCGAGAGGGTGGGGGGCGGGTCCTGCGGGCCTCGCTCTGGACCAGCGTAGGCAGCGGGCGGGTCCTGCCGCTCCTGCCGCCCTGGCCTGGCCCGTGCTTCAGGCTGCTCATCCCAGGGCTCCGGTTGGCGCCGCTCGCTGCCGGAGGCCTGAACCGCTCGCCGCCGCAGGGGCTGATCGCCCGGTTGCTGCAGGGCCAGGGCCGTGAGGCCGGCGCTGAGGGCGCCGCCGCCGCTGGCCGCCAGGGCCATCCAGACCCCGATCGGCAGGGCCGGGGAGGTCCAGATCAGCAGCCGCAGGCGGCTGGAGGGGCTGGGATTCAGGGCCGCCACCAGCAGCACCGCCAGCAGCGGGGCCAGCAGAGGCAGGAGCAGGAGGCGGTAGAGCACGGAGGGAACAGTCCGGAGATCAGACCGGTGGGCAGGACTCAGAGACTGGCGGCGGCGGCCACCGGACCATCCCAGCGGCGCAGGGAGCCGAGGTCGTAGCCCAGTCCATCGAACACCCGAATCACCAGAAAATCGACCATTTCCTCCAGGCTGGTGGGACGGTGATACCAGGCGGGAATCGGCGGGGCGATGCGCGCACCCGCCTCCGCCAGGGTCGTGAGGTTGCGCAGGTGCACCAGGCTCCACGGCATTTCGCGGGGGGCGATCACCAGGGGCCGCCCCTCCTTGAGGTGCACATCGGCCACCCGCTCCACCAGGTCGAGGGCCACGCCACTGGCGATCCGCCCCACCGTGCCCATGCTCGCCGGCAGGATCACCATGCCTCGCGTGCGGAAGCTGCCACTGGCGATCGCTGCCGCCTGATCGTTCCAGCGGTGACAGCGCAACTGGCCCGTGGTCACGCCCGTGCGCTCCCGCCAGAAGCGGGCCTGCAGATCCGGTTCAGAGGGAATGCGCACCCCCTGCTCCGCCAGCCAGACCCCGATGGCCCCGCGGCTGGCCACCAGCTCCACCGTCTCGCCGGCCTCCAGCAGCAACTGCAGACCCCGCTCAGCCAGCGGCATGGCGGAGGCACCCGTGACCGCCAGGACCACCGGATCCATCCGCTCAGTCCTCCCCGTCGTCGCTGGCTGGATCAGCTTCTGCGCCGCCTTCGTCGTCGCCCTCCGGCAGCAGCACGGCCAGATCGATCTGATGGCGCAGGGCATCCACGTTCTGGATCTGCACCTCCACCTGGTCGCCGAGCATGTAGGTGCGGCGGTTCTTGCGGCCCACCAGACGGTTCTGGCGGGAGCGGTATTCGTACCAGTCGTCCTTGAGGGAACTGACGTGCACCAGCCCCTCCACCTGGGAGGGAGGAATCTCGACGAAAAAGCCGTAGCTCTGCACGCCGCTGATCACACCGGTGAGGGTCTGACCCACCAGGGGTTCCGCCGCCCGGGCCTGGGCCATGGCCAGCAGGTCGGCCTCCACCTCGGCGGTGAAGCGCCCCCGGCCGTTCAACCGCTGCAGCATCGACTCGCTGCGCCCCTGCTGCAGCTCGCTCATCTGGGTGGGGGTGAGCAGGGGCCAGTCGATCGTGCCGTGGCAGCTGGCGCTGGCCAGATCCACCCGGGTCTTGTGGCGGACACTGGGGCGGTCCTTGCCCTCGGTGAGCAGCAGCACCAGGAGCTGCTGGTTCCAGAGATCGGCGTAGTGCAGCGAGGGCAGGCACCAAGGGGCGTAGGCCGCCGATTCGGCGCCCAGGCCATGGGCGCCTGGGCTGGCGCTGAGCTGGATCGGCGGGATCACTTCACTGAGCTGACGTTGCAGCACCCGGCTGCGATCGGTGGCCGCGAAGGTGGCCGCCAGGTCCCTCGGGGCGGGGGCATTGCCGTCCTCGCTGAGCTCCACGGGGATGTCGAGGCCGAGGGCCGCCTTGGCCACTTCGTTGATCTCACTGCCGTCGGCCGGCGGATTGACCGCATAGAGGGCCGGCAGCCCGAGGGCACAGAGGTGGGCGCCGAGGGCGCGGCTGGCAAGGATCAGCAGTTCCCGCATCAGGGCTGTGGGCTGGTGCTCGGGCAACTGCACCATCCAGCCCGAACGGCGCTCCTCAGGCGAGGGGACGCAGAGATCGCCGAGGGATTCGAGGCTGGGGCGGGGCAGATCCAGCTCCAGGGAGCCGCTCTCAAGACGCCGCTGACGCAGCAGGGCGGTGATCTCCAGCAGCCGCTCCAGCTGGGGCAGCTGATCCTTGATCGGCTTGAGCGCCGCCGGGATCGTGCGGGCCTTGGGCTTGTGCTCCGCCAGGGCCTGCAGGGCGCTGGCCTCCACCACCGCGTCCACCTGGATGGTGGTGAGGGCAAAGCGGTAGTCGCTCAGCTCCCCCTGCTCGTTGCAGCTCAGGCCCACCGAAACGGCGGCATTGGCTTCACCGGGCTTGAACGCAGCGGCCTTGCTCAGGGCCGGGCTGAGCAGCGGCAGCCAGCGACGACCCAGGCAGATCGATTCCCCCTGCTCCCGCAGCCAGAGATCGAGGCTGCCGCCGGGGCTGAAGCGTTCCGCCAGTGCCGGCACGTGGATCCATAGGCGCAGGCCGCCATCGCCCTCCTCCAGGGAGAAGGCGGGCAGGATCGGGGCGTCGCTGCCACTCCAGCCATTGAGCAGCAGGGTGGGCAGGGCCGTCAGGTCAGCGCGCGCTTTGTCGCTGGGGGCCTTGAGGCTGGAGCGTGGCGCCGCCGGCCGCTGGCGCAGGCCGTGCTTGGTGAGCAGCAGATCCAGATCGGCCTCCTCGCCGCCGTTGATCGGCAGGCGCCGCTCCACGTGGCCCAGGGGCGGGAACTGCGCCACTGGATAGCGGTCCAGCAGTACCTCCACCACCGACTGCTTCTCGGTATCGAGGTAGCTGGCGTCGGAGCCCGGCAGCTCCACCGAGGTCAGCAGCCGGTCGTCGAGGGGCACCGCCAGCAGCCGGTCGTCCTGTTGTTCCACCTGGGCCAGCAAGTGGGTGGTGGCCCGCTCGAGGATGCACTGAACCCCTCCCTCCGGTGAGCGGCGGCGGCCGCCCTCGCGGGTGATGCGCACCAGCACCCGATCGCCGTTCCAGGCGTGGTTGAGCTGGTGGTCGCGGATGTAGATGTCCTCACCGCCGTCCTCGCGCAGGGCGAAGCAGAAGCCCTTGCTGGAGCAGCGCAGGCGCGCCTCGATCAAGGTGTCGTCCTGGCGACGCTGGATGCCGTCCTCTGTTTCCACCAGCACCCCCAGCCGGCTCAGGCCCTCCAGGGCGATGCGCAGCTGAGACTTATCAGGCTTGAGACTCAGTCCCAGCGCTTTCTCCAGCTTGGCCACCGGCAGGGCGTCGGCGGCGGGGAGCTGCTCGAGCAGGTGGGCGACCGTGAACTTCATCGAAACGACAGGGCGAAGTTGGAGTTGAGGCGCGCGGCATGATGCCGGCAGGGGCGTGCAGCGAAGCCCCGGGGCATCGATGTCTCCGACTCCAACTTTACGGAGCGTCGGTTCCGGAGAGCAGGATCAGCCGCAGGCCGATCACCAGGAAGCCCAGGGAGGCCGCCAGCTGCAGGGCATCGGGGGGAATCACGCTGGAGAGTGAGCCGCCCGCGAGGGCCCCCAGCAGGCTGGCGAGCACCAGAGCGCCTGCGCTGCCGAGGAACACCGCCAGGGTGTTGCTGGAGGTGCCGCTGATGGTCACGATCGTGAGCTGGGTCTTGTCGCCCAGCTCGGCCACGAACACAGTGAGGAATGTGGAGGCTAGGAGGGGGAGCTGCATCGCGGCGCCGGAGGCTCAGGGATTGGGGAGATCGAGGACGGGCTGGAGCAGGCGGAGGCTGGCCTGCCCCCCCAGAAAGAGGCCGAGGGACACCATCAGGATCCCGGAGATGCGCTCCAGGCGCTGGGCGGGCAGCACCGCCGCCAGCCAGCGCCCCAGCAGCACACCCACCAGGCTGGAGCAGATCAGGGCCAGGGCGGCGCCGGCGAAAACCACCCCGGGCCGTCCGGATTCAGCGGAGAGCAGCAGCGCAGCCAGTTGGGTCTTGTCGCCCAGCTCAGCCAGAAACACTGTGGTGAAAGTGGTGGCGGCCACCGCCACAAAATCCGACGAGCCCGCGCTGGCGCTCTCGGTGCTGGCTTCGGGGCTGGGGCTGAGATCGGAATCGACGGGCTCGCTCATGGCTGGGTCTGGTGCTCGCTGGGGCCAGGGGACGCAAATGGGCCACCCGTCAACCGGGTGGCCCGCTCGAAGCGACGCATCACCACCGAGCGCCCCCCATATTCCTCGCGGATCTGCTGGCGGCAGCAGCCGATCGCAAAGGCTTCCTCCTGATCCTCAGGGACGGCGAACAACTGGGCGAGGGCACCGACCCGGCAGAACTCGGGCCGATCGGCGTAGATGCGGCAGCTTCTGGAGCCCGTGTTGAAGTGACGGCACCAGCCATCGGCTCCCACCATTGAGAGGTAGAGCTGGCGCTGCTGCTCACTGAGGGCCTCGAGGGCTTCGCTGCGCTGCTCCGGGTCCAGACGGCAGCAGGCGCCGCAGCCGCTGATGCAACTCCAGTGGGGTCCGGCGCCCATCCAATCGCCTCCAACGGCTGTGACAAGGCGTCACAGTGGCATGGGAGCACCGGGACCTGCGGCCCAGGCGGCCCTTAGGCTGACTCCTGGACAGTCCTTATCCGAGCGCCGCATCCATGGGAATTGATTTCCATCTGATCGCCAACTTCATGGCGCTGGCCCTGATCACCCTGGCGGGCCCAGCTGTGATCTTCATCCTCTTTTACAGGCGCGGCGCCCTCTGAACCGGGCTCAGACTTGAAGGCCCAAGGCCAGGGCGGCCTCGTCGATCAGGCCGCGCAGGTAAGCCGGCTGATCAAGCGCTGGGAGCTCCACATGGAGTTCCCGGCCTTCCTCGTTGCGGATCAGCACCCCATCCCCCTGGCGTCGGCACCAGTAAGAGCGCTGTCGCCGCCTGAGCAGCACGGTTCCGCCGCCACTGTCGCGCAGGCCCACCAGTTCCAGTTGCAGGCGCTCCTCCCCCTGCCAGCTGTCGCTGCGCAGGCGGTAGGCCACATCCACTAGCTCCGGCACTGTGCCCTCCCCCTGCCAGCGCCAGGCGATCGCCCGCAGCCGGCAGTCCCCCTGCTCCAGCTCCAGCTGCAGGTGGCCACCACGCAGCAGCCGCTGGCTGATCACCCGGCAGGACTTGCTCCAGAACATCGGCGCCGCGAACCCCGCCCCCAGGGGTTCGAGCCGCTGCAGGTCGCGCCAGAAGCCCCGGCCGATGCGCTCCAGCTCCAGGCAGGCCTCCGGCTCCACCGGCGAGCCGCTGCCGCGATCGCCCAGCCAGCTGGCCGCCAGCCCGTTGAGCTGCTCATGCAGGTCCGCCAGCCGCTCCGCCCTCACGCTGAAGCCGCCGGCGGCGGGATGGCCGCCGTAGCGCTCCAGCAGGGCGCCGCAGTGGGTCAGGGCCTGATCCACCGCAAATCCCCTCGGTGCCCGCACCGACGCCCGCAGCCGGCCGCCCCCCTCTCCGGCCAGCAGGGCCACGGGCAGGCCATAGCGCTCCACCAGCCTGGCGGCCACGATGCCGATCACGCCGTGATGCCAGTGGGTCTGGGCGAGCAGCACAAAGGGGCTGGGCTCGGGGCCATCGGCCTCCACCAGGGCCACCGCTTCCGCTTCGATCGCCTCACAGAGTTCCCGCCGCTGCCGGTTGAGGGCCTCGCAGTCCTGGGCCAGGGCCATGGCGCGGTCTCGGTCGTCGGTGGTGAGCAGATCCACCACCAGGGCCGGATCGCCCAGTCGTCCCACGGCGTTGATGCGCGGTGCCAGCTTGAAGGCCACCGCCGTGGCATCGAGGGGCTCCTCCCCCAGCCCCGCCAGCCGCTGCAGCGCCTGCAGGCCCGGCAGGGGTGAGGCGTGCAGCCGCCTGAGGCCATCGCGCAACCAGCGCCGGTTCACCCCCAGCAGGGGGGCCATGTCGGCCACGGTGCCGATGCAGAACAGATCCAGGGCCATGGCGGTGGCATCGGCTCGGCCCAGCTGGCTGGCGAGCACCATCGCCAGCAGATAGGCCAGCCCCACCCCCGCCAGACCCCGGTAGGGGGAACCCTCGGGGGTGCAGGCCGGATGGAGCAGGGCCAGATAGGGCGGGTGCTCGGCGGGGAGCGTGTGGTGGTCGGTGAGAATCACCTCCACCCCCAGATCCCTGGCCCGCTCCAGGGCCTCCCGGGCGGAGATGCCGTTGTCGACGGTGACCAGCAGGCGCACCCCCTCGCCCCGGAGCCGCTCCACCATGCCGGCATTGAGGCCGTAGCCCTCCTCCTGCCGGCTGGGGATGGCGGCCTGGGGACGGGCCCCCAGCCGCTGCAGCACCCCCACCAGCAGGGCCGTGCTGGTCATGCCGTCGGCGTCGTAATCGCCGCAGATCGCCACCGCCTCCGCCGCGGCGCAGGCCCGCACGAGCCGCTCCACCGCCACCGCCAGATCGGCGAAGTGCTCGCGCGGGTCGGGGGCGGCGGGGGGATCCAGCAACTCCTGGATCGCCTCGGGGCTGTCGAAGCCCCGCCGGTGCAGCACCGCCAGCAACTCCGGCGGCAGCCCCAGGGCCGCCATTCCGCTGGCCTGGGCCCCGTCAAGGCTGGGGGGCAGGGGTGCGGGCAGTTGCCAGCGCTGCTCAGGCGGTGTGAAGGGCAGGGGATCCTCGGGGCAGTGGGGCCATTCTGATCGGCTCACCTCCAGCTCCTAGCGTCGCTGGATGCAAGCCCTTGCCGCTCAGGGTTCCCTGCGCGCCCTGCTCTGGGACGTGGACGGCACCCTGGCTGAAACCGAACTGGACGGTCACCGGGTGGCCTTCAACAGGGCCTTTGACCAGCTCGGCCTGCCTTGGCAGTGGGACCGAGCCACCTACATCGAACTGTTGGCGATCAGTGGTGGCCGTGAGCGGCTGCGCGGGTTTCTTCAGCGGCAGCAGGGAGGGGAGCCCAAGGCCTCGCTGCTGGAGGCGTTGCACCAGGCCAAACAGCTGCATTACCGCCAGCTGGTGGTGGCCGGTGAGGTTCAGCTGCGAGCTGGCGTGCGCCGCCTGATCGAGGCGGCGGCGGCGGCCGGCCTGCAGCAGGCGATCGTGACCACCAGCGGCCGTGAGGCGGTGGCCGCCCTGCTGGAGAACCAGCTCAGGGAGCTGAGTCAGCTGCTGCCGTTGCGGATCTGTGCCGAGGACGTGGCCGCCAAGAAACCCGATCCCGAGGCCTACCGCCTGGCCCTGCAGCGCCTGGGGCTGGAGCCTGGTGAAGCTGTGGCCCTGGAGGATTCCCCGGCGGGCCTGGCGGCGGCCACGTCGGCCGGTCTGCGCTGCCTGGTGACCCTCAGTGCCGCCACAATCAAGTTGCCAACCACGCGCTTCAGCGCCGCCTCCAGCCTCACCGATGGCCTGGAGCCCACCAGGGTGCTGCGGGGCCCGGCTTGTGCCGGCGGCCAGATCACGCTCTCCTACCTGGAGCAGTTGCCAGCCATGCCATGAGTCCGTTGCCCGTGCAATCCACCCGCCTGCAGCAGGCCCTGGAGAGCGGCGGCCGCACGGCTCTCTCCGGATGGCGGGGGAACTGGCGCCACCGCAGCCTGGCGCTGCTGGCCCTGCTGCTGGGCCTGTTCGCTGGCAACAACGTCACCTCCTTCGTGCTGTATCAGTTGGGGCCGCGTCCGCTGGTGGTGCTGCTGCTGGTGCTGCTGGTGGAGCTGCTGGCTCGCCTGCGCAGCCACTGGGTGCGGGGGGAGCCCTCCCTGGGCTGGGTGCTCTGCGACAACCTGCGGCTCGGGGTGGTCTATGCCGTGGTGCTGGAGGGGTTCAAGCTCGGCTCGTGAGCACTGTCCCTTTGCCCTGGCCCTGGCCCTGGTCCTTCCCGCCGGAGCCCCACCGGTTGCTCCTGGCCCGCTGTGGCGTCAGCGATCCGCTCGGCTGGGCCCAGCTGTGGTCCCAGCGCCTCGGGGACTGGGAGGGCCCGCCCCATCCCAGCCTGCTCTGGGGTCTGGTGTTGCCGCTGCTCAGCGGCTGCCATTCCAGGCTCAGCGGTGGCAGCGGCAGTGGCAGCTCCCCGTTGCTGATCGGGCTCAATGGGCCGGTGGGGGCCGGCAAGACCACCCTGGGACGAGCGCTGGAGCGCCTGGCGCCCAGCTTCGGCCTCCGCCTGGCGGTGGTCTCGATCGATGACGCCTATCTGCCCTACCAGCAGCGACTGCAGAGGCTGGCGGGCAATCCCTTCGGCGTCAGCCGCGTTCCGCCCGGCAGCCACGATCTGCCGCTGCTGCTGGAGTGCCTGCGGCGCTGGCGCTCGGGGGAGCCATGGCAGCTGCCTCGCTTCGACAAGCGCCTACGCGCCGGTGTGGGTGATCGGGCCGGCTGGCGCCGCTTCGAGGCTGTGGATGTGCTGGTGCTGGAGGGCTGGCTGGTGGGCTGCCGGGCCCTGGGGGAGAGCGCCCTCTCGGCGGCCATGGCCGAGCCGATGCAGCCGTGGAGTTGCCCCCTCAGCTCTGCAGAACTGGCCTGGTTACCGCGCTGGGACCGGGAGTTGCAGGCCTACCAGTCGCTCTGGGATCAGCTTGAGGGGCTGTGGTTGCTCAGGCCCTGCCGCTGGAGCCTGCCCCTGCGCTGGCGCCTTCAGGCCGAAGCCCGCCAGCGCCGCTGCTCTGGCCAGGCACTCCAGGCCCCGGAGGTGATTGCCATGGCAAAAGCCACATTGGCCTCGCTGCCCCCTGAGCTTTATCAGGATCCCCTGGCGACATCAGCGCTTGGCTCGTCGTCTGCGGCCACGGCTCTGATCAAGCTCGATGGCCAGCGCCGCTGCATCTGGAGCGGCCCGGCCAAGGAGGCACCGTGACTAGCGATGAGCTGTTGATCAGCTCTCGCTTTCTTCGGCGGATTCATCAATGGGATAGACGAAGCCCTGAGCCCGTCCACTCAAAACGGCCTTACCCAGCGACATCGCTTTTCGAGCCGCCACGGTTGCCTTTGCCTTCCAATGGGCATGGCGCTGATTGCGCTTGCCCTTGGAGGTTTTCTTCTTGGGAACAGCCATCCCGCCCGACCAGCCAAACAACGATCTTCCGCTGTCGTGAGGCCTTTCGTCAAATCGCTAAGCTCGTTTGAGAAGCAGAACCCTGTGAGCAGCCCGCGTCCGGTGCTCCCTCTTTGGCCGGAGGGAGCCCGCTCACTTCTGGCGGCGGCACCGGCCCAGCCGGAGGCCACCCCCTCACCAACCCCACCAGCCACTCCCTCACGGGAGGGCGGTCTGCTGGGCCGTCTGGGGCGCCCCACTGAGCCGCCGCCCTCCTACAGCGAGCTGCTGAAGCTGATGCAGGGCGGCACGATCAAGGAGCTGGAGCTCTCCCCTCGCCAGCGGGAGGTTCAGGTGCAGTTCAAGGACGGCAGCAGCACCCGGGTCCCGGTCTTCGCCAACGATTCGCTGCTGCTGCGCACGGCGGAGCAGAGCCGCGTTCCGCTCACGGTGCGTGACGACCGCCAGGACGAGTCCACCGCCGGCCTGCTGGTGAACGTGCTGCTGGTGGTGTTGCTGCTGGGTGGGCTCACCCTGTTGCTGCGGCGCTCCTCCCAGGTGGCCAGCAAGGCGATGGGCTTCGGCCGCAGTCAGCCGCGCCTGCAGCCGGAGGGCACGGTGGCCGTCCGCTTCGAGGACGTGGCGGGCATCAATGAGGCCAAGACCGAACTGCAGGAGGTGGTGAGTTTCCTGCGTCAGCCGGAGCGCTTCACCGCCCTTGGCGCCAAGATCCCCCGTGGTGTGCTGCTGGTGGGACCTCCCGGCACTGGCAAGACACTGCTGGCCAAGGCCATCGCCGGTGAGGCGGGGGTGCCCTTCTTCTCGATGGCCGCCTCGGAATTCGTCGAGATGTTCGTGGGGGTGGGCGCCAGCCGGGTGCGTGACCTGTTCAAGCGGGCCAAGGAGAAGGCTCCTTGCATCATTTTCATCGACGAGGTGGACGCGGTGGGCCGCCAGCGCGGCGCTGGCATCGGCGGCGGCAACGACGAGCGGGAGCAGACCCTTAACCAGCTGCTCACGGAGATGGACGGCTTCGAGCAGAACTCGGGCGTGATCCTGATCGCGGCCACCAACCGCCCTGATGTGCTCGATGTGGCCCTCACCCGGCCGGGGCGGTTCGATCGCCAGATCCAGGTGGACCTGCCCGACCGCCTTGGCCGCGAAGCGATCCTGGCGGTGCACGCCCGCAGTCGCCCCCTCGATCCCTCGGTGTCGCTGGGCACCTGGGCGGCGCGCACCCCGGGCTTCTCCGGTGCCGATCTGGCCAACCTGCTCAATGAGGCGGCCATCCTCACCGCCCGCCACCAGCGCAGCAGCATCGACGACCAGTCCCTCAGTGATGCCCTTGAACGCATCACCATGGGTCTGGCGGTGGCCCCCCTGCAGGACAGTGCCAAGAAACGCCTGATCGCTTACCACGAGATCGGCCACGCCCTGCTCAGTTCGCTGGTGCCCCATGCCGACAAGCTTGACAAGGTGACCCTGCTGCCACGCTCCGGCGGTGTCGGCGGTTTTGCCCGCACCATGCCCGATGAGGAGATCCTCGATTCAGGGCTGATCAGCAAGGCCTACCTGCAGGCCCGGCTGGTGGTGGTCATGGGCGGTCGCGCCGCCGAGCAGGTGGTCTTTGGCCCGAGCGAGATCACCCAGGGCGCCTCCGGTGACCTGCAGATGGCCACCCGCATCAGCCGCGAGATGGTCACCCGCTACGGCTTCTCTCCCCTCGGCCAGGTGGCCCTGGAGGGCGACGGCCACGAGGTCTTCCTCGGCCGTAATCTGCTGCACACCCGTCCCAGCTACGCCGAAACCACCGGCCGGCAGATCGATCTTCAGGTGCGTCAGCTCTCCCAGCAGGCCCTCGACCAGGCGCTCACCCTGCTGCGCCCCAGGCGCGTGCTGATGGATGAACTGGTGGAGCGGCTGATCGAGCAGGAAACCCTCGGCGGCGAGGAGTTCCGCGTCATCGTTGATCGCTTCGAGGCCAGTGGCGCCCTGCCATCCGGCTCCGCTTCCTCTGAGGCCCTGCCGGTGGCGGGCCACGCCTGAGCCTGATCAGCTGGGCCAGATCAGGCTCAAGCTCAGGCTCAGCTGAAGCGGATGTCGAGGCTGCGCAGGTAGGTGTGCAGGGCGGCGTCCTGGATCGGCAGCAGCAGCGCGTCTTCGCCGCTCTCGTTGACATGACCGTGCCAGTGGCCCGGCGGGGTCACGAAGGCCGCCCCCGGTTCCCACTCCATGCGCAGGGGATTGCGGATCGTGCCATCGGCATTGAGCTCGGGCCCCGAGAGGGTGGCGCAGCCCGGGGCGCAGGCGATCACCAGATCGAGGGCCACCGACTGGTGCCGGTGGGGGGCCTGGATGGCTCCGGCCGGCACCAGCCCGTACATGGCCCAGAGGGTGTGGGTGACGGTGCGGCTCCTGGGCAGATCGCTGTTGGCCAGCAGCAGGCTGAGGCGGTTGCTGCGGGCGCTGCTGGGGTCGGCCGCCAGGGCCGCCAGCTCCCGCCGCAGCCACTCCCCCGGGTAGTGGGTGGCCTCGAAGCGGGGCCGATCGGCGCTCACCCCCAGGTGATTGAGCAAGGGTTCGTCGTGGACCCAGTAGAGGACGCTTTCCTCGTGGGCCTCCAGCTGGGCCGGTTCACCGCAGGGGAGCACGAAGAGATCCCCCTGGCTCCAGGGCTGATCCACCGGGCCGCCGAGGGCGCCCGCCGGCCTCCGGCAACGGCCTGCACCGCGCCAGACATAAAAAAGGAAGCTGGTGGCGTTGGCCCCGGCGCTGATCGTTTCACCCGCCAGGATGCGGATGAAATTGGCGCTCAGGGCCGGGCTGGTGGCTGGACCCCGGCAGTCCAGCTCGTCGCTGAGATCGAGGGGAAGGATGGCGCTGGGGCCGCTGGCGTGCAGTTCAGGCCCCCAGCGCCCCTCCGGGATCGGTTCGGTCAGGCCCCGCCGCACCGGGTTGGCGGCCTGGCGGTAATCAAAGAGCTGGGCCTTGCCCGCCGCGGCCATCGACAGGGCGACGCTCTGATCCTGCCGTAGGGCCACGGGGGCTTCGGGAGCTTGGGTCATGGATCCAGCCGCGCACAACATGTAATGCGCTGAGCCTATGGACGATCCCAGCCCGATTGGGTGCTCGCACGCACACCTGGGCTGGGAAAGCCATCGGTCGCGCTGCCTGATCAGCCGCCGGCCACGGCGGGCACGATGCTCACCTCATCGCCGTCGGCGAGGGCCGTGGCCTGGTTGTCGAGGAAGCGGATGTCCTCGCTGTTGACGTACACGTTGAGGAAACGCCGCAGCTTGCCGTTCTCATCGGTGAGCCTGGCGAGGATGCCGGGGAAGCGGCCCTCCATGGCCTGCAGCAGCCCATCGACGTTGGTGGCCTCCAGCTCGACGCTGGATTGATCCGACGTGAATTTCTGCAGGGGGGTGGGGATCAGAACCTGAATCGCCATGACGGAAGTGGAAGGCGGCAGCAGCCGCCGGCAAAGGATGGTGGGAGGAGTGGCCTGGAGCTTTGGAGTTGTGGACCTGTGGAGCTCGGTGGGCACGGCATGGGTGGATTTGGGTGCCGAAGTGAAACCGAGCTGATGCCGAAGTGCCGGCCTCAGACGCTGATCGGTTCCCAGCTGGCGCGGTGCAGCGACTGGGCCCGCTCCCAGGCGGCATTGAAGCTGGCGAGCTGGGGCTCGATTGTGTACGGTTCACCCACGGAGGAGGCCACGGCTTCGGTGGTTTTCAGGCCGTTGCCGGTGATGTAAGCCACGGTGGTTTCGCCCGGATCGATCTTGCCCTCCTCCACCAGCTTCTTGAGCACGGCGATGGTGGTGCCGCCGGCGGTTTCGGTGAATACACCCTCGGTTTCAGCCAGCAACTTGATGCCGTCGATGATCTCCTGGTCGCTGACGGCGGCAATGGAGCCGTTGGTGCGCCGGGCCAGGTCGATGGCGTAGGGGCCGTCGGCGGGGTTGCCGATGGCGATCGACTTGGCGATGGTGTTGGGCTTCACCGGGGTGATGAAGTCGCGGCCTTCGGCGAAGGCCTGGGCGATGGGGGAGCAGCCCTCGGCTTGGGCGCCGCTGAAGCGCACGGGCTTCTCGTCGACGAGGCCCACCTTGATGAACTCGTCGAAGCCCTTGCGGATCTTGGTGAACAGCGAGCCGGAGGCCAGGGGCGCCACGATGTGATCCGGAAGCTGCCAGCCCAGCTGCTCGATCACCTCGTAGCCGAGGGTTTTGGAGCCTTCGGAGTAGTAAGGGCGCAGGTTGATGTTGACGAAGCCCCAGCCGTAGGTGTTGGCCACTTCGGAGCAGAGGCGGTTCACCTGGTCGTAGTTGCCCTTCACCGCCATCAGGGTGGGGTTGTAGATCAAGGTGCCCAGCACCTTGCCCATCTCCAGGTCGCTGGGGATGAAGACGCAGCACTCCATGCCGGCGTGGGCGGCGATGGCGGCGGTGGAGTTGGCCAGGTTGCCGGTGGAGGCGCAGCTCACGGTGGTGAAGCCCAGTTCGCGGGCCCGGGTGAGCGCCACCGACACCACCCGGTCCTTGAAGGAGAGGGTTGGCATGTTGACCCCGTCATTCTTGATGTAGAGGTTCTTCAGCCCCAGGCGGCGGGCCAGGCGGTTGGCCTTGAGCAGAGGGGTGAAGCCGGTGCCCACATCGATCGGATCGCCTTCGATCGGCAGGAACTCGCGGTAGCGCCAGATGGAGGTGGGGCCGGCTTCGATCGAGGCCCGGCTGACCCGGGCGCGGATGGCGTCGTAGTCGTAGACAACCTCAAGCGGGCCGAAGCAGACGTCTTCACAGACGTGGCGGGCGCTCGCTTCATAGGGGTGACCGCATTCCTTGCAGCGCAGGCCCGTGAAGGTGGAGCGAGAAAGGGTGGCGGTCACGGCCCGAAAACAGCTGTCACGGCAAACTAGCAGCGCCGGCAACAACGCTCCATTAAGCCCGACCTACGAGGTCGGGTATCAGAATCAGTTCATGGAAGGCGTCTTCAGGAGCGAAGCGGGCGAGGTGCCCCGCCGCTGTCTAGCCTCATGCCGTGGCCTCCCGTTTCCCGCGCCTGCTGTCGCTGCCTGCGGCCCTGGCAGTGCTGGCGTTCGTCCCCCTGGCGCTGGTACTGATTTCCCGGCTGGGCCTCGAGCTCGACTGGTTCGCCCAGTTCGGCTTCGAATCAGTGCTGAGGCGCCGCTGGTGGCTTCAGATCGGGGCGTTCCTGTTGGTAATGGGACTTGGAGTTCCGCTGCAGTTGCAGCAGCTGCAGCGCTGCTGGCGCCTGCGCAGCGCCAGTGCCACCAAGGCGATGCCGCGCCTGACCTTGCTGCGGCTGGAGCCCCTGCCGATGGTGCTGGTGTTGGCGGGCTTGGAGCTGTCCCTGGCCACCGGACTCACCTACTTGATCGTCCAGGCTTGGGGACTGATCAGTGCCCCCTTCAGTGGCGAGATCTTCAGTGGCTTCCGTGTGCTGGCCGACCTGCCGCTGCCGCTGCTGCTCGCCATGGCCGCCGGACTGCTGCTGCCGCTGCTGACCAAGCCCCTGCCGACCCTGCAGCTGGTGCTGGTGGCTGCCCTGGCCGGATCAGCCACCGCCCTGGCGCGGGGTTGGAGTCTCTGGTTGCCGGCCCTGCTGGCGGTGCCGTTCGGCGAGGGGGATCCGCTCACGGGCTTCGACATCAGCTTCACGGTGCTGCGCCTGCCGGCGCTCCATTTGCTGCTGAGCATTCTTCTGGCCCAGGGGATCGTGGGGTTCGCCGCCTGCCTCTGGCTCACCTTCACCGAAGGATCCAGTCTGAGTGATCTGCGCTTCGTGGGACTGAGCCGTGCCCAGCAGGCAGTGCTCAAGCCCCAGCTTGCGGTCCTCTGCCTGATGGCGGCTTCCAGCTCCGCCCTTGCCCCCTTCGATCTGATGGTGCAGGGCAGCGGCGTGGCTTCCGGCGCCGGTTTCGTCGATCTGCACGTGCGTCTGCCGTTGCGGCTTCTGCTCGCCGCCCTGTTGGTGCTCACCGCCACGGGTCTGCTGGCCTCCGTGCGTCGTCACTGGCTGCGGAGCCTGGTCCTGGTTCCCCTGCTGGCCACGGTGGCGCTGGTGCCGATCACCGAGTTCCTGGTGGCTCCTCTGGTGCAGCGCTTTGTGGTGCAGCCTCGGGAGCTGGTGATGGAGGCGCCCTACATCGAGCGCAGCATCCGTGGCACTCGCCAGGCCTTCGGGCTGGGGGCGATCCAAGAGGGCGTCCTCAATCCAGAGCAGAAGCTCACCGCTGGCGATCTGGAAGCGGCGCCGGGAACCCTGGCCAACACCCGCCTGTGGGACAGCCGCCCCCTGCTGGCCGCCAACAGGCAGCTGCAGCAGTTAAGGCTCTACTACACCTTCCCCTCCGCGGCAGTGGATCGCTATCCACTGCTGGGGGATCCCCTCCGCAGCGGCTCGCAGCAGGTGTTGATCGCGGCACGGGAACTCGACAGCGGCGCCCTGCCGGCAGGCTCGCGCACCTGGCTCAACCGTCATCTCGTCTTCACCCACGGTTTCGGCTTCACCGTTTCGCCGGTGAACGTCTTCGGCCCTGACGGCCTGCCGCTGTTCTTCGTCAAGGATCTCGGCCGCAGCGGCCGGGTGCAGGGCATTCCCAAGCTCGGCATCAGTGATGCTGCGGCGGTGAAGTCCCTGCCGTTGGGGCAACCACGCCTCTACTACGCCTCGGCGCGGGCTCCCTACGTGATCGCTCCCACCCGGGTGCAGGAGTTCGACTTCCCCGACGGGGAGCTGAATGTCTACACCCATTTCACGGGGCGGCTCGGAATCCGGCTCGACAACGCGTGGCAGCGATTCAAGGTTGCGGTTTATCTGATGGAGCCGCGGATGCTGTTCAGCGGTTCGTTCACGCCCGACTCGCTCCTGCTGATCCGCAGGCAGGTGAACGAACGGCTCGAGGCCCTGGCTCCGTTCCTGCACTTCGAGACCGAGCCCTATCTGGTGACGGCGCAGGTAGAGGGCTCGCCTGGCTTCGAGCCCTCCCAGCATCAGTACTGGATGCTCGACGGGTTCACCACCAGTCGCAGCTATCCCTACAGCGATGCCAATGCCAAGGGCATCCGCTATTTCCGCAACCCCGTGAAGGCGGTCGTGGATGCCCACGACGGGCGCCTTTGGCTCTATGTGAACGATCCCACCGATCCGGTACTGCGCACCTGGCAGCGGGCGTTTCCTGAGCTGTTCCGCCCGCTGCAGGAGATGCCGGCCGCCCTGCTCAGCCACATCCGCGTGCCACTCAGCCAGTTCGCGATCCAGTCGGAGCGGCTGCTGCGTTACCACGTCACCGACGTCCGCACTTTCTATAACGGCGATGACGTCTGGTCGATCCCACTCGAGGTCTACGGCTCCAGCAACGTGCCTGTGGCGCCTTATCACGCAACCTTGCAGCTTCCCGGAGAGAAGCGGCCGGAATTTGTCCTGCTGCTGCCGTTCTCGCCCGTGCGCCGCACCAACTTGGTGGGCTGGCTGGCGGCGCGCAATGATCCACCCCACTACGGCGAACTGGTGCTGGTGCGCTTCCCGCAGCAGCGGCTGCTGCTGGGTCCGCAACAGATTTCGGCCCTGATCGAGCAGGATCCGCTGATCAGCTTTCAGTTTGGTCTCTGGAATCGTACGGGCTCCCAGCTGGTTCGCGGCAATCTGCTGGTGCTGCCTGTGGGCAAGGGGCTTCTCTACGTGGAGCCGATCTACCTGCAGTCGAAAAGCAACGATCTGCCCACCCTGGTGAGGGTGGTGGTCACCGACGGCCGTCGGTTCGTGATGGAGCAGGATCTCGCCACGGCACTGGAGAAGCTGGTCTCCGGTCGGGGGAGCTCTGAGGGTGTGCCGGCAGGTGGCATCGGGCTCGGTGTGCCGGGTCCCCTGGGTCTCCCTGGCCTGCCCCCGTTCCCGCCGGCTCCCTGAGCAGGCATGAAAAAAGGGAGCCTGGGGCTCCCTGAACAGACCGAGAAGGGGTCTGGGTTGAGTCGAAGAAAGACTCAGGCGGCGACGGCGGTCTTGGGGTCGAGGGCACCCTTGGCATAGAGGGCAGCGTAATAGTTGATGTTCTGCTGCTTGATCTTGCTGGCCTGGCCGGCGCACCAGAACTGCTGGTAGCGATCGAGGCACACCTTCTTCATGTAGGCCCGGGCCGGCTTGTTGAAGTGGCGGGGGTCGAAGTTGGCTGGATCCTTGAAGGCGGCTTCACGAACGGCGGCGGTGAAGGCCAGACGGTTGTCGGTGTCGATGTTCACCTTGCGCACGCCATTCTTGATGCCGTTCTGAATCTCTTCCACCGGCACGCCATAGGTTTCGGGGATGGAGCCACCGAACTTGTTGATCATGTCGAGCCACTCCTTGGGCACGGAGCTGGAGCCGTGCATCACCAAGTGGGTGTTGGGGATGGCCTTGTGGATCTCGGCGATGCGCGAGATGGCCAGCACTTCGCCGGTGGGCTTGCGGGTGAACTTGTAGGCGCCGTGGCTGGTGCCGATGGCGATCGCCAGGGCATCCACCTTGGTTTTGGCCACGAAGTCGGCCGCTTCGGCGGGATCGGTGAGCAGCTGCTCGCGGGAGAGGGCACCCTCGAAGCCGTGGCCGTCCTCGGCCTCACCCTTGCCGGTCTCCAAGGAGCCCAGGCAACCCAGTTCGCCCTCAACGCTGACGCCGATGGCGTGGGCCACGTCCACCACTTCCTTGGTGACGGCCACGTTGTAGTCGTAGCTGGCCGGGGTCTTGGCGTCCGCCTCCAGCGAGCCATCCATCATCACCGAGGTGAAGCCGTTGGCGGCGGCGCCGAAGCAGGTGGCGGGGCTGTTGCCGTGGTCCTGGTGCATCACCACCGGGATGTCTGGATAGGTTTCGGTGGCAGCAATGATCAGGTGACGCAGGAAGATCTCACCGGCGTACTGACGGGCGCCAC
Organism: Synechococcus sp. RedBA-s; assembly: GCF_024345495.1. GTDB lineage: Bacteria > Cyanobacteriota > Cyanobacteriia > PCC-6307 > Cyanobiaceae > Regnicoccus_A. Next base: position 55,675 of record NZ_JAGQBF010000007.1, on the reverse strand, counting down.
GGGAGGCCTGCAGGATCACGGGGCTGTCGGTTTCGTAGGCCGCCTCCATGATCGACTGGACCTGCTCCAGGTTGTTGACGTTGAAGGCCGGGATGCCATAGCCGTTCTCAGCGGCGTGGTCGAGGAGCAGCCGAAGCGGAACGAGGGCCATGGGAAAAACCTCTGGAGGTTGGGATGGGTGATGCGTCTAGGGCCGGCCCCGGGGGGCCGGATCACCGGCGTCGGGACCTTGACGCAGGCTGGCCGCGAGTTTAGTTCATCCCCTGGGATTCGGGTCTCAGCCGCCTGCTTCAACGATCTGCTTCAGCGGTCAGCCCTCAGCGGCGAAGGCTTTGGCGCAGGCCGCTGGCCGCGGATTCGAGCGCCAGGTCGCAGCAGAGCTGGCTGCGCTCCCCTTCGGCCAGGCCCGGCAGCATCGGCCGGCCCTCGCGCACGCTCTCGCTCCACCAGCCCTGCAGCCGCGCCACCGGGGCGATGCGGCCGTCGGCCCAGGTGCGGCCGAAGGCCAGGGCGGGATCGGGCGGCACCAGTTGGGGCGGCTCCCCCGGCCGGGCCAGCCAGAGGTGGAAGCCGTGCACGTAGTCGGTCTGGTTCTCGCTGCCCAGAATCAGGCTGGCCTCGCTGCCGTGGAACTCCAGCCAGCAGCCCCGGCCGGCGCGGGTCACCGAAGAGAGGCTGAGCTGGGCCGGCACCGCCGCCCCTGAGGGGGCCTCCAGCTGCAGCTGCAGCAGGGCCACATCGTCGGCATCGACGGCAGCACAACGATCTGGGCTGCCGGCCAGGGGGCGCTGGGGAATCGCGGTGGAGAGGCTGGCGCTCAGCTGGCGCACTGGACCCAGCAGCCATTCCAGGCTGTCGAAGGCATGGGTGCCGAGGGAACCGAGTACACCGCCCCCCTGGGCGCGCTGCGAGGCCCAGCTGAACGGCCTGCTGGGATCGGCGCGGCTGCTCATCAACCAGTCGAAGCGCACCAGCCAGGGCTCCCCCAGTACCCCCCTGCTGAGCAGCTGCTTGAGCTGCTGGAACACCGGCACCGCCCGGTACTCGAAATCCACCGCCACGCTCAGGCCCCGCTCGATCGCCAGGCGCCTCAGCTCCCGCACCTGGGCCACCTCCAGGGCCACGGGCTTCTCCAGCAGCAGGTGTTTGCCGGCCTCGAGGGCCGCGCGCGCCAGCTCGAAGCGGGGGGCTGGCGGGGTGGCGATCACCACTGCCTCCACCGCCGGTTCGGCCAGCAGCGCCGCGAAATCACTGTGGCCCGGCAGCTCAGCGGAGCGGCAGGCCGCCTCCAACCGATCGGCTCTGGGGTGCCAGAGGGCCACCGGCTCGGTGCCCGGACAGGCCCGCAGGGCGCTCAGGTGCACCTTCTCACCGAAACCGAGGCCGGCCACGGCGACCTGGAGGGGTTGGCTCATGGCAGCTCCGGGGTTCAGCGGATCAACGGGACGACTGCAGCTCGGAGCCGGCTGCGCAGGCCTCATCCAGCACTGCGCTGATCAGGTCGTCTGCGCCGGTGGGCTGCCACTCGGCCTTGAAGCGGGGCAGGCCGTTGACGGAGGTGTCGCGGTAAAGCTCCTGACCGCAGTCGAGCTCCATCACATAGAGCTGGCCGCGATCCTCAGGGGAGACCGGCTGGAAGCGGGTGAGCACCGAGAGTTCACCGCCACGGCTGAGGCGCAGGCTGCCCGTGTCCCACCACTGGCGGCCGGCGGGGCTCTCGGGCACCTCCTGCCAGTTCACCGGGCCGGCGTTGGCGGGGCCGGGACCAGTCGCCAGCACCATCAGCAGCAGCGCTGTCGCCAGCAGAGCGGCCTTCAGCAGCCGGTGCAGGCCGCTCATGCCGCCACCGGGGCCGGCGCCGAGCTGGTGGTGACGCCGTGCAACCGCAGCAGGCTGGCCAGGGTGCTGCGCAGACGGGTGCGCGGCACGATCAGATCCACGAAGCCATGCTCCTGCAGGTACTCGGCGGTCTGGAAGCCCTCGGGGAGCTTCTCGCGCAGGGTCTGCTCGATCACCCGTCGGCCGGCGAAGCCGATCAGAGCCTTGGGCTCTGCGAGAATCAGGTCTCCCAGCATGGCGAAGCTGGCCGTCACCCCGCCGGTGGTGGGGTGGGTGAGCAGGGGGATGTAGAGCAGCTCCTGCTGGCGGTGGCGCTGCAGGGCACCGGAGATCTTGGCCATCTGCATCAGGCTGAGCATCCCCTCCTGCATGCGGGCGCCGCCGGAGGCGCAGACGATCACCAGGGGCTGGCGCCGCTCGGTGGCCTGCTCGATCAGCCGTGTGAGCTTCTCGCCCACCACCGAGCCCATCGAGCCGCCCATGAAGCGGAAATCCATCACCCCCAGGGAGAGGGGCAGGCCCTCGAGGCGGCAGTGGCCGGTGACCACCGCATCGCGCAGGCCAGTGGCCTCCTGGGTGTCGCGCAGGCGGTCGGCGTAGCTGCGGCGATCCTTGAAGGCGAGAGGATCGGTGGGGGACAGCTCGGTGTCGATGGCGCTGAAGCTGCCCTCATCGGCGATCACCCGGATGCGGGCGTCACTGTCGATGCGGTGGTGGTAGAAGCAGCCGCTGCAGACGCTGGCGTTGGCGATCAGATCCTTGCGGTACACCACAAGCCCGCACTCGGGGCATTTGCTCCAGAGCCCGTCGCCGTCTTCGACCTCCTGGGTGGCGCGTACGACCGGATTGGCCTTGCGGCGATCGGCGAACCAGTCGAACAGGGACACGGGATGGGACCTGGCAACGGATCGATGACTCCATTAAAGGCCGGCGCCCCACCGGCTCCACTGCTGCAGCCACCAGCTCTCCCCCACCAGCCAGACCGCCACGCCACCAAGGGCGAGGAAGGGCCCGAAGGGAAAGGGTTCGGCTGGCCCCAGCCGTCCGCTCAGCCGCCCCGCACTGCCCACAGCCGCTCCGCTGAACACCGCCAGGGCCACCGCCAGGCCCAGGCCCGTCAGCCCCAGCCAGGCCCCCAGCAGGGCGGTGAGTTTGGCGTCGCCCAGCCCCAAGGCCGGCCGGCCCATCAGCCGTTCGGCCAGGGCACTGAGGCCTTCGAAAGCCAGCAGCCCCAGAACGGCGGCGAGCAGATGGTTGAAGATCAGTGCCCGCGCCACCTCCCCCGACTGGCTGAGGCCGGCGGCAAGGGTGACGGCCAGGCCCAGCAGGAGGCCCCAGCGGCAGAGGGGCTCCGGCAGCCAGAGGTGGTCGCAGTCGATCAGCACCAGGGGCAGCAGCCAGCTGACCAGCAGCCAGCCGGCGCCGATCTGCAGCCAGCCGGGCGAGCTGGCCATGGCGGTGGGGCTGGCCTGAAGCACAGCCACCCATAGCCCGGCGCAGAGCAGTTCCACCAGGGGGTAGCGGGGGGAGATCGGACCGCGGCAGCGTCCACAGCGGCCGCGCAGCAGCAGCCAGCCCAGCACCGGCAGATTCTGCTGCCAGGCCAGGGTCACTCCGCAGCGGGGACAGTGGCTGGCGGGCAGCACGATCGACTCCCGCCGCGGCAGCCTCCAGGCCACCACGTTGAGAAAGCTGCCGACGCAGGCTCCCAGCAGGGCCGCCAGCAGGGAGATCAGGATCTGGGTGGCTGTGTCGGGCTCCACAGGCTTGGCCTCAGGGCGTGGGGGGTGTTCGCTCAGCCCCGCTGGGGACCGCGGATTGTGCGTCCTCCTCGGCCAGCGCTGCGGCCACGGATCAGCTCCAGGGGCACGAACTGCTCATCGGGCAGGAGCACGGGTGCCTCAAACACCACCCGACCCTGGCCGCCGCTGCCATTCTCGAGCACGATTCCGATCGGCTCAGCCCCCCCGGGGCACTGTTCCACGTAGTGGAAGTAGACGCGGCGCGCCTGCTTGAGGACCACACCACTGTTGATCTGATCCCAGCGCACTGGCGGATTGCCGGGATTGGAGGCGCCGCGGATCTCGAAGGAGGGCATGGGCGCCCTTCCAGAACCGGTGGAAGCCGCCGGCGGTGTGGGGTCGAATGATGGAGGTGTGGCGAAGGTAATCGGCCTCACCCATTTCGATCGGCCCCAACAGCCTAATCGCTCAGGACAGGGTCTTCTTATCCTCGATCATGCGGTGAATGATCGGGGTGAGGATCAGCTCCATGGCGAAGCCCATCTTGCCGCCGTTGACGACGATGCTCGTGGGGCTCGACATGAAGGAGCCGTTGATCATCCGCAGCAGATAGGAGAAATCGATCCCCCATTTCTCCCGGGCGCCCTTGCGGAAGTGAATGATGACGAAGCTCTCGTCAGGGCTGGGGATGTTGCGGCAGATGAACGGGTTGGAGGTGTCCACCGTGGGCACCCGCTGGAAGTTGATGTCGGTGAGGCTGAACTGGGGGCAGATGTGGTTGATGTAGTCGGGCATGCGCCGCAGGATCGTGTCCACGATCGTCTCGGCCGAGTAGCCGCGTTCGGCGTTGTCGCGGCTGATTTTCTGGATCCACTCCAGGTTGGCGATCGGCACCACACCGATCAGCAGATCCACCAGCGAGGCCACGTCATAGCCGTCGCCCACCACACCGCCGTGCAGGCCTTCGTAGAAGAGCAGGTCGGTCTCTGAGGGAATGGGCTCCCAGGGGGTGAACTGACCGGGCTCCAGCTGGGTGCCGAGGCGGGCATTGTGCTCAGCGGCCTCCTCCACGGAATGGAGGTAGTAGCGCTTCTGGCCGCCACCGGTTTCGCCGTACGACTGAAACTGCTCGGCCAGCTTGTCGAACAGATTGGCTTCGGGGCCGAAGTGGGAGAAGTTGACCCCGCCGGCCTGCGCCTGGGCCATCTGCTCCTTCATCGGGCCGCGCTCGAAGCGGTGGAAGCTGTCCCCTTCGACCACCGCCGGCACGATTCCTTCCCGCTGGAAGATGTGCTCGAAGGCACGCTTGACGGTGCTGGTCCCTGCGCCAGAGGAACCGGTGACCGCTACAACCGGATGACGCTTGGACATCAGCGCAGGGGGAGAAAGGGCGGAACCGAGTTTGGCAGGTCATCGGTCCAGGGTCCTTGCCCCTCAGCGCTGCAGCCGCTCCGCTCAGAGTTCCGCCAGCAGTTTCTCGCCCATGGCCGCGCAGCCCAGCCGGCTGCAGCCCTCCGCCATCAGATCCCCTGTGCGGTAGCCCGCCGTGAGTACCCGGTCCACGGCCGCCTCCAGCTCCCTGGCGGCCGCCTCCTGCTTCAGCCCCACCCGCAGCATCATTGCGGCCGAGAGCACCATCGCCATCGGATTGGCCAGGTCGGCCCCGGCGATGTCGGGGGCGGAGCCATGCACCGGCTCGAACAGCCCCGGGCCAGCGGAGCCCAGCGAAGCGGAGGGCAGCATGCCGATCGAGCCGGTGAGCATCGCCGCCTCGTCACTGAGGATGTCCCCGAAGAGGTTGCCGGTGAGCAGCACATCGAACTGGCGGGGTGCGCGCACCAGCTGCATCGCCGCGTTGTCGACGTAGAGGTGGCTGAGCTCCACCTGGGGAAATTCTCTGGCGATCAGTTCAACCCGGTCGCGCCAGAGCTGGCTGACATCGAGCACGTTGGCCTTGTCGACGCTGCAGAGCCTGCCGCTCCGCTCGCTCGCCAGCTGAAACGCCACCCGGGCAATGCGGTCGATCTCGTCGTCGGCGTAGACCATCGTGTTGAAGGCCCGCACCCGGCCTTCCGCCTCCACCCGCCCCTTGGGGGTGCCGAAGTAGATGCCGCCGGTGAGCTCGCGCACCACCAGCAGATCCACGCCCGTGATCACCTCCGGCCGCAGGGTGCTGGCGTCGATCAGGGCCGGAATGATCTTCACCGGCCGCAGGTTGGCGAACAGGCCCAGACCCGAGCGCAGACCCAGCAGGCCGGTTTCGGGCCGCTGCTCCCGCGGCAGGGCATCGAAGCGGGGGCTGCCGATCGCCGCCAGCAGCACGGCGTCGGCGCCGCGGCAGGCCGCCAGGGTGCTCTCCGGCAGGGGCACACCGCTGCGGTCGATGGCGGCGCCACCGATGGGCTGCTCGTCGTAGTCGAGGCTGAAGTGGTGGCGGGCGCTCACCGCATCGAGCAGGCGCCGCGCCACGGCCGTGATCTCCGGTCCGATGCCGTCGCCGGGGAGCAGGGTGATGCGGTAGCTGGTCATTGGCTGCAGGCCCGCGGAGGTGGAGAAGGCGCTGGGCGCGAGGCTACTTCTGCAGCTGGCGCAGGGCCTTGGCCATCTCCGGCAGTTTGTTGAACGCGGCGGAGCAGCGCAGCCACAGGCGGTTGGGGATGGCCGGGTAGCCGCTCACCACCTCGCCGGCGGCCACCTCGCCGTGGATCCCTGACTTGGAGGAGGCGATGGCGCGATCGCCGATCCTGGCCCGGTTGGCCACGCCCACCTGGCCCGCCAGGATCACGCCATCGCCGAGGATGGCGCCGCCGGCGATGCCCACCTGGGAGGCCAGGGCGCAGCCGCGGCCAGTGACCACCCCATGGCCGATCTGGACCAGGTTGTCGATCTTGGTGCCGGCGCCGATGCGGGTTTCCCCCACCGAGGGGCGATCGATGGTGGTGCCGCAGCCCACTTCCACCCCCTCCTCAAGCACCACCAGGCCGGTCTGGGGCATTTTTCTCCAGCCGTTGGCGGTGGGCACGAAGCCGAAACCCTCCGAGCCCACCACTGCCGTGGAGTGGATCACACAGCCACGGGCCAGGCGGCTGCCGGGGTGAAGCACCGCGTTGGAGTGGATCTCGCAGTCCTCGCCCAGCTGCACGTCGCCGTAGAGGACGGCACCGGCGTGGAGGGTGCAGCCCGCGCCGATCACGCAACCTTCCCCCACCACCACATGGGGGCCGATGTGTACCTCCTGGCCCAGGCTGGCGCCCGGATCGATCACGGCGCTGGGGTGGAGGCCCGGCGGCAGGCGGCGGGGGGGATGAAGGGCTTCGAGGGCCTCGGCGAAGGCCAGACGTGGGTTTTTGAGGGCCACCCAGGCGATGCCCCGGCCGCTGGCGAGCTCCTGCAGGGCGGCATCGGGCGGCAGCAGCAGCGCGCCGGCTGTGCAGCTGGTCAGAGCCGCCGCCAGGCTGTGGCCGGGCTCGAGAAAGGCCAGCTCCGCCGCCCCGGCCTGGTCGACGGCCGCCGCTGTGCTCAGTTCGGGATCAGCGGCCAGGTCTCTGGGGCTGGCCTCGCTCAGCTCGCTCAGGTGGGTGAGCAAGGTGCTGAAGCGCATTCCAGGGGTCGCGGACCGACGGCCGGATCGTAGGGCGGCCCCTGAGCCCCGGGCTCCTCAGCCCCGGGCCACCGCGGCGGTGAGCACCAGGTGGTCGCGGTGGACCACCGCATCGCCGGCGCCGTGCTCCAGGATGGTCTCGGCCGCCTCGCTGCTCAGCCCCAGCACCTGGGCCACCTCGGCACTGCTGAGGGCACAGAGGCCGCGGCCGATCTCCTGCCCCTCCAGCGACAGCAGGCGCACGGCATCCCGCCGCTCGAACTCGCCCTTGACGGCGCGGATGCCCACCGCCAGCAGGGAGGCGCCCCGCTCGATCAGGGCCCGCTCGGCGCCGGGGTCGATCAGCAGCTCCCCCTTGGGCAGCAGGGCATGGGCCAGCCAGCCCTTGCGATCGGGCAGGGGGCTGGGGCTGGGACGGAAGAGGGTGCCGAGGCTTTCGCCGGCCAGCAGGGCTTCAAGCACCGCTGGATCACGGCCATCGGCCAGCCGCACGGCAATGCCACTGGAGGTGGCGATGCGGGCCGCGGCCAGCTTGGTGGTCATGCCGCCAGTGCCCCAGCGGCCACCGCCCTGGGCCACGCCGCTGAGGCTCTCCAGCTCCAGCAGATCGCGCACCACCTCGATCGGCCGGGCACTGGCATCGCTGCGGGGATCGCCCGAATAGAGCCGATCCACATCGGTGAGCAGCACCAGCTCATCGGCGCCGATCGCCACCGCCACAAGGGCCGAGAGGGTGTCGTTGTCGCCGAAGCGCAGTTCATCGGTGGCGAGGGTGTCGTTCTCGTTGACCACGGGCACCACGCCCCAGCTCAGCAGCTGCTCGAGGGTGCGGCAGGCGTTCTGGTAGCGGCGGCGGGAGGCCAGGTCGCCGCGGGTGAGCAGCACCTGGGCCACGGTGGTGCCGTGCTCGGCGAAGGCGGTTTCGTAGAGGCGCATCAGCCGTCCCTGGCCCACGGCCGCGGCGGCCTGCAGGGCCACCACCTCCTCAGGGCGCTGCTGGAAGCCGAGGGCATGGCAGCCCAGACCCACGGCACCGCTGGTGACCAGGGCGATGGCCTCCCCCAGCAGGCGCCGCCGGCTGAGGCTGGCGGCCAGGCCGGCGATCACCGCTTCGGTGTCGCGCTGGCCCGTGCCGCGCAGCAGGCTGGTGCCCACCTTGATCACGCGGCGCTTGGGAGCGTCCCGTGCTGTCATCGGCTCCACTCGGTGCCCACCAGCCGCGCCAGCCGCATCTCCAGGCGCTGCAGGCGATCCTGCGGGCAGGGCCGACCCTCCGGGCCCAGGGGTTTCACCAGGACGGTGAACAGGCCGAGGCGGTTGCCCACCAGCACGTCGGTGAAGAGACGATCACCGGCCAGGGCCACCTGCTCGGGCGGAAGATCCAGATCTGCCAGCACCCTGCGCAGGGCGCTGCGGCGGGGTTTGGCCGCCGAGGTGGTGAAGGGCAGCTCCAGGCGCTCGGCCACCGCGCCGATGCGCCGCCTGGAGGGATTGTTGCTGAACAGATGCAGCCGCATCCGTTGCTTGGCCTGGCGCAACCAGGCCTCCATCAGCGGCGGCATCTCGGCCTGGCGCAGGGGCAGCAGCGTGCGGTCCACATCCAGCACCAGGGCGCGGATGCCGCGATCCAGCAGCCGCTCCAGGGGCATCTGGGCCAGGGTGGTGCTCAGCACCCAGTCGGGGCGCAACAGCTGGTGGAGCTTCACCCAACGCGCTCCCGGTCATCGAGCTCGGCCTCGATGCGCGGCTGCACCCGCTCGAATTCCTCCCCTTCCACCAGCACCGCCTCGCTGTTCTCCATGCGGGCCACCACGAAGAAGGGATCAAGGGGGATGTAGAGGCCGTATTCCTGGTCTTCGGCGCGGAACTGGATCAACATCTCGTAGAGGTCGGTCTCGTCGTCGCCATCGCCATCGCCCTGGAGGTCGTCGTCGAGGTCGTCGGGGTCGGGTTCCTCCAACTCCCCGCTCACGGTGAGGGTCACCGCCGAGCGCACCAGGGTGAGGTCGTGCTCCTGCAGCACCACATCGGCCACGGTCAGGATTGATTCGGCGGCATCCACCTCCTCGACCACCTCGTCCTCCTCGTCGTCGCCCTCGGCGATGCGCACCAGGCACACCGGGGTGTCCACCGGGGTGAGCAGGGCGTAGTCGTGGCCATCCAGCGGAATCAGTTGCTCGAGAAAACAGAGCAGCTGGCGGTTCTGGCCATCACGAACAAGCACCGTGGGCACGTCACCGGATCCACTGATCGACGGTCCTTCGGCACTCATGGGGAATCAGCGGGTCCCATCAGAATGTCTCAGCGCCTGCCGGCTGGTCGAGTTTCGGTGTCGCTGGGCTGACCGGAAGGGCTTCGGGCCCCTGGCGCAGCCACTGCTCCAGCAGCAGGGCCGCGGCGGCGCTGTCGAGCTGGCCGCTGCGATCTCCATGCAGTCCATGGCGCTCGCCCGCTTCCCAGCTGCTGCCGTGTTCATCCACCCAGGCCAGGGGCAGCTCCAGGGCCAGGGCCAGACGCTGGCCGTAGCGGCGGCAGTGGCTGGCCTGGGCGGTGGGCTGCTGGCTGGCATCAAGGGGCAGCCCCACCACCAGCGCCTGCACGCGCCGCTGGGCCACCAGGGGGCGCAGGCGCTGGAGATCGTCGCTGAAGGCCCCCCGGGCCAGGGGGGGCAGTGGCGTGATGGTCAGACCGAGCGGGTCACAGCCGGCCAGACCGATCCTGCGGCGGCCCACATCGACGGCCAGCACGGAGCGGGGCGGCGGTGGCTGGCGGATCAACGGCCGCTGCCCAGGGCCTGGTGGGGCTGGGCCCCGTGGTGGGCGGCCACGCCCCGCTGTAGCGGGGTGGGTACGGGGCGCCGGCGGGGCTTGAAGGGGTCGAGCACGGTGTCGAGCCGCCAGGACTGGCGGCTGAGCTGGCGCGCCTCTTGGCGCCGCCAGACGCTGCGGGCCATCAGCAGCTCCTCCCCCTCCGCCACCGCTCCGAGCTCACTGAGCCAGTGTTCGCGATCTTGGTCGTCGCTGTCGCTGCGCAGGCGCAGGGGCGAGAGTCCGCCCGCCTGCTGCAGCGCAAGCCGCGCCAGCGCGGGGCCATGTAGGTGGGACCAACCGGGGTGCAGGCTCACCTCCAGCTCCGCTGGACCGAGGCGGAGGTTTTTCAGCCGCCGCACCGCCGCCACGGCCTGCTGGCGGCTGGTGTCGACCCAGAGCAGGCCTCGGCCTTCGCTCTGATCGAGCACGTCCTCGATGCGGCGATCCAGCAACTGGCGCAACTGGGCCGGGCAGGTGGCCTGCTCCAGGTGCCAGAGCAGGGGGGCGCTGCGGTGGTTGAGGGGCCGCAACTGCAGCTCGTCGCTGGGAGGCACGGCTGCCGGCGGGCTGGCGCCGGCGGGATCCGGTTCCCAGTACCAGAGGGTCTCCTGGAGCAGGGGCTGGAACCCCTGCTCCCGCAGCAGGGCCAGGCGGTCCTGGTGACCCGCGGCCACCCTGGTGATCCAGCTGGAAGCCCCCGGACAGCAGTGCAGGGCCTCGCGCAGCAGGGCCCCTTCCACCTGCCTGGAGCTGGGGGAACCCGGTTCACTCAGGGCGCCGCGGCAGAGCCGCAACTCCTCCACTCCCCAGCAACTGCCGCTGCGGTTGAGTCGCCGCATCACGCAGAGGCCCAGCAGACCAACGCCGCCGCTGTGGGCCACCAGCACTTCAGGCGCCAGGGGCGGACGGCGCACCAGCCGGCTCAGCAGCCGCTCCGGGGTCTGCAGCAACAGGGCCTTCTGCAGCAGGGGCTGCAGATCCAGCACGGCGGCATCCTGCAGATGCGGCAACATCCAACCCTGCAGGGGGTCGACCTGCACGTCCCCTGGGCCGGTGAGTGAATCACCTCCCGGAGAACGGGTTGGGGTTGGGTGACGCACGGAAGAACCGCTGATGATCAACTTTATCGGGGCGAGACAAGGACGCCTGGGCGTTCAGGCGGGTCGCACCAGCACAAGGGGTGTGCGTTCGTTGGCGTTGCCGGCGGGGTTGGGCCGCAGGGCACGCATCAGCAGGTCCTCGTCGCAGCCGGCGCTGGAGGCCAGCACCTTGACCCGCCCGAGATCGTTCACATCCACCACCGCCACCGGCACCCCCAGGGCCTGGGCCAGCTCCTGGCAGCTGCGTTCGGGCTGATCGGGGCCGAGCACGATCGTCTGGTCGTAGGGGGGGGTGGTGCCGGTGATGTCATCGATCAGGCGGGCCTGGTCTCCGGCGAGGCGGTAGAAGCCGCCCTTGCTGCCCACCAGTTTCATCAGGCTGCCGGCCAGCCAGGCGCAGAGCACCCGCGCCGGCCCGACGGCGTCGATCAGGGTCTGGAGGCCACAGGCCGTGGCCAGGCTGCTGGTGGGATGAAACACGCGGCAGAGCAGGCGGGCCAGGCAGGAGGGCTGAACCATCGAGGGGTGCTGGTAGCGGCCCTGGATCACCGCCAGGGGCGTTTCACCGATGGTGAGAATGTCACCGGGACGCAGCACCGGCCCGGCATAGCGGCTGAGCACCTCGGCGGGATCATCCAGCACCCCCAGCAGGTGGGTGGGCACCGGCAGCACCCGGCAGCGATCGCCTTCGCGCCAGACGGCGGTGGCCGGATCCAGCGGTGCAGGATGGCGCACCGGCACCAAGAAGCCCTCGCGGCGCTCCAGCCGTCCGAAGGGCCCGTAGTTGATCCAGATCACCTCCAGCCAGAGGGTGTCCAGCAGCTCCTGCAGCTGGGTGTGACGCTCCTCGGGGCTCGGACCATGGGCTCCTGTGCCCGGCAGATTGACGTGCACCGTGGCCCTGAACTGGGTGCTCTTGTGCCCCTTGACGATGTAAGCCGCCCAGTAGCCATCGGGCCGAGAGGGTTCGTCGGGGTGGTCGGCCACAACCGTTGCGCTCACCTGCAGGCGGGAGAGGTCCTGGCGACCCAGCACGGTGGGGCGCAGCTGCAGCTCGGGCACCATCACCTCCATGCGGCCATGGGGGTTGGCAATGCGGAAGCTGCCCTCCAGCGTGACCGCGCCCTTGTTGTTCCAGCGGGTGGTCCAGGGGCCGGAGCTCAGGCGCAAGGGCGAGGCCGGCCTGAGGCGGTGGCGCAGTTCCAGCCAGAGCAGGGTGAGGCCGAAGAGCAGCGCCAGCAAGAGCAGGGCGCAGAGCAATGGAGGCAGGGACGGCAAGGGGCAGGGGCGCCGGGTCTGCGGGAGCGTAGATCGTGTCTGGTGCCAGGCGCTGGTGGGGTGGACACCGCTGCGGCCTAGGTTCAACTTCTGGCCATTGCGGCGCGGGTGATGAAGAAGACCTTCGTTCTCGATACGAACGTGCTGCTGCACGATCCCCTGGCGATCACCCGCTTCGAAGACAACACGGTGGTGATCCCGATCGAGGTGGTCGAGGAGATCGACCGTTTCAAGCGTGATTCCTCCGAGAGGGGCCGCAATGCCCGCCAGACCTCCCGCCTGCTCGATGAGCTTCGCGGCAAGGGCAATCTCTCCGAGGGGGTGGAGATCAATGCGGAGCACCACGGCCTGCTCAAGGTGGTGTTCTGCCGCAACGAAACCCTCGCCCAGCTGCCGCCGGAGCTGAAATCCGGCAATGGCGACAACAACATCCTGGCGGTGGCGCTGGAGCAGCGCCTCCAGGACGTGATGGGCAACCACCCCCCCGTGGTGCTGGTGACCAAGGACACCAACCTGCGCATCAAGGCCGATGCGGTGGGCCTGATCGCCCAGGACTACAGCACCGACAAGGTGGCGATCGCCGACCTCTACCCGGGCTTCTGCGAGTGGGTGGTCACGGCGGCGCAGATCGATCAGCTGCACCACCAGGGATCCCTCGACCTCGATGAGCTGCCGCCGCGACTGCCGCCCCAGCCGCCGCTCCTGGCCAACGAAGGGGTGACCCTGGTGGATGCCAGCCAACCCCAGCACACCCTGCTGGCGCGGGCGGATGGCACCGCCAGGGGACTGCGGCCCCTGCAGAAGGCGAGCCGGATCAAGCTCGGCCGCGTCAGCTCCCGCAACCGGGAGCAGACTTTCGCCCTGGATCTGCTGCTGGATCCGGCCATCAGCCTGGTGACCCTGGTGGGCAAGGCCGGCACCGGCAAGACCCTGCTGGCCCTAGCCGCGGGGCTGCATCAGGTGGCCGACGATCACCTCTACGACCGCCTGCTGGTGACCCGGCCGGTGATTCCCCTGGGCAAGGACATCGGCTTCCTGCCCGGTGATCTGGGCGAGAAGATGGGCCCCTGGATGCAGCCGATCATCGACAATCTCGACTACCTGCTCGGTGGCGAGGATGCGTCCCAGGGCAGCATGCGCACCAGCCGTGCTCCCCGCAGCAACTGGTCTGACCTCAAGGGCATGGGCCTGCTGGAGGTGGAGGCGATCACCTACATCCGTGGCCGCTCGATCCCACGCCAGTACATGGTGGTGGATGAGGCCCAGAACCTCACGCCCCATGAGGTGAAAACGATCGTGACCCGCGTGGGAGAGGGCACCAAGATCGTCTTCACCGGCGATCCGTATCAGATCGACAACCCCTACGTGGATGCCGACAGCAACGGCCTCACCTGGCTGGTGGAGCGTTTCAAGGGGCAACGGCTGGCGGGCCACGTCACCCTGCTCAAAGGGGAGCGCTCCCCCCTGGCGGAGCTGGCGGCCAATCTGCTCTGAGTGCTTCAACCCTCTTGATTAGCTAGCTAGCTCCGCACTGTTCAGGACGCGTTCCGGCCGTGCGTCGCAGCTGCAGATGGCATGAACCACACGCTCGGTCATCGCTGCCAAGTTGAAGCGCCGGTTGAAGCGGTAATTGAAGGCACCCAGGTAGCGATCAGCGTACTTATCGAATTTCAGGGCATGGGAGGTGCCACTGAAGCTGGATTTCAAGTTGCTCAGCACCGTGTTGATCCAACGGAATTCTGGCAGTTCATTGGGATGGCGCCCTTTCACCACCACAGCTTGATGCAGGCAACCGACTTCTGTCACGGCGCGGAAGCAGGCCAGCCCATCGGAGATCACCTCACATCCTATCGACAGTGAATCCTGTGCCCAATCAGCGATGGCGGCAAAGGAGAACGTGGCCACGGTGGCAAGCTTCATGGGCCTGGGGTGGCCCGCATCATCGAGAGAGACGGCCGCGACGATCGGCACCTTGTTCTCTGATCCACGACCAGGCTTGCCACCACACCGTTTTCCGCCAAGGCAGGCAGCATCCACCTGTACCTTTCCCCGCAGGACATAGGCCCCATCCCGCTCCTTCATCGCCTGCATGATCTTGTTGTGAACCAGCCATGCCGTGCGGTAGTTCACGCCGAGATGGCGCCTCAGAGCGAGTGGAGAGAGGTAGATGAACTTGGGCAGCGACAGGTCGGCCTGGAACTGAATCCGACTCATGGCCATGGCAGGCACTTATGGTACATCTGTACCAGCTTATGCGACAAAGCCGGCTGACGGAGCTTGCTACCTAATCAAGTCTGATTGTGCCCGCAGGCGCAATCAACCAGCAGAGCAGAGAGTGGCGCGAGAAGAAGGGAAAGGTTCTCTTCTGGGCCAACAATCTGGCGAGGGTCTTCCGCGCCAAATGCTTTGAGGCCCTACGACTGGCGGGTTTACGCTGCGATGAACAGCTCCCGAATGAATGGGTGGTGGACTGCACGGATGTCGGCCACGGAGAACAAGCCCTCGTTTATCTGGGTCGCTATCTCTATCGGGGCGTTCTAACAGAGAAGGATAGTATTGCTGACAGCGCTGGGAGGTCAGCTTCCGCTACAAGGACAACCGGGGCCAAGAGCGGATCCGCACGTTGCCAGGTGCCGAGTTTCTCTGGCGACTGCTGAGGCACGTGCTGCCACGGCGGTTTCGGCGCGTGCGGGATTATGCCCTTCTGCATGCGAACTGCAAGCGGCTGGTTCAGCTGTTGCAGCTTGTGCTCAGGGTTCCTATACCGTCGCAACGACTCACCCTGCAACGATCACCGGTTCTCTGTCAGTCTTGCGGGAAAGCGATGAGACTGATCGCCGGGATGATCCGAATCACTGACCATCAGTTGTGTTGAGCTGAAGTCATTGTGGTGATCATAGTCATGGTTTTATAGCCAGAAGGCGTCCGCATGCGGCGCAAAGTCCGAGGGACCGACTCGGCCATCGCCCGTCTGCTCCTCTACGAAGTGGGCGTTTAACAGCGCACTTGGTAGGGGGGCAGTCTTACTGAGGAGTTTTGAGATCGAAGCTACGCGTTCAAGTCTAGTGCCATTAATAATGTAGGTAGATTCCGGAGGCTTGGAACTGCAAGCGGCCATCGTGCAGAGGAGTAACAGAGCGAATACCCGCATACGTGTCTCATAAGAGTGCTCTAACAACGCCTAACGCCAAGATCACTTGAACGCAAGAATCCTTGGTAGACATCAAAGCTCTTTAGGGGGCGTGTCAGATGTATCTTGATGTTTACGGTACTTCATGTCTCCCCAGACTAGGCCATGGGGAAAGACTCGCACGTGTGAAACACCCTTCTTATCGCAGACGGTGCTGAGTGCCCAATCCTGCGGTAATGAACACTGCTGATGCCTCGTGCTCCACGTCAGCCGTGTGCCAGGTGCCAGGAGTATTGACTGCGTACTGGCCAGGACCCAATGTTACGGCCGAACGAGAACCATCAGGATCCTCTTGATGGAGGATCATTGATCCGGACGTGCATAGAATGACTTCGCTTCCATGCGGGTGCATTTCCCACGAATCCCACGAAACGTTGAATTTGTGCATGCTCACGAGACGCCCCTCAGCGCCATCATCTGCATGCCGGCTTATGTATTCCTCGTACCAACTTATTGCACCGGTGAACAATGGTTCAACTTCGGCAGTTGCGCCAAGACCCAGATGCACCGGATGAGCAATGATGTCGCGTGCGCCCATGGATAAATCCCCGAGTCACCATGGGATGGAAGTATATCAGAGAAAATCACAGATGTCTGGATTGGATCCGTATAACGTGTTCCGTATAATCTGCAAATCCGGCCCCGCAGCGTTGCGACCCGAGAATACCTCACACGCCGATTCTTCAGGTTGATACGCTTGTTGGACAGCGGGCAAGCGCTAGCGGTATGCCACCACGAACGTCCGCTTGAAGGGAAACAGCACGCGTCCGTCCTTCTGCGGCGGATACGTCTGGCGCACCATCTCGCTCAGACGCGACACGAACATCCGCGTTTCATCCTCCGACTCGAGAGCAGCCAGGAACGGACGTAGGCCTGTGCTCGCGATCCAGTCCACGATCGCCGCAGACGAATCCATGACGTGGAAATACTCCGTCTCCCAGATGTCGACGGAACGGGCGTGCGGGCTGAGGCAGTCGTAGTACAGGCCCGGCGGCTCCATCGTGAGCTCGCCGAGCGGCCCCGACATCCGAGGTGTCCACGGACCGTCGAGCGCGATGCCGTGAATGAGGTGGCGGACGGCGGCGAAGTCAGCGCTGGGGATCTGGAAGCCGAGCGCACCGCCGGGCGCGACGGCCCGGAACAGTCGTTCGACGAGTGCGCAGTGATCAGGCAACCACTGGAGAGCCGCGTTGGAGAACACGACGTCGAAGCCGGCCGAGGGGGCCCAGTCCTCGATGCCCGAGACGATCCACTCTTCGAACGGCTCGTCAGCGCGAGCGGCATCGATCATCTCAGGCGAGCTGTCCAGCCCGACCACATGCGCCTCGGGCCAGCGTTGCCGCAGCACCCGCGTGCTGTTCCCCGGTCCGCACCCCAGATCGATGACGGTCGCAGGACGCTCGACAGCGATGCGCGATGCGAGATCGACCGACGGTCGGGTTCGCTCGTCGCCGAAGCGCATGTACTCGCCAGGACTCCACGATCCCACAGCTTCTCCGTCAATCCAACGCCCAGCATCAGCTGCGGCGTGAGGCGCAGTCAGCTGCATGCTCTTGTTAGGCCGCCGGCTCTTGTTGCGTAGCACAGTGAATGCTACCTCCACCCGCAGCGATGCCGTCAATGGCAACCTGTTCAATTACCCGGTCGGGGAACGCCTTCTCCAAGGCTTTCTTGGCGGCAAGGTCGGCTTGCGCGTCGCCGAACTCCTGCATGATGACGGCCGCATTGCACACATAAAAGCCGATGTAGCCAGCCGCGAACTCGTCTGTTGCGTAGGCCTCGCGGATGGTCGTCGGCCCTTCGAGAACGATGACCTCCAGTTTGCGGCCGCCTGCATCTGCGGCAGCCCGGAGAATCTCCAGATGCCGCTTCGTAATCTCGTGGTCATAGGATTCGGGATCCGGGTCATAGCCTGCGAGCACGATGCCGGGGCTGGCGAAACGGGCATAGAAATCAGTATGTCCGTCGGTGATGTCCTTCCCCCTGATGCCGGGCAGCCAGATGATCTTGTCTAGCCCTAGCAGCGGCATCAGCTTGTCTTCGAACTGGGCTTTCGAAACGCCAGGATTCCGGTTGTCGTTCAGGACGCAGCTTTCCGTGATGATGGCGGTCCCATGCCCGTCAACCTCGATACAGCCGCCTTCCAGGACGAGGTCGGTGTTGATCACGCGCGCCCCCGCGTGCCTTGCCACCAAGGCGGCCACCTTGGCGTCCCGTCCGAACTCTTGCTTTTCGCCCCAGCCGTTGAAGTTGAAATCAATGGCTGCCTTGCGCCTCTGCTCGGTCAATACGAAGGTCGGGCCCGTGTCCCGCACCCACAGATCGTCCAACGGACATGCGATCAAGTCCACCGACGGCCCGACGAGGGAGCGCGCCACGTCAAGTTCACTTGGGCGCGCAAGCATGGACACCGGCTCGTGACGGGCAATGGCCTTGGCGACTGTCGCGAGATTGCGCCGAACTTCCGGGAGCAGCTTTCTGCCCCAAATGATCTCGCTCGCACCGAAAGCCATCCAGGTGCGGTCATGACGCTCGGCCTCGTCGGGCATGAACCACTTGTCATCCAAGTCTCTTGCATCTCTTGTGCGCACCGCTGCACAGCCCATGAGAAGCCCGGTCGTTAGCATGCCCGTGCTGTGCAAGAAGTGCCTTCTCGTGGTCATGTTTTCCTTCTCGGCCTAACGCTCCAGACCAGCGGCGAAGCAGACCGCAATGCATACATCAGACATTTCTGGCCGCGCCCGCTGGATCTTGATGTTAGGCAACCTAAGAAACAGATGATAGGGACAGTATCAAGTCTGAAGACACCCATAAGGGCTTATAGCAGTATAGAGAAGCATTTTATCCTGTCGGCACCTATGAAGCGTTACCCATGCCGGGCTTGCGCATTCCGCTCCCAACGAAGGACTGCGATTACGCAAGCTATCGCGATGGGGTACACGGAGTATTGGATAGAGGAGGGTTCTCTGCCAACAGCGACATTTAGGAACAAGGCGCTGTCCCAAAGCCCATGTAGAACCATTGGTAAAATCAGCGTGCCGGACATGCGGCGAAGAGCGTAGAAACCACTGCCCATGATGAATGTCAATAGCACTTGTACGGGCATGGCCCATAGCGGAAATCCGAAGAGGACATTGGGAATATGCATTGCAGAAAACAAGAAGGAGCTGATCAGCCATACCTTGCCTTCGCCCAGACGGCTTCGAAGGCCCACAATCAGACTTCCCCGAGTAATCATTTCCTCGCCGAATCCAACACCCAAAGCTCCGAGTATTGACCAAGCGAGAAGCTCAAACGTGAGCGGTTTCGAGGCCGCACCCAAGAAGTTAATCAGAATGATTCCCGCCATCGCGATAGGAAGTGTCCAAATCCATCTGGGGCCGGACTTCGTCCTGTCGAACAGAACTATGCGCCACCATCCCAGGATAGTGATGGCAGCCACAAGGAACGCGCATCCGAATAAAGTTGGAAACGCATACCATAGCTTCATGTTTTGCGCATTCTCGCCAATCCGATTGTAATCAACCCTAGTTGTGATCCATGTGGCAAAGAATATTGCCAGATAGCCCAGATATAGCTGAACTCCGATCCATACAGTTGGCTTGCGGCTCGAGGCGCTCTGCTCAGCAGTTATTGAGTCCATGTTTGGCGACAGGTAGGAAAAGTACTATACGCTGGAATTCTTTCGTCTGCAGTGACTAAAGATGAAGCCGTGAGATGTTAACTGCTCTGAAGACTGCGAATCGGAAAAGCGCGCCCAATACTGTCCTGTTCTGCACTTAGGGGCCATTGCCTTGCGATCGGACTAGGCTTTCCAGAGTCACCTATTGATTCCATCACTGGATTGAAGGCGGCCTATTTCTTTCTGGATTTCACAGGTCAAGCTCCCCAATTGGAAGCAATCATGTCTTCGGCTGTGCGAATTGTACTGAAGGGCATCACGTCAAGCTCAAGGCCGCCGATTTGAGGACCGGCGACCTTGGGCGATCAATGGCCTAAGCGATCAGACGATCACTTGCACTTGCTCGGCTCGGTGTAGGTGATCGACTGATAGCGCCCATCGGTGGTACGCACCGCCACGCAGTTTTTGGTACGGGGCTGCTGCCAGTAGGTGAAGGCACTGTCGCCGAGCTGGTCGCCACCCCGGTAGGTGTACCCCTTGCTGGTCAGCTCGCTCTCGGCATTGGCGCCCTTCACCCCCACCAGCGACTGCAGTGCGCTCACCGGGGTTCCCACGCGGGCGGCTTCGCTGCTGCCGCCGCCTTTGGCAGATCCTCCGATCAGAGCGCCGATCAGCCCTCCAAGCGCGACACCGACCAGGGTGGCGCTGGTGGCCTTCTGGGGCTGGTCCTGGAACTG
Organism: Synechococcus sp. RedBA-s; assembly: GCF_024345495.1. GTDB lineage: Bacteria > Cyanobacteriota > Cyanobacteriia > PCC-6307 > Cyanobiaceae > Regnicoccus_A. The sequence continues at coordinate 35,756 of NZ_JAGQBF010000007.1, read as the reverse complement.
CGCGTCAGGGTTCTGCGCGGTGTCGAGCTTCACCGAGAGGCGATGCTCTCCCCCGTCGGCGTTCCACAGGAACAGGTCGTGGTCGGGCTTGGCGTTGTGGCGCACGTTCACGATCCCGTCGTAGGTCTGCAGTTGCAGGGCCTGAGGACTGGGGCCAGAGAAGTTGAAGTCGGTGCCGTCATCGAGCTTCACCACAAACGCATCGGTGCCGCCGGCCGCCTTGTGCTTGAAGCTGCAGTGGCCGTTGAAGAGCAAATTGCCCGCTCTCTCCAGCTTGCAGCGGCCGGCTGCTCGCACCAGCGTCTCGGCGGACGCGAGCTGGTGGAACGGAGCGGACGCCGTGAACAGCAGAAGGCCAGGACCCAGCAGGGCACCGGCGCGTTGGAGGCGAATCTTCATAGGGAAGTCGGAGGACGGCAGGAGGGCTGTCCCAGTGCGTCGCGACTGGAACAGCGCGATGATATTCGCTGACCGCCGCCTCGTTCGAGCCTTGTGCTTGAAAGCTGAGATCCGCCGGACAGGATCCCCATCCCGCAGAAGCGGCTGGAGAGTTGTCAGCATATCGTGACAGGCTGATCCCTGCTGGTGCAAGTATAGCAATCGGAATCGATATTAAAGCTGAGCAATGAAGGTCAACCCGTTAGCATTGTCCATCGGCCTTGCTCCCCTTTGGCTGACCGTGTTCACGGGCGCTAATGCATTGACATATAATGTTGACGCTATTTTAAGTGGGGCAATTCAAACTACTACTGGCGAACAAACCGGTTTTGCAAGAGTCTTCGGATCCATTTCATTCGACGAAAGCTTGGTAGGAACTACGCCTAGCTTTGCTGTCAACCCTGTCATTAATTTGCGGCTCGGCAGGGTGCAAACCACCGCACAAGCAGCCAGCTTGATAATTATAGGCAATCAAATGTGTTTAAACGTAGTTGGCTGTAATGGTACTGCACCACTTAACATATCGGCCCCGGGGACTGGGATTTCGAACGGAACAGGTGCGGATCCGAACTTCTTCTTTGAAAGTCGAAATGAGAGACAGTTTAAGCTTGACTTAAGCAATCCTCTGCTTTTTCCGCTGCCCGGCCAAACCTTTAATCAGGCTAGCAACTTTAGTTTATTTTCTGGTCAATTCGAGTGTGGTAGGTCTGTATGTAACGCTAATACCCGAGTTACATTCAATGCTTTCGTCCCTAGTGACGGTCAATTTACATCTCAAGTAACTACTATCCCCTTCAATTTCTCGCCGCTGACTCTGCTCCCTCTCGTCGGTGCGTACCGTGCTCTGAAGAAAAGGTACTCGTGCGCGAACGTGTAGTTTCTTCTAGATCTTTTTCGGTTTGTCCGCTAACTCTTTTCTTCTGCGGCGCGGGAGTCAGAGAACTTTCGATCTTCGCAATCCATGCAGGCACCAGTGTGAACCGCGGCAGAGAGCGTAGTTGTCAGCAGGAATCGATGGCAAATCGTTCATTGGTCCCCGCAACCCTGCCCATTTCCTGCGGTTCGGCCCGGTGCTCTCATCAGGCAGCACTGCCAGCGCCTGGTTCTGGGTTGAGGCGCTCACCTGCAGCTCCACCGCCAGGTGGTTCAGGAACGTATTCACCTCCGCGTTTCCCATCTCCCGAGGGTGGCGCATTGCGTGGAAGCGCAGGCAACGCCGCAGCCACTGCTCGTAGGTTTATACGGTACGGCGGGCGTAGTGGCGCACCTGTAATTCCTCCCGGTACCGCTGGATCAGGCCCGGTGGGCGCGAAGAGCTGGTCATGGGTCAGGGGAGTTCGCCACTTTCTGAGGATTCCCACCCACAACGCTTTCGAAATCAAATTGCCGGATCGCTCACGCAGACCCAGCTACAGCACAGGCCTGCTGCAGCCGTTGGGCATTCTCTCGGTAGGAGTAGTCGTTCCACAGCTGATCGATGGCGGCCCGCAGTCGCAACGCTGACACCTGCTTCAAGGACACTTCGTCGCTGAGTGATTTCAGTACCGTGTTGAGGCCGCCATGGGGCTCGCTCACACCATCGCCTCCGGCTTCACCCACCGATCGAACTCCTCGGCGTTGATCTCGCCAAGCACCAGGGCTGCTTCCTTGAGGCTAAGCCGGTGCTCGTGGGCATGTTTGGCGATAGCGCAGGCGCGGTCGTAGCCGATCGCCGGGGTGAGAGCCGTCACCAACATCAGGCTCTGATCCAGCAGAACACTGATGCGACTCTCATTGGCCGCGAGCCCTTCGATGCAGTGCTCGCGGAAGCTGGTGCAGCCGCCGGTGAGCAGCTCGATGCTTTCCAGCATGTTGTGGGCGATCAGCGGCTTGAACACATTGAGCTCGAAGTTGCCCTGGCTGGCCGCCATCTGCACAGCGGTGTTGTTCCCCATCACCTGCACGGCCACCATCGTGAGGCTTTCGCACTGGGTGGGATTCACCTTGCCCGGCATGATTGAGGAGCCTGGTTCGTTCTCCGGCAAGATCAACTCGCCCAGTCCACAGCGAGGTCCGCTGCCGAGCCAGCGGATGTCGTTGGCGATCTTCAGCAGGCTTCCGGCCAGCACCGTGAGGGCGCCATGAGCTGCCGCCAGGGGTTCATGGCCCGCCAGGGCCTGGAACTTGTTCGGTGCGCTGCTGAACGGCAGGCCGATCCGTTCGGCCAGCCGTGCCGCCACCTTCTCGCCGAAGCCTGGGGGGGCATTGAGTCCGGTGCCCACCGCCGTGCCGCCGATCGCCAGCTGGCGCACCTGGGGCAGCGTGTGGCGCAGACTGTCGAGCCCCAGCTCCAACTGGGCCACATAGCCGCTGAACTCCTGGCCCAGGCTGAGCGGCACAGCATCCTGCAGGTGGGTGCGGCCGATCTTGATAATCCCTGCAAACTTCTCCGCCTTGGCATAAAGGGCTGTGATCAGCGCCTCCACGGCCGGAATCAACCGCCTCTCTAGTTCCAGCACGACCGCAACGTGGAGGGCGGTGGGGAAAGTGTCGTTGCTCGACTGGCTCAGGTTGACGTGGTCGTTGGGGTGGACCGGCGCCTTGCTGCCCAGCGTGCCGCCAGCGGCCTCGATTGCCCTGTTGGCGATCACCTCATTGACGTTCATGTTGGTCTGGGTGCCCGAGCCTGTCTGCCAGACCTTCAGCGGGAACTCCTGATCCAGAGCCCCGCTCGCCACCTCCTCGGCGGCGACCACGATCAGCGCCGCCAGCTTCGGAGCGAGCTTTCCTTCGGTTTGGTTCACCTCGGCGCAGGCCGCCTTGAGTTGACCGAAGGCCTGCACCACCTCCAACGGCATTGCCGCACCGAAAGGGAAATTTCGTATCGAGCGCTGGGTCTGGGCGCCCCAGTAGTGCTCCGCCGGCACTTCGATGGCACCGAGGCTGTCGCTTTCGCGGCGTGTGGGGGCTACCGGCTGGATGGTCATCAGCCTGCGGGCACCACTTCGCTGTTCAGCTCATTGAAGCTGCGGGTGGCACTGGTGTTGGCGCTGCCGGCGGGATTGAGTCCGGTGGCCTTGTTCAGGGCTTCGCTGATGGATTCTGTGCTCACCTGCCCCTTGCCGTCGAACACCACGCGGCCGGCGGGATCGAGCACCACCACCTGGGGGATCAGACCCTTCCAGTAGTGGGCGGGGTCGTTGCTGCCCTCCTCGGACCGGTTCTGGAGCTGATCGGTGGTGAGCGGAATGATCTCGACCCTCGATCCCCACAGCCGCTGCAGCTCCGAGACCACGGGGGCGAACTGCTTGCTGTCGGCGCTGTCATCGAGATAGAAGATCAGCACCACGGGCCGGTGGTCAGCCAGGGCCTCGGCGAGGCTGCTGCGGGGCGGCACCAGCGAGCCGTTGCCGGCATAGAGCGAGTAGATGTTGCCGTCGTAGCTGTTGGTGGTGAGGGCCGCCGCCGCTGGAGACGCCGGGGCCAGCAGCAGCCAGGCGCCAAGGATCAGACTGAGCAGACCGGCCCTGAGGGCCGAGAGGGGAGCGGCTTGGCAGCCGAAGCGGGCAGCTTGGAAGCCGAGGCGGGCAGGGAGGCGCAACCGAACACCAGATGGGCTGGGGCCATTGTGACCCTCAGGGCCTGCTGATGCCTCGCCCGAGCCCCTGGAGGATCCCGCGACCCACCAGGCCGATGGCACGACCGATTACCTGGGTGAGCACCACCACGATCAGATCACCGACGCGCTGCAGCAGGGCCCGCAGCTGCGGTGCCAGGGCGTCGCGGGCCTCCAGCGCCAGGGTGACGCTCTGCTGCAGCCAACCCAGCTGGCGCAATTCCTCGTCGCGGGGTTCGGTGAGCAGCAGCGGGCAGATCGTTCCCCCCTCTTCGAGGCGGTAGAGCCGCCGCTGGCTCTCGTAGAGCTGGATCGGCTTCTCGAACCACTCGCTCCAGCGCTGCTGAGCATTGAGCTGGTTGCGCAGGCGCTCCAGGCTGCGGGTGGCGATCAGCTCCTTCACCAGCAGGTAGCGGCGCAGCTCCGGCCAGTCGCCGCAACTGGCCAGCACATCGGCGCTGATGCGCTCGGCGCTGCGGATCACCCAGTTGCTCACCAGGGCCTCGAGGTAGAGCAGAGCCTGGGGTTCGTCGGGGGCCAGCAGGCGACCGTCCACCAGCAGCGGCTGGGCCGTGAGCAGGGCCGCCAGCATCGGCTGGCTGGGGGGCAGTTCCGGGTCGTCGAGATCGAAGCTGCCCTGGTTAGTGAGGGTGTCGGCCACAGGCAGCAGGGCCCCCTGCTGGGGCAATTGCACGTAGGGGCCGGCCATCTGGCGCAGGGCCTGGCGGCGCAGTTCCGGCTGCAGGTTCAGCCAGCGGCCCTGCAGGTCGTCGCCGCGCAGGCGCTCCTGGCGCAGCTGCAGCAACAGCAGATCCAGCTGGCTCAGCAGGGCCAGGAACAGGTCCCGCCGCCGCTCCTGGCTCAGGCCCTCAAGGGCGAATAGCTCGGCGCTGTCCTGGCGCAGCAGCGGCCCCTGGCTGGCCTGGCTCAGGCGTTGGTGGATCGCCTCCCACACCGCCACGGCGGTGCGCTGCCGCAGGGTGATGGCGGTGCTGCCGCCGCTGGGGGGGCGGGGTTCATGCGCAGGGCTTTTCGGCTCCGGGGGCAGTCCTGTGGCCCCCCAGGCCATCGACGCCGGCCCCCAGAGCCAGATCAGCATGGTCCGAGCGGAGCACAGTTCCCGCTGCCGGCCTTCCAGGATCAGCTGCAGCAGCAGGTTGGCGGGGGGAGGATCCAGCAGCCGGCGGCCGAGTTCCAGCTCATGATCGATCTGCTGCAGGCCGCTGATCAGCAGCCACTGGCCGAGCCCCATCGTTCCAGCTTCCCAGACGCCACCCGAGTTGTCAGTTACGCCGGAGCTGCCTTCCCCGTTCAGAGCCACCACCCGACCCCCCTGAAGCAGGGTGGCCACGGCCTCCAGCAAGGCTTCTGGCTCGGGCTCCTGCAGCAGTCCCGCGGCTGGAAGCTGCAGCAGCCACTCGCTGCTGCAGCCGGGCCGGGCGGGAATCAGCAGGAGCAGGGGCGCCGGCAGCCAGCGCTGCTCTAGCCGCTCCAGCTCCAGCAGCAGGTTGCCGGGATGGATCGGGGCCTCCAGGCTCCAGATCACCAACTGCGGAGCGCCTTCAAGCTCAGAAGATTTGCCCGCCACCCGGCAGGGGGGGCTCGCCTCCGCGAGCAAGCTGCTCAGTCCCTGACGCAGCAGGGGCTGGGCCAGCAGCAGCACCTGGGACCTGGGGGTCCCGGCAGCCCCAGTGGCGGCCGCAGGCTCAGTCACGCGCCGGTTCGGTACATGGGCTCAAGGTAACGAGCGCGCGCGAGAAACTCCAGGGCCGAGATCGGATCAGGGCCGGCGGCGGCCGTAGAGCTGGAGGGTGTACGACTCGATGCTGTAACCGGTGAGATCCTCGATCTGCTGCACCAGCTCCTGGGGTAAGACCACGTCGAGGTCCTCGATCTCGCCGCTTTGCAGGCAGGTGAGGTGACTGTGGGGATCACTGCGGTAGCCGTAGAGCCGCCCGCTGGCGCGATCGAGGCACTCGATCACACCGGCTGATTGCAGGGCTTCGAGGTTCTGATAGACGGAGGTGTGGCCGATGTTGCGGCCCTGGACATTGAGGCGCTCGAAGATGTCGCGGGCACTGAGGTGACGGCGATCACTCCAGAGCAGCTCCAGCACCATCCGCCGCTGGCGGCTCAGGCGCATGCCCAGATCACGGCAGCGCCGGAACGCCTGGGCCACCGTGGCGCGCAGGTCAGCTGGGGACGAATCCAGCTGAGCGCTCTCGCCGGCAGCCCCAGCCGACTCTCCGCCGAGTGATGGGGTTTCTCCGGAACTCACCGGCACGGCTGTGGTGGTGACGGCGACGGACACGTTGACGCTGGCCAGATCAGGAATCTTCCTTATGTTAAAGGCCGGGATCGAGCATCTGGCTCCATGCAGGGGTGAGCTCCTTTCGATCAGCAGAGCGAGGCATCGATGGGGTCCTGCAGTCGCGCGGATCCCACCGCCTGCAGAGCTTCGCCAAGATCGACACTGCCATCGTAGAGAGCACGGCCCACGATCACTCCCTCCACCCCCAGCGGAGCCAGGCTGAGCAGGGCCAGCAGGTCGGTGACCGAGCCCACGCCTCCGGAGGCGATCACTGGGAGGGAAGTGGCTTCGGCCATGCCCCGCAGGGCCTCCAGGTTGGGCCCGGCCAGGGTGCCGTCGGTGGCGATGTCGGTGCTGATGATCGCCGCCACGCCGCTGCCCTCGAAGCTGGCGGCCAGCTCGGTGGCCACGGTGCGGCTGTCCTCAATCCAGCCGCGGGTGGCCACCAGGCCGTTGCGGGCATCGATGCCCACGACGATGCGGCCGGGATGGCGGGCCGCCAGCTGCCGCACCAGCTCTGGCTGCTCGATCGCCACGGTGCCGAGGATGACGCGATTGAGGCCGCAGGCCAGCAGGTCGTCGGCCCGCTCCGCGGTGCGCACGCCGCCCCCGAGCTGCACGGGGATCGTGAGGGCGGCGGTGATGGCGCGCACTACGGCATCGTTGACGGGCAGCCCGCTGCGGGCCCCGTCGAGGTCGACCAGGTGCAGTCGTTCGGCCCCCTGCTCCTGCCAGGAGAGGGCCTGGGCCACCGGATCGTCGCTGAAGCGGGTGACCTGGTCGTAATCGCCTTGGTGCAGGCGCACGCAGTGGCCGTCGAGAAGGTCGATGGCGGGGATGATCTGCATGGCGGGGCGGTTGGAGCCGTGGTCATCGCACATCCTCGCTGGGTGGCGTCCATTCCTGGTGGCTTGCCAGGAGTTGCCGGTGATGCTGATGGCTCTTACGACGCTCTCGCTTCCTCGCTCAAGCCGTAGCCAGTAGCCTGCTTTCATCTGATTCAGAGCCTCAGTCGGCGGCTGATGGCTTCGGTGTTGGTGCTGGGTATGGAGATCAGCATGGCAACGCATCGTCTCATTGTTGTGCAGCTCATTGTTGTGCAGCTTCAACCCATACCTTCATCCCAGTCAGGTTGACAGGTCCAAACTCGTTGGCCAGGGCAACATCGGCTGCATCCTTGCCATAGGCAATCGCGATCCGATTTCCCTTTGGCAGGGTCTGAGTGGGATCAAAAATATACCAGCGACCTCCGACGAAGACTTCAAGCCAGGCGTGGAGATCCATGGGCTCAAGCTTGTAAAGATAGCCCACCACCATGCGAGCAGAAATGCTGAGGCTGCGGCACAAAGCAATGCCTAGATGGACAAAGTCACGACAGACGCCGACTCGTGTGCTGACGGTATCAAGCGCAGATGTTGAGGCGTTGCTTGTGCCATAGCGATACTCAACATTGGCATGAATCCAGCTGCTTATTGCTTCGACCTGGTCATAGGCAAACTCATGGCCTTCAACAATCGTACGTGCCAAGTCACTCAGTAAATCGGACTGACAGTAACGGCTTGGCAACAGAAACGGCAGAGCGTATTCAGGCAGCTCGTGCACAGGAACAAAAGCGGCTCCTGGCGCGATATCAATTCGATCAGCGGTTTCGACTGTGACTGTATTTTCGACTTGAAAGCAGCCTGGAGCGATCAGAAGCCGCTGGCAGAGATTGCCATTGATGTCAACGAAATCTGTGGCGACAGAATCCGGCCTGACTTCATTCGTCTCTCGTACAACCCTTTGTCCAGGTCCACTGCGTGGTCGCAGCATCACGATCAGCGAAGAAGGAGCGGATGCCTCAAAGAGAAGTTGGCAGCCTGCATTGAGACGCATATCCTTGCTGTTGAGCTGGAATCTGTATTGATCCTGTGATTTTAGTTCAGTCTTAGGTTTTTGCCATCCTGCTGGCTCGGTCATCCGTCAGCGATGGCGATAGCCGGCCATCGGGCCAGTAGCCCTGCCAGTTCCCGGTTTTTTTGTCACGTGCAGTCAGGCGTGCAATAAATCGATTATCGACCCAGGCGTCTTGCTGTGCCTGGACTTTGAGCCGTTGCGAGCGGTGGAGTCGAGGAGGAGAGGACGGTGATGCGGTTGCAGCCCGGCGGCATGTTTAGACCTTGGGTTGGAACAGCCTCGGGATGTCCCCTTGGGCTCACCTGGTCAGGACTCTCGTCGTCGCTTTTGCAGCAGCGCTGAACGTCTGCTCAGTGATCCCACCATGGTCAGTCATGGCAGCATCAGCAGATCTTTGTTCCTTCAGTCCAATCGCACTGAGTACCATGCCCAATCGATTAGATGCACAAGCAAAAGAAACGGAAGGCCGTCTTGAATCCGCCTATGGCGAACTGACTGGTGATACCGGACACCAGATTCAGGGCAAGGCAAAGCAGGTGCAGGGATCAGCCATGAATGTGGCAGTAGACCTGAAGGCGGAGGCTAGGTCAGGAGCGAAGACTGTCGCTGATGCGGCGGAACGACTTGCCGACAATCTCAGCTGATCGATTCTTGGACGGCATCCAGGCCGGAGTGGGTCCGCCATCCTGGTGGGATGCGTCCATGACCCTCGCTATACATCATCACTCGGAAAATCATCATGCTGGAAACGATCGTTGTCGTGCTGGTCGTTCTATGGTTGGCTGGCTTGGTTGCCTCCACGTCCTTGGGAGGATTGATTCACTTATTACTGGTGATTGCTGTAATCATTATCATCTTTCGTTTTCTCAGTGGGAATAGGGGAATCTGATCGATGGGGGGCGAATGGAGTTGGCCATGACAGCAGATTCCCGTGTCAAGGCGATTCCTGGCCTTTGATTGCTTGTTCGCATGAATACCTTTGGGTGACCTTTCTTTTGATGGCCCTAGGAAGGACGGTATGGAGTGGCAGAACAGGCCAATGGATCGCTTAACGGCTAGCTGCAGATCGTTGGTAGTTTGGCTCTTTCCCTTTCATCAAAAACTGAGGGTTTCCTGACGGATCTCATTTTATTTACCGTTGCACTCGTGGTTGCCGTAGTCGTCTTGCTTCTCCACATTTTCGGATTGATGGACTCGATTCGTGGGGTCATGGTCGGACTCTGAGTCGTCAGGTATTAAGGACTGAAAGCGGGCCTGGTCTCCTGCCCTCCTGCTCTCCTGGACTGCTGCTCTGAATCCGGCAAGGGAAGGTATGTCGTGAGGCGAGAAAATCAGTGCTGTGGAAACTGCCGCTTCTGGAAGAGCTGGCATGGGAACTCCAGTTCTCCCCCACCCCTGGGTAGTTGCCGCCGCTATCCCCCTTCAGAAAAGGTTGCTCTCGACGAGGCTGAGCGTCACGACAACATCACGAGGTGGGCCTATAGACACCCCGCAACCCAGCGGAGCGATTGTTGTGGGGATTGGCGGTTTGGCCGTTGAGAGCAAGGGGTGATCTCTGTCCCTACACCTGCACGGTTGTGCCCAGCCCATAGGATTCGAGATCGGCAGGCTCGCGGATTCCCAGCTCCTCGCGCCAGCTTTGAACCGGCCGCTCCCAGCCCTCCTCCCAGCGCACCGCCGCCAGGCAGGAGGCCGCGCGTGCGATGGCCATTGCCTGGGCCAGGGCGGCGCTGAGCTGCTCGAAATCGAGCTGAACAGCGCCATGCGGGCTCTGCTGGCGGAAACTGTTCAGTTGGGCGGCGCTGTTGAGCAGCACGTAGGCAGGGAAGCCGATCTGGTTGGCGGTGATCATCAGCACACCGTTCTCTCCCACGGGGCCTGTGCCGAAACCCGTCACCACGTGGTGGATGTCGTGGGTGGTGGCGATCCGCTGGGTCAGCCAGCGCGCCTCGGTGTCGATGGGGCGGGGCCGGAAGAATTCAGGGTCGTAGTTGAGCTCGCGGATCAGCTGGGCGTATCCGCGGCCAAGGCTGCCCACTGGCATCTGGATCATGCGCTCGATGTCCGGCTGCAGGGGCGGGTAGCGCTGGTCCATCATCTCGCCACCCCCCGGCACGGCGCGGAAGCGGCGCACGCAGGCGTCCATCTGGGGGCTCTTGAGCATGTTGTCGACCAGATCGGCCACCGAGTGCAGATCGCCGCCGCTGCGGCCAATGGCCGCCAGCAGCTTGAGGTTGTTCACGGAGCGCAGCAACTCGGTCCAGCGCGGCATGGTCTGACGGTCGATCTTTTCTAAACAGCATTTCAGTGGCAGCCGCCCCGGCCGCTTGAATGGCGCCCTCCCCGCTGAATGACCGTGCAGATCCTGGTGATGGGTGGAACCCGTTTCATCGGCAAGCCGCTGGTGGCTCATCTGCTCGCCGCCGGGCACGAGCTCACCCTCTTCACCCGCGGCCGCCAGCCCCTGCCCGAGGGCGTGGAGCATCTCTCGGGCGACCGCAGCGACCCCTCCGCCCTGGAGCCGCTGCGGGGCCGCGACTTCGACGTGATCATCGACTCCAGCGGCCGCAGTGGAGCCGACAGCCAGGCGGTGCTGGAGCGCACGGGAGCTCCGAGCTACCGCTTCGTGTACGTGAGCTCCGCCGGCGTCTATGCCGACAGCGAGCTCTGGCCCCTGGATGAGGACGCAGCCACCGACCCCGCCAGCCGCCATGCCGGCAAGCTCGACACCGAGGCCTGGCTGCGCCAGCAGGCGATTCCCTTCACCAGCTTCCGCCCCACGTACATCTACGGACCTGGCAACTACAACCCGGTGGAGAGCTGGTTCTTCGATCGGATCGTCCACGGCCAGCCGGTGCCCCTGCCCGGCGATGGCACCACCATCACCCAGCTGGGCCATGTGAGTGATCTGGCCACAGCGATGGCCCGCTGCCTGGATGTGGAGGCCGCGGCCAACCGCATCTACAACTGCAGTGGCGCCAAGGGCGTTACCTTTCGGGGCCTGGTGGCCGCGGCGGCGAGGGCCTGCGGCGTCGAGCCCGAGGCCGTGGAGATCCGCAGTTTCGATCCCTCTGGCCTCGATAAGAAAGCCCGCAAGGCCTTCCCCCTGCGTCTGGCCCACTTCCTCACCGACATCCACAGGGTGCAGAGGGAGCTGGCCTGGTCGCCCGCCTTCGATCTCGAAACCGGCCTGGCCGATAGCTATAGCAACGATTACGCCCTGCGCGGAGCCACCACCCCAGACTTCAGCTCCGATCAGGCCCTGCTGGCCGGCTGAGGCCTGCCCTCAGGTAGCTGGCGCCTGAACTGAACGCCAGCAGCAGCGAGGGCCAGAACAGCCACCAGCCCAGGCTGCGCAGGCCGTTGGCCAGGGGCCAGGTGAGCGGCCAGAGCAGCAGTAGCAGGGCCGTGAACTGGAGCACGGTCTTCGCCTTGCCGGCGGCTGAGGCCGGAGCGCCGCTGGCCTGGTCGGCCCGCCAGCCGGAGATCAGCAGCTCGCGCGCCAGCAGCAGCCACACGGCCCAGAGGGGCAGGGTCCCTTCCCTCGCCAGCCAAAGCAGGGGGGCGCTGATCAGGATCTTGTCGGTGAGCGGGTCAAGCCGTGCCCCCCAGACCGAGCCGCCGCCTGAGCGCCGGGCCAGCCAGCCGTCGGCCCAGTCGCTGAAGCCGCCCAGCAGCAGCAACGCCCAGCCCAGGCCCGCCTGACCGGCGCCGAGGGCCAGCAGCAGGGGCAGTCCCAGAAAAGCCCGGGCCACAGTGAGTGCGTCGGCCAGGCGGCGTGCCAGGGGAACGGCGGGCCGCCCGCCAGCGGATTCAGGTGTTGAAGGAGTCATGGCGGCGGGGCCTGGGCGGGCCCCCACGCTGGCCTAGAACCCTTGCAGACGCTCTGCACCGATGACTCCCGACACCCCAGGAACCGTACGGGTGGCCGACGCGATGTCCACACCAGTGCTGTCGGTGACACCGACCACGCCGCTGCAGGAGGCGGTGAAGCTGATGAGTGATCACCACATCAGCGGCCTGCCCGTGCTCGATGAGCAGGGGGCCCTGATCGCTGAACTGAGTGAGCAGGATCTGATGGTGCGGGAGAGCGGCTTTGATGCCGGCCCCTATGTGATGCTGCTCGACGCCGTCATCTACCTGCGCAACCCCCTCGACTGGGATAAGCAGGTGCACCAGGTGCTCGGCAATACGGTGGGCGATGTGATGAGCCGCCATCCCCACAGCTGCAGCGCCGAGGTGTCGCTGGCGGCCGCCGCCAAGCTGCTGCACGACCGCTCCACCCAGCGGCTGTTTGTGCGTGAGGGGGAGACCGTGGTGGGGGTGCTCACCCGTGGCGACGTGGTGCGCGCCCTAGCGGCCGAGGGCTGAGGTTCGCCAGGGCACGATCGCCCCGTCAGCCACCAGCCAGATCTGCTCGCGCGGATCGCAGGGCTGTCCGCCGGTGAGCTGCCCGAAGGAGGGCAGCACCAGCCTCTCGCCAACGGCGTTGTAGCTGAAGCAGGGCAGGCGCAGTCGGTCGCTGCGGTTGCCGATCAGCGCCACAGGGTGCAGGTGGCCGCAGACGTGCAGAAGATCGCCAGACCCGGAAGGGGGCAGGTCTTCGGGGCCATGGCTGAGCCAGAGACCCCCCCGGGCCGTAGCTGGCTCCTGGGGCAGTCCCTCAATCCAGCTGCCGCGTTCGTGGTTGCCGCCGATCAGCCTCACGGGGCAGCCCAGCAGCTGGGGCAGGGCTCTGAGTTTCTGGCGCAGCTCGGTGGTGAGGCCGATCCGGCTGTGGATCAGATCGCCCAGCACCACCACCTCCCGGGGCCGCCAGCGGTGGGCCAGGGTCAGCAGAGCGTTGAGGGTGCCGGCATCCCCGTCACTGGGCAGGGCGATGCCGTGGCTCTGGAAGGTCTCGGCCTTGCCCAGGTGCAGGTCGGCCAGCAGCAGCAGCTCCTGCAGGGGATCCCAGAGGGCCTTGGCTGCTAGCAGCTCCAGCCGCTGCCCCCGCCAGTGGAAGGGAGCCCGATCAAGGGGTTGATCCGCCATCGCCGCGTGCGCTCAGGCTGTGGCCATCGCCGCCTGGTAGGCGGGCCGGGTGCGGGTGGCCTCGATCGTGGCCTGAACCGCCGGGTAAGGGCTCAGATCGAGTTGGGGGAAAAAGACCGGCAGGTAAGCCAGGTGGGCGTTCACGGCGCAGTCGGCCACACCCCAGGCCTCACCGATCAAGGGGCTCCCTTTGGCCAGGAGTTGGTCGAGAGCGGCCATCAGCCGTGGAAACTCCCGCTCCCGGGCCGACTCCACGAACAGGGCCGTGGCCAGGGTGGCATTGGCGAACAGCACCCACTGCTCGGCCAGGGCCCGTTGCTCGGAGCTGGTGAACTCTTGGCCGTAACGATCAGCGAGGTAGAGCAGGATCGCGCCGCTCTCGAACAGGCGCAGGTGGCCGCCCAGAGGGGTCTCGGCGCTGGCGTCCTCCAGGACCGGCACCTTGCCGAAAGGATTGAGGGCCAGGAAGGCCTCCTGCCGGTGCTCTCCAGCCTGCATGTCGAGTAGGCGCCAGGTGTAGGGAATCTCCTTCTCGGCGAGATACCAGCGCGGCATCGAGGCCCTCGAGCGGGCTCCGCCGTAAAGAGTCAGCGTCATGGGATGGGTGCGGTACAGATCCTCGCCGCAGAATGCAGCCTCATCAGCAGGAAGCGCCAGTGGCCGACAGCCTGCTCAATCTGGCGCCCCATCTGGTGGGCCGCGCCCGCCGCGGCATTGTCGGCGACAGCCGTTACGCGCGCACCCTGAGAGAGGCGGTGCGGGCGGCCTCTCTGGATTCCAGGGGGGGTGCCCTGTTGATCAGCGGCGAGCCGGGCCTGGAGAAGGACAACATCGCCGCGTTGATCCACTTCGGCTCTCCCGCCCGGCGGCTGCTGATGCTGCGGCTCGACGGCGCGCTGCTGCGGGGCGATGGCGCCGAGCTGTTCGGTGCCGCCGGCCGTGGCGGTGAGACCTCCTTCCTGGAGAACCCCGAGGTGGGAGCCCTGCTGATCGACAAGCTCGATCGGGTCGATCCCCAATTGCTGCCTGCCCTGCTGGAGCTTGCCACGAGTGGCCGCTGGCAGGCACCGGATCCAGCCGAAGCCCCCCACCACTTCCCCGGCCGGGTGTTCTTCACCACCGAGGCGGTGGTGCCCAGTTTTGAGCGTGCCTGCACGCTGATTCGGGTGCCGCCGCTACGGGTCCGGCGCCAGGACCTGGGCGACTGGCTGCGCTACGACCTGCGTCTCAAGAGCCGGGCCCTGGGCTGGCCGGTGGCGCCGGTGGTGGGCACGGAGCTGATCCGGCGCCTGCAGACCCGTGACTTCCCTGGCAACGTGCGCGAGCTTGAGGACCTGGTGGAGCGGGCTCTCCGCCAGCTGCCGGTTCCAGCCGATGGCGAGCCGCCGCCGGAGCTTCCGGAAGAGGTCTTCTGGCCCCCCTCCCGTCAGATCCGCCCGCGCTTCGACCTGTGGCGCTGGAAGCCCTCCCTTCGCTTGTGGATGCGCTCACCACGGCTGTGGAACGCCCTGCTCTTCGGTCTGGTGAGCTGGGTGTTCGTGCTGGTGAACCTGTGGCTGTGGCTGGGTCCCCAGGACCGTGCCCACAACGGGGTGCTGAACCTGTTCTGGGCCTGGTGGTGGCCCCTGATCCTGCTTGGGTATCCCCTGGTGGGCCGCCTCTGGTGCTCCTTCTGCCCGTTCATGGTCTGGGGTGAGATCAGCCAGAAGCTGGCCGCTGCCCTGGGCTGGCAGCCCCCCCGCTGGCCGAGGGGGGAGACCGACCGCTGGGCAGCGCCGGTCCTGGCCGCCGGCTTCGCCGCGATCCTGCTCTGGGAGGAGCTGGCGGATCTGGAGAACAGCGCCCGCCTGAGCAGTGTGCTGTTGCTGCTGATCACCGCCGGCGCCGTGATCGGTTCCCTGCGCTTCGAGAAGCGCTTCTGGTGCCGTTATCTCTGCCCGGTGGGGGGGATGAACGGCCTGTTCGCCAAGCTCTCGGTGCTGGAGCTGCGCGCCCAGGTGGGCACCTGCAGCGGCAGCTGCAGCACCTATGCCTGCTTCAAGGGCGGTCCCGCCGATGGCGAGGGCCTGGCCACGGCGGGCTGTCCGCTGGGCACCCACCCCGCCCACCTGGAAGACAACCGCAACTGCGTTCTCTGCCTCACCTGTGCCCAGGCCTGCCCGCACCGCTCCGTGCAACTGAGCCTGCGGCCCCCCGCCGCCGATCTGCAGCGGGAGATGGCCCCACCCGATGGTGAGGCGGGCCTGATCCTGGTGCTGGCCGGGGGTGTCTGCCTCAAGTTCTGGGATCGCCTGCTGGGCGGTCTGCCCCTGGCCCCCGAGAGCCTGCAGGAGGGTCCCCTGCTGCCGCGCCTGGCCTTTGCGGTTCTGGCCCTGGCGCTGCCCTCGGCCCTGGCCTTGCTGGCGCTCCGGCTGGGCAGTTGGCTGACGCCACCGGCCCGGGCCGCCCGGCGCGTGCGCCTGGGGCTCTATGGCCTGCTGCCCCTGCTGTGGGCCCTGCTGCTGGCGCGGCACCTGCCTGTGGGGATGGCGGAGGCGGGCCGGCTGCTGCTGGTCAGCTTCCAGCAGCCCCTGCCCAGCTGGAGCGCCGATCAGCACGTGATCGCCTTCTGCCAGAGCCTGGTGCTGCTGGTGGGTGTGGGCGGCTCGCTGGTGCTGCTGCGCCGCCTGCTGCTGAACAGCCGGGCAGCCCTGTGGTGGGGCAGCGCCGCGGCAGTACTGCTGGGGGCGGGTGGGCGCTGGCTGGTGGCGGGGTAAGTGGCCGCCGCCGAGGGTTCACTGAAATGCGCAAAGACGCCGGATATCGGAGCTGTTGTAGAGGCTGCGCGTGTCACCGGGGCTGGCCACCGCGAAGTTGTGCTCCTTTGTGAGCAGGTTGGCGGCACCGAGGCGGTTGGCGATCTCCACCTGCTCCAGGCCGTAGCTGCTGCGCCAGAGACGGCAGTCGTGGCGGGTGTTCTGGCTGTCGGCGGCGGCCCTCGCCGCGGCGGCGGTCGCCAGCAGGGCGGTGATCGCCAGGGCGGGCCCAAGGCAGCGGTGGCTCATGGCGGCGGCATTCAGCGGTGTCCAGTGTCCAACCGGATGTGTTCCTCTTGCTACACCAAAGACGGGGCGCTCCGCCAGGATTTAGCCATGGATGGAGAGCCCCCAGTGACTCGACGACGCCTCCAGCGCCAGCTTCCCGGCGAAACCCGCCACTGGCTTGAGTGCCGCCTGCACGCCCTCGAAAACCTTGAACAGTTCGAAGAGGCTTATGCGTTGCGGATGGAAATGGCCGAGTGGCTGCTGGAGGGCGGCCATGACCAACCGGTGAGCAACCTCACCGTGGCGCGGCTGCTGCGCGATGGAACCGTGCTGATGGATTCCCTGCTCAGCGACCCGACATAATCAGGCCAGAAGGCTTCCCCCCCATGACCATCGCCCTGCTGATTGCCCTGGTGGGCTCCTTGGTGCTGATGAACTGGATCGTCAAGAAACTCAGTAAGGCCTGAGGGACCGGCCCCGCCAGGTCCAGCCGCGCCCCGTGCTGGTTTTCCAGATCGATGCCGGTGCGATCGCGCCAATCACCAGCCCTCCCATCCAGGCCAGCCACCAGTGGCGCAGGCCGAGCCCGAAACGCCAGCGGCTCCAGATCCGTACCGCCAGCTGCAGGGCCACCCCCACCAGGGCGGGCGGCAGCAGGAATGGCCAGGCCAACGGTTGCTGGATTGACTGCAGGCCCGCCAGCAGGAGCAGCAGCCAGGGGCCGCTGAACAGGCCCAGCACCACGGCGCCACTGGCAAGGGTGAGCAGCGGGTTGCGGCTCAGGCCCAGATGCCAGTTCTTGGTCCAGCCCTCCCAGAGCGCGCTGAAATCGGGATACATGCGCAGCTCCAGCAGCTCGATGCCGAGCATGTAGCGCAGCCTGAGGCCCCTCTCCTTAATTGCCCGCGCCAGGGCAAGATCTTCCACCACCTCCGCCGCCAGGGCTCGATGACCCCCGATGGCCTCGTAGCTGGAGCGGCGGAAGAGCATGAACGGACCAGCCGCAAAGGCCGTGTCGTCGTTTGGATCATTGGCGCGGGCGATCGGGAAACCCAGGCCCAACAGCGCCACCACGATCGGTTGCACCACCCATTCCGCCAGGCAGCCGCAGCGGATGCGTGGGGCGAGGGTGAGCAGATCAGCGCCGCTGCGGCGGGCCTCGGCCACGGCGCTGGCCAGGGCCGCCGGCGCCACGGTCACATCGGCATCGATGAACAGCAGCCACTCCGTCGCGGCGGGGTCCGGATCGGGAGTGGGGCGCTGGCTCAGCAGCCGCACCGCTTCACTGCAGGGCCAGTTCTTGCCGCTCCAGGTCTCGCCTGCGGGGCGTGTCCCGCAGCGCAGTACCTTCAGGGGCGGTGACGGGAAGGCTCCGGTCTTGATCAGCGCCTCCAGCCCCTCGACGGTGCCGTCGCTGGAGTCATCGTCGGCCACGATCAGCCGCCAGTTCAGCCCCTGCAGTTCGCTCGCCAGCAACGCTGCCACGCAGCCGTTGATCCTGGTTGCCTCGTTGTAGGTCGGCACGATCACGCTCAAGAAGTCGTCGCTGCCGACCTCAGCTGCGCCTGTTGAGGCGCCCGCGGGGGTGGTTTCTTTGGCCCCCAGGCGCGGAGCGCGCCCCATCGTGACCTCGAGGGCCAGCAGCAGCACCAGTAGCCCGAAGGCCGCAAGCCAGCCAACCGCCAGCAGCAGCTGAAGCACGATTGCCATGTTCATCGGGCCAAGCCCATGGGGGCCCACTTTCGCCGCTCAGCCAAAGCCGGCCTGGCTCAGGGGCCCTTCACCGCGCTCTGGACTCTGGCTTTCCCTTCGGGGGAGAAGGCGAAGCCGAGGAAGGCCTTGACGGCTTCGGAGGCGGGCTCGCGGTACACGTAAAACAATGGGCGCTGGAACGGATACGACTGGGCTTCGGGGGTGACGCCGTCGATTGGCAGCACCCGCACCGTTTGCTGGTCGGCCACCTGGGCGTAGGTGGCATAGCCGATGCCGTCGGTTCCCAGCAATCGCAGCATTGGGGTGGTGGCATCACGGGCGAGGGTGGTGATGGTGGAGTTGGTTCCGAATTCGCCGCCGCCGAGCACGACCGTGCGGAAGGCCGCGCGGGTGCCACTGACACTGGGGCGGTTGTAGACCCGTATCGGACCGTCGCTCCCCCCGAGGGTGGCCCAGTTGTTGATCTCCCCGCGAAAGATCTGAACCGTCTGGTTGCGCGAAAGCCCCCGGCGGAAGGGATTGGCTACTCCCACCACAATGGCGATGCTGTCCTGGGCCACAGGGACCGCCACCAGACCCTGTCCCTGCTCCGCGCTTGTGAGAGGGCGGGAGATCGCCGCCAGGGTGATGTCACCGACCAGCAGGCCCTGGAGGCCGTTGTCGGAGCCGACGGCGGCGGTCTGCACGGTTGCGCCTGGATAGGCGCGCTGGAAGCCGGCCTTGAGGGCTTCGTTGATCAGCACCATGCTGGTGGATCCATCGATGGCCACAGTGGTGCCGGCCGGCACGCTCGCTAGCCGCGCAAAGCTCAACCCAGCGGGCGGTGCACTTGCACCGGGTGCGGCGGAGGGCCCTGCCGGCAGCCCCGGCAGGGTGGGTTGCAGGCTGCTGTGCAGCTTCAGCTGCGGCAGCAGCAAGCGCCAGGCCGCGAAGGCGAGGACGGCCAGGAGGATGTAGGCGATCGGCGGCAATCCTTTGCGGCCGCTGCCGGGCTCGGAGTTCTTGATCGTCATGGTTGGTGTGCCTCCGGCAGCGGCTGCATGGACCCTGAGGAGAGGGCTTTCAGGCGCAGCGACACCTCCTCGTCCAGGCTGAGTTGATCCAGATCGGCCGCCAGTTTCTCCTGGGGGTTGTCGGAGAGTTCAGCCAGGGCGGCGCTGCGCAGGTGGCGGCCTTCAACGGCACTCCTGGCGGATTCGAAGGAGGAGCGGGCGGAGCCGATGTCGAAGTCGTTGTTCACCTTGGCGATCGACTCCAGGGCCGAATTGATTTCTGCCAGATCCTTCATGTTCTGCATGTCGGAGCGGTATTGCTCCAGCTTCAGTCGTTCGCGATTGAGTTTGTCCTTGGAGCTGGTGACAAACAGCTCCGCTTGCTGCACCTGGGCCTCGAGGGTGGGGAGCAGTTTCTCGATCTGAATGGCCCGACTGATCGCCAGGCGAGCGGCCTCCTCCTGGCCGGCCTTCTGGGCCAGGACCCCTTGGTTCTCGAAGCCCTTCAGCTCCTGAACTTTTTGCTCGTATTTCTTCTTGGCCCGTTCGTAGGACCCCACCTGTGTGGCCACGGCCGCCGCCAGCTTCTGCACCGATTGCTGCATCGTCTGCAGGGATTCCTCGGCCACGGCGACGGCCACGGGACCACCGGATTCCACCGGTAATCCCCACAGCCAACGCCAGCTGCCCAGCACCACCCGTCCGGCCCGGTCGCCCATCAACCAGTAGATGAAAGTCTTCACGGCAGGCCAGAAGGTGAATGGTGGATCGGCTTCAGGCTAGGGATCATGCCGGCCCTTCTCCAGGGGCTTTCCAGGAACTTCAGATTGGCTGTTGCCTGTTGGTTGTTCGCTGTTCCTGGCGCCCATCACGCGAGGCACTGTCAGCCGCAGACCTTCAGCCGCAGACCTTCAGGCGGAGACATTGATGCGCAGCAATAAGCCGGCGACAGTCAGCTGTCGTCTTCGGCTTTCCTGGCTTCGGCCACTAGCCGCTGCACCCGCTCCAGCACCGACTCGTTACTCATGCGGTTGTTCAGGCGTTCCACCAGCAGAGGGAAGGCGAAGGGGCCCGGCCGTGGTGTGCGCTCCAGCAGGCGCTGGGCGCGGCTGAGGCGCTCGAGGGCCTGGCGCAGGCGGCCCAGTTCCAGCTGCTCGTCCATCACTTCGCGGCGGGCCTGCAGCAGCAGGCGGTTGCCGGGTTCATGGCGGCTGAAGACATCAAAGAGCAGGGCGGCGCTGATCTGCAGCTGGCCGCCGCTTTTGGTCTGGCCCGGGAAGCCGTTCACCACCAGGCCGGCGATCTGGGCGATCGAGCGGAAGCGACGGCGGCAGAGTTCGGAGAGGTTGATCGAAGCCTCCAGATCGGCTTCGAGTTCGCTCTGATCCAGCAGGGCTTCGCTCCACTCCTCGTAGAGAGCTTCGAAGGGATAGCCGCGGGGGGCCAGCAGCTCGAAGCCGTAGTCGTTCACCGACACCGTGATCGTGGCCGACTGGATGCGCGTGAGCCGACCGGCCCAGAGGAAGCCCAGACCCTCATGCACGAAGCGCCCCTCGAAGGGGTAGGCGAACAGATGGCTGCCCTCGCGGCTGCGGGTCACCTCCACCAGGAACTGATCCTCCCGGGGCAGGCGCGAGAGGTCGGCCTGGCGGCGCAGCAACGGCTCCAGTGCCCGCAGTTCAGGCGTGTCGAGGCGCTGATTGTTGCCGCTGCCTGCCGCTGCAGCCTGGTCGCTGGCCTGGAGAGCGCCGGCACAGCGGTGCACTTCCCGGCGCAGATGACCGCTGAGCAGATCGGAGAGGGCCATCTGGCCCCCGGCCCAGGCGGGCACCGTGCGGCTCTTGCGGGTGCTGGCCTTCACCAGGGCGGTCATGTCGCGCAGGCGCACGAACTCCAGCTGCCGCCCGGCAAAGAAGAACACATCACCGGGCTTCAGGCGTGAGACAAACCCCTCCTCCACCTGGCCGAGGCTGGCGCCGCGCACCACCTTGACGGTGATCGAGCGGCTGGAGGTGATCGTGCCGATCCCGAGCCGGTGCAGGCGGGCGATGGCGGGAACGTTGACCTTGTAGAGGAACGAAGCCTCCGGCCTTGCGGTCGCTGCCGAGCAGGGCTCGCGCTCCAGCTTGCGGAAGCGGGGGTAGGCGCCGAGGCAGTCGCCGCCGTGCTCCAGGAAGCGCAGGCACCAGTGCCAGCTGGCGTCATCGAGCTGGCGGTAGCTCCAGCTGCTGCGCACCCGCTGCAGCTCCTGCTCGGGCTCGAAGCCCGGCCCGCAGGCCAGGCTGGTGAGGTGCTGTAGCAGCACGTCCAGTGGCGCCAGCGGCGGCCGGCGGGTTTCCACCAGCCCCTCCCTCAGTCCCCGCCGCATCGCCGACACCTCCAGCAGCTCCAGGGCGTTGGTGGGCATGAACAGCACCTGGGAGGTGCCGCCGGGGTTGTGGGCCGAGCGGCCGGCCCGCTGCAGCAGCCGCGCCAGGTTCTTGGCACTGCCGATCTGCACCACCTGCTCCACCGGCTGGAAATCGACCCCCAGATCAAGGGAGCTGGTGCAGACCACCCAGCGCACGTCCCCCGCCTTCACCCCCGCCTCGATCGCTTCGCGCTCCCCGCGGTCGATGGAGCCGTGGTGCAGGGCCAGCGCCCCCTCCATGTCAGGGCAGGCATAGCGCAGACATTGATGCCAGCGCTCCGACTGATTGCGCGTGTTGGTGAAAATGAGCGTGGAGATGGCTGGATCGAGGGCCGCCACCAGCTCCTCGTACATGCGCAGGCCCAGGTGGCCCCCCCAGGGGAAGCCATCGATCGACTCCGGCAGCAGGCTGCGGATCTCGGTGCCCCGCCGCACCCGCGCCCGCACCAACAGGGGCTCCTCGCTGGCGCCAACCCCCACCGCCGCGCGGGCGGCCTCCTCCAGGTTGCCGATGGTGGCGCTGATCGCCCAGGTGCGCAGGCCGGGGCACTGGCCCCGCAGCCAGCTCAGGGCCAGCTCCGTCTGGGTACCGCGCTTGCTGCCCATCAGCTCGTGCCATTCATCCAGCACCACCGCTTCGAGGCCAGCGAACAGCTGCGGGGCCGCCCGGTTCGCCAGCAGTACCGAGAGCGATTCCGGCGTGGTGATCAGGATCTGGGGCGGCTGCCTGAGCTGACGGCTGCGTTCAGCGCTGGCGGTGTCGCCGTTGCGAATGCCCAGGCTCAGGGGCCAGCCCATGGCCTCGATCGGCTCCCGGATCGCCAGGCCCAGATCGCGACTGAGGGCGCGCAGGGGTGTGAGATAGAGCAGGCGCAGGCCTGATCCTGGATTCGCCAGCATCGCGGCGATGGGCCCCATCACCGCCGCATAGGTTTTGCCGGCGCCGGTCGGCACCTGGATCAGACCGCTCTGCCCGCGCAGGTAGGCCTTCCAGCACTGGCGCTGAAACGGAAGGGGCCGCCAGCCCTTGTGGCGGAACCAGGCCTCGATCGGCTCGAGGGCAACGGGCTGGGAGGCCAAGGCAGGGGGACTCGGATCAGGTGGTGAGGATGCCCACCACCACCGCGGCGATGGCCAGGATCACGGCCCCCAGCACCACACCGGCCGCCACGTTGCCCTTGCGGATCTCGGCGCGGTAGTCGATCGGGGAGAGCTTGTCGAACAGCAACAGGCCCGCATAGATGAGGATGACCCCGACGACGGTCCACCCGACCGTCAGCAGGAGTTGGAGCAGGGGTTTGACCATGGCGGCATCCCGAAGCGCCATTCAGGCTAAGGACCAGGTCGGCTCACGGCCTAGCCCGTCAGATGTGCGGCGCTGGCCGCTGCTGCTGGGGCTGTTGCCCCTGATCCCTCTGCTGCTCCTGCTGCTCTCGCTGCTGGAGCGACCCCAGCGCCAGGAGATCGCGGTGGCACCGGAGGAGTCGAGCACCAGCGAACCCCTGCGTCTGGAATCAGGCGGGTTCGGCAGTCCGCTGATCAAACTGCGGGCCGAGCTGCCCGTGAACAGCTCGATGGGCTTGGGGGTGGAGCTGCTCGACGCCGGCGGGGCCACCGTGCTGGAGCTGGCCAAAGACGGCTGGCGTGAGACCGGAACCTGGTCGGAAGGGGGAGAGAGCGGCCGCTGGGAGGAGAGCGACGACGGGGTGCGGCTGTCGCTGCGGCCGCCGCGATCGGGGATGTACCGGCTGCGGCTCACGCTCGAGGATCTGCTCGACACCTCCGGACGCCCCCTTGAGAGCCCCCTGCTGGTGCGGCTGGAGGTGCGCAACCACAGCGTCAATGCACCGCTGCTCTGGTTCACCGCCGTGGTGACGCAGGTGATGGCGTGGATCGCCATGGGATCCCTCTACCGCAACTGGCGCCTGCGCAAGGTGCTGCGGCTGGAAGACCACCGCGTGCTCCTGCGCTGCCGCCTGGGGGGGCCTGGCCTGGTGCGTGTGGCGTTGAGGGCCCGCTACGAGCGTCCCTCCAGCGACGCCGGTCCCCACTCTCCCCGGCTGCAGGCGGAGCTGCAGCTGGAGGTGAGCGATGCCCTCGGCCGTTCGCGCCTGGGCTTCAAGCGGGTCTTGCCGGTGGCGGCCCATTCCAGCGACGGCGACCACTGGCTGACGGTGGAGGAGGTGCTCCATCTCAAGGTGGACGAGCCCGCCAGCCTGGGGTTGCGACTGACGCTGCCCGAAACCATCGCCGATGGCGGCGAGCCCTGGGAGATCGAGTGGATACGGCTGGTGCTGGAAGACGGCGTGCTCAGCCCCCACCCGGTGGCGGTACTGACGCTGGAGGCCTGAGATGGCTCCCGAGCGCACGTTGATCCTGGTGCTCACCCTCTCGGCCATGACGGTGGGCACGGTCACCGCGGTCAGCCGGCCCTACCTGTTCCAGTTGGGGCAGGAGGGGGTGCCGTCTGGATCCAGCGGTGTCATCTACCGAGGCAGCTACCGGGGTGGCCTCTGGGTGCCCCGCAGCGGTCGCTCCAGCTGGCCTGGTTTCCAGGGGCGAGGCCCCGGGACGGCGAAGTAGGCATGCCGCCCCTCTCGCCGCTGCAGGTGCGGGTGCTGCTGGCCACCGCCGCACTCTCCTCCAGCGTGGGGCTGGTCCTGGAATTGATGCTCGTCACCCAGGCCAGCTATCTGCTGGGCGACGCGGCCCTGGCCACGGGGGTGGTGATCGGCACCTTCCTGGCGGCCATGGGGCTCGGGGCCTGGCTGAGCCAGTACGTGGGTGGTGGCGAGCGGCCCCAGCAGCGGCTCCTGAGCGCGTTCCTGCTGGTGGAGCTCTGCCTCTCTCCGCTCTGTCTGCTGGGTCCGCTGGCCCTGTTCGCTTTGTTCAGCGTCGATGGACCGCTCTGGCTGGCCCTGGTGGTGGTGACCGTGCTGGTGGGGGTGCTGGGGGGCATGGAGGTGCCCCTGCTGACCAGGCTGCTGGAGAGCCAGCAGCACCTGCGCAAGGCCCTGGCCCGGGTGCTGGCCCTGGATTACCTCGGGGCCCTGCTGGGTTCACTGCTCTTTCCGCTGCTGCTGCTGCCCTGGTTCGGCCTGCTGCCCACTGCCGGCCTGCTGGCGATGATGCCCCTGATCAGCAGTGCGGTGCTGTGCTGGGTGTTCCCCAGCTGCCGGCGCTGGCGCTGGCCGGTGAGCGGCGCCCTGCCCCTGGCGGCTCTGGCCGCCTGGGCGCTGGTGCCCCTCGGCAACCGGATCGAGGATGGTCTCTACGACGATCCGGTGGTGGGGAGGCTGCAGACCCGCCATCAGCGCATCGTGCTCACCAGCCGCCGCGGTGATCTGCGCCTGTTCCTCGATGGGAACCTGCAGTTCTCCAGCCTGGATGAATACCGCTACCACGAGGCGCTGGTGCATCCGGCCCTGGCCCTGCACGGGCAGCCTGAACGTGTGCTGCTGCTGGGGGCGGGCGATGGCCTGGCGGCGCGGGAGATCCTGCGTTGGCCGAGCGTGCGCCGGCTTGATCTGGTGGAGCTGGATCCGCAGATGCTGCAGCTGGCCCGGGCCCATCCCTTCCTGCGCCGCCTGAACCAGGCCAGCCTCGACGACCCGCGGGTGCACACCCACGTGGGAGATGCCTTCGAGCTGGTGCGCCGCCTGCCGGGCCCCTACGACGTGGTGATCGCCGATTTTCCGGACCCCGAGAGCCCTGCTCTGGCGAGGCTTTACAGCGTCACGTTCTATGGACGCCTGCTGGGGCGGCTGGCGCCCGGCGGCTTGCTGGTGACCCAGGCCTCCACCCCCTTCTTCACGCCGAAGGTGATGGCCTCGATCCAGGCCACCTTGGCCGAGCTGGATCTGGTCACGCGGCCCTACAGCGTCGATGTGCCCAGCTTCGGGCCGTGGGGGTTCGTGCTGGCCCATCGCCCCGGCCGGAGTCTGCAGGTGTCGACCCCGCCGTTTGAGGGGCGCTGGTTCGATCGCGCCCAGCTGGAGACGTTGTTCGTGCTGCCACGGGATCTGCGCCCGGTGGGCGATGCGGTTGTGCTGCCGAACCGTCTGACGCGGCCGGTTCTGGATGGATACCAGCGCCAGTCGCTCTGGCGTCAGGACTGATCCCCCGGCCATGCTCGATAGGCTGATGCTCTCTGGACGTTGGGCTCCGGGCCGAGGCTGTGCCCATGGGCGTCTGGGTTCTGCTGGTGCTGCTACTGCTGGCGGCGTGGGCCCTGCGCCAGCTGCAGCAGCGACGCCCGTGCCCAGCGGCCCCGCTCCAGGAGCGAACGCTCTTTGATCTGCGCACTGGCGACATCGTTCAGGCCGACGGCCGTGACTGGGTGGTGGAAGACCGCCTGCTCTACGACGAGGAGGGCTTCCAGTGGCTGGAGTATCTGCTGCGCGACGGCAGCGAGGGCCGCTGGCTCTGCGTCTGCGAAGACGACTGGCTGGAGGTGAGCTGGCTGGAGCAGGGCCCCGCTGAGCTGGCCCGGCAGCTGGATCAGCAACCCCTGCCCTTCCCGGGAACGATCAACTGGGAGGGGGTGACCTATCAGCTGAAGGAGCAGGGCCGCGCGTCAGTCACCTCCACCTCCCGCGCCATGAACAGGCGGTTGAGCGGCTGCCGCTTCGGTGATTACGAGGGTCCCGATGGCCTCGTGTTGTTCCTGGAGCGCTGGGATGGAGGCAGCCCCGGCTCCCGCCCACCGGCCCCTGGCTCTGAGCCCGCTCCCGCGGAGGCTGAGGCGGAGGTGACCCTTGGCCGCCTGCTGGATCCCGCCTCTCTGGTGCTGCTACCAGGGGATGGTCGCTCGGTGTACCGCACCCTCAGCCCGGGGGGTTGAGCCCCTCCAACAGCTGCAGGGCCGTGGCGAGGCAATCGGCTTCCGCCGCCGGTTTGTCGCGGCGCCAGCGGGAGATGCGCGGGAAGCGCACCGCCAGGCCGCTCTTGTGGCGTTTCGAGGCCTGCAGACCTTCGAAGGCCAGCTCGAACACCTGCAGGGGCTCCACCGCCCGCACTGGCCCGAAGCGCTCGATGGTGTGGCGGCGGATCCAGCGATCGAGTTCGGCGATCTCGGCATCATCGAGGCCTGAATAGGCCTTTGCAAAGGTCATGAGCTGGGGTGCACCACCGGCCGCGTCCGATTCCCCGGTGGTGACGCCAGTCGTGCCGGCAGATCCCGGCGGGTGGCTCCACAGCCCGAAGGTGTAATCGGTGTAGAGGTTGGCGCGGCGGCCGCTGCCGGCCTGGGCATAGAGCAGCACCGCATCGAGATGGAGCGGTTCGAGCTTGTGCTTCCACCAGTCGCCGCGGCGGCGGCCGGCCCGGTAGGGAGACTCCAGCCGTTTCAGCATGAGTCCCTCGGCCCCCACATCGCGGGCGCGGCCGCGATGCCGCTCCAGCTCCTCCCAGCTGCCCAGGGGCACGGCCACCGAGCCGCGCAGGCGCTGCCGCTCGGGGTGATGGCCCTGGGCCACGGCAGCGCACAGCTCGTCCAGCCGCTCCAGCCGCTGCCGCAGGGGTTCGTCGCGCCTGTCGGCGCCGGCCGATTCGAGCAGGTCGTAGGCGACGAAGGCCATCGGGCACTGGCGGCGCAGGCTCCCTCCCACGCTCCTGCGGCCCAGCCGCCGCTGCAGGGTCGCGAAGCCGTGGGGCCGCTCCTCGCCGGGATCCCAGACGATCACTTCGCCGTCGAGGACGGTGCCCTCCGGTAGGGCCTCCCCCAGGCTCACCAGCTCGGGAAAGCTCTCGTTCACCAGCTCCTCGCCGCGGCTCCAGAGAAAGCTGGTGCCGGCGCGGCGGATCAGCTGGCCGCGGATGCCATCCCACTTCCACTCCGCCCGCCAGTGGCTGGGATCCCAGCCCTCCAGCTGGGCCGGATCGAGGGGACTGGCCAGGAAGAAGGGAAAGGGCCGGCTTGCCGGCACCGCCGCCCCTTCCGCCGCAGGGGCGAGCAGGCCGTGGAAGGCGTCGGCCGTGGGCTCGAAGCCCCCCATCAGGCGCTGGGCGATTTCGGCCTCCTCCAGCCCCGCCACCCGCGCCAGAGCCCGGGTGACCAGCCCGGTGGACACCCCTACCCGCAGGCCCCCGGTGAGCAGCTTGTTGAACAGGAACGCCTGGCCTGCGGGAAGGGAGGCCCAGGCGTTCAGCACGGCCCGGGCCTGGGCGGCGGGCTCCAGCGCCGCGATCGCCGGCAGCCGCTCCCCCATCCACGCGGCCAGGGGACGCTCGACCGTCTCGGTCCCTGCCAGGGCCAGCTGCGGCAGCAACAGGGCGATCGTCTCGGCGCTGTCGCCCACCTGGGCATGGCAGTCGTCGAACAGCCATTCCGGCAGATTCGAGGCGGCCAGGGCGATCTCCCGCAGCCGCCTGCCGGTGATCATCCGCTTGCGCCTCTTGCCGAGCAGCAGGGTGACCGCCCAGGCCCCATCGGCGGGATCCACCGCGTGCAGATAGGCCTCCAGGGCAGCCACCCTGGCACCGGTGCCGGCGCTGCGGTCGAGCTGTTCATAGAGAACGCAGAAGTCGCGCATGGATGGCGGCCCTGGCGGATCGGACTCCACCCTGGCGAGTGCCATGGCCGATCGCCCGACCTTGCAGGCCGCGCGGGAGGATGGCGACCAGGGCTCTGCGGCGGAAGCGCCAACCCACTCGGCGCTTTCGCCCGCCCTGCAGCCTCCGGTGCCAAGGCCCGATGAAGTTCAAGGACTACTACGAGACCCTCGGCATCGAGCGGGGAGAGAGAGACGAGGAGATCAAGAAGGCCTACCGGCGCCTGGCCCGCCAGTACCACCCCGACATCTCCAAGGAGCCGGGCGCCGAGGATCGCTTCAAGGAGATCAGCGAGGCGTACGAGACCCTCTCCGATCCGGAGAAGCGCCAGGCCTACGACGGTCTGGGCCGCCATCACCCCGGCGAGGAGTTCCGGCCACCTCCGGAGTGGGACGCCCGCTTCTGGCAGGGCCAGGCCCACCAGGAGGTGGACCTCTCGGAGCTGTTCGAGCAGATGGGATTCCGCACCTCGCAGCGGCGGCGCCAGGCGGGAGGCGCGGAGTTCCCGATCCGCGGTCAGGACTTGGAGGTCGTGGCCCGGCTGACGCTCGACGAGGTCGCTCGCGGCACCCAGGTGACCCTGGAGCGGCCGGGTGGGAACGTGCGCATCCGTGTGCCCATGGGTGTGACCGACGGCGAGCGGCTGCGCATTCCGGGACGCGGCGGCCCCGGCAGTGGTGGGGGCCCCGACGGGGATGTGTACATCCACATCCAGCTGCTGCCGCACCCGCTGTTCCGGCCTGTGGGTCATGACCTTTACCTGGAGCTGCCGGTGACCCCCTGGGAGGCGGCTCTCGGCGCAGAGATCGAGCTGCCCACCCTCGATGGCCGCGTGCGGGTGACGGTGAAACCTGGCGCGCAGGCGGGTCAGAAACTGCGGCTCGCTGGCAAGGGACTGCCGATGCGTGGCGGAGGGGGCGGCGATCTTTATGGTGTGCTGCAGCTCGTGATGCCCAAGGAGTTCAGCGAGCGCGAACAGGAGCTCTATCGTGAGTTGGCGACGGAGTCCTCCTTCCAGCCCCGTCCGCAGTTCACCGGAGGGACGACCCGTGGCTGACGATCTTCTGATCCTGGTGGACGCCGAGGCTCCGGTGGAATCGGCCGAGCTGCTGGCGGCTTCGGGTCTGGCCCAGGAGGAGCTGGTGGAGCTGGTCGAGTTCGGCGTCTTTGAAACCAGCGATGGCGTCGCGGGCTGGAGTTTCCAGGCGCGGGCGGTCCACCAGGCGCGGCGGGCGGTGAAGCTGAGGGACACCTTCGGGCTCAACCCCCCCGGTATGGCCCTGGCCCTCACCTACCTGGAGAAAATCGAGGCTCTGGAGCAACGGCTGCGGGAACTAGAGTGTCTGCTGCCCCGTTGAGGCTAGAGCGGCCGTAGCCATGGAGGCTTCAGAACTCACCACCGGATCGTTGATCACACGGCACCTCAGCGTGCATCGGGTCAGTGATCTCGCTCTGTACGAGGAGCATTCGGCCATCATCCAACGGCTCTGCGCCGAGCTGGGATTCAAGGAACCAGCCACGGCGATGGCCTGGGTGTTCGATCAACTGGAGCAGTCGAAAGATCTGCAGAAGGCCATCTTCGATCTGCTCAACGACTGATCGGATCCTCAGTCAGCACTTGGCTGCAGGCTGGAATCCTTTCGCCCCGATTGACATCTCAGGGATTGGCCGCCAGCAGCGCGGGCAATACGCGGGCAACACAGCCGTAGGGGCAGCGGTCTTGCCCGCGTCATCGCCCGGCGATCCTTTGCAGCCGCTTGCGCTGCTGCTACCTTTTTCAGCAAGCAACGTCACCCGCTAGCACACACCCTCACGCAGCCACCCCTGACCTTCTGATTCCAGGGGTCTGCGTGAGAGATGAGCATTGAGCCAGGTTCCCCCTGGGTGCCGATCGCTGAGCTTTCTGCAGCCGTCGGGCCATCCGAGCGGCAGATCCACAAGCTGAAGACGCAAGGCGTCCTCCGCCCCGGCCACCACTTCTATGCGGTGGGCAGTGACGGCGGCCAGCAGTTCTATTCAGTGCCGCGTGTTCGCGAGGCCCTGCTGGAGCTGGCGGCCAAGAAGACCCGACGCCGCAAGCCAGCTGAGGTGTACGACCAGCAGCACACCGCTGCCCTGGTGGAGGCCGTCAAGTGAGCGCCACCACTCAGAAGCCGCTTTCAGCCAGCACGTCCGTGGTGCTGCCCAAGTCCGCCGTCGTCACTCTCCGCCGGATGTTCCAGCATCTGGTCGTCAGTAAGTCCCGGATCGACCAGCGCCACCAGCAGGAACGTGAGGCCATGATCTCGATCCAGGAGTCCGAGCAGCCGCTCCGGCTCTGGGAGCTTGACCTCTTGTGCATTCCGGGAGCCGTCGCCGAGGCACTGAACCTGCCCGTCTACAGCGAGCAATTCGACGTGCGGACAGAAAGACCCTGGCCAGGGATGAGCAGCGAATCCTGGCCATGGTGCTCCGGCGCATCGAGGCCGGCAAGTGAGCGCCACCTGTCCCCCGGCGCCGAAGCCGTCTAAGGCCCGCCGCGCCTCTGGGACCAAGCTCACACCCCAGCAGCGTGAACTGCTCAGGGCGGTGCTGTTTGACCTGGCAAAAGAGCTGCGGCCCCTCACGGTGCGTGGCCTCTACTACCAGGCGGTCATCAGCACCGCCCTGCCCTTCATCACGAAGGACTCCAACCGCTCCAGGCGGAGCTACGGCTTCGTCCAGCACGAAGCGCTCACCCTCCGGGTGGAGGGGGTCATCCCCTGGTCGTGGATCGTGGACGAGTCCCGTCCTGACTACAGCGTCGCCCGCTGGTACGCCCCGGCCGGCTTTGCTTAAGTCGCACCGCAGTATTACCGGCTCGACATCTGGGAGGGGCAGGCGGTGCGCCCGCTGGTGCTGCTGGAAAAGGTCGGGCAGATCCCCGTCTATCGCCACCACGGCATCGAGTTCGGCGTGGACATCTTGGCCACCAAGGGGTTCGGCTCGTCCAGCCAGCTCTGGTCCGCAGCGGAAACAATCAGCGAGTGGCTGGACACCGGCCAGAACATCCAGCTGATCGTCTGCGCCGACTTCGACCCCTCCGGGTGCGACTGGTCCCGCGCCGCTCAGGTGGAGCTGTGCCAGCACCTGATCCGCCGGCACCGGGGGGACTACCTGCTGGACGACTTCTCCGATGAGCGGCTGGCCACCCCAGATGGTGCCGCGGCTTTACTTACCGAGGCAAACAGCGTTCTTGATGGGGCGCTCTGGGGCCAGCTCAGCATCCGCCGTGAGTTGGTCAACCTTGATGACCTGCACCGGCTCGGCCCTGCCGTGGCCCTGCGGGCACCCAACCCCAACGACACCCGCACCGCGAAATGGCTGGAGCGGTTCGGCTTCAGCGCTGCCCAGGAGTCGGTGGTGGAGATGGACGCCATCAGCCCGAACGTGGCCCGTGTCCGCCTGGCGGTGATCTACGAGGAGTTGTTTGACGGGTCCATCAGCGAGCGGGTGGAGCTGCAGGACCGTCACCGCGAAGCGATCACCGCCGCCCTGGCATCACTCGACGAAGACCAGTCCTGATCAATACGGCTGACGCTTCCGCCGCACCAAAGCCCGTCATCACCACCACCACCCGACCATTGACTACCAGCACGCCACACCAGAGCCGACGCCAAAGCCAGATGACATGGATGCGCTGCTGCGCTACCTGGCCGAAAAGCTTGTCGAGCAGACCGTCGCCATCCAGGCGCTGGGCCTCCAGATCGCGCAGCGGCACGCCGCCGTTGACGCCTGCAGCGGCTGCCGATGGGATGACGACGAGGTGATCGGCACCTGCCGTGGCCTGGCTGACATCGAGCGCCGCACCCGCTCGTCATCGGCGGAGGGTTGATCGATGACCACCACTGCTGCCTCTTTCACCACCAGCAGGTGACCTGCCCGCCTGGCTCGAAGAAGAATGCAGTTCGCGCTAAGCGGCGCATCTGTATCAGACGGCGCCATGCGGCGTCCGC
The DNA here is from genome assembly GCF_024345495.1 of Synechococcus sp. RedBA-s. Lineage (GTDB taxonomy): Bacteria > Cyanobacteriota > Cyanobacteriia > PCC-6307 > Cyanobiaceae > Regnicoccus_A. The sequence continues at coordinate 3,818 of NZ_JAGQBF010000007.1, read as the reverse complement.
AGCATCTCAGCAACAGCGCACCACCAGCGGTAGCGGCTTCGCCAATGAACGAAAGGAATGCCCTTAATCAGCCCTGGCGGTGGAGCAGTCTCACCGGCAGGGCCCTGGGGCTCATGCGTACCTGTGGTGAGAGCAGGTCAGCCAGACCGGCCATGGCGTTGAGCAGCACCCGATCCGTCCAGAGCGCCCCTTGCAGGACGGACGCCAATCGCTCAGCGCCTAGATTATGCCGGAATCAATTCAGATGCACACGACATGGCGAATCTTGGTATCTTTCCGTTCACCAATGAATCAGACTTGGCTGAATCCAATGAAGACTGGGTGGTTCAATCCGGCGTAGTAGTAGACTCTCTCAACGGCAACGACACCATCACAAGTAGCGGAAGCGTCTTCTCCGGCATCGCAAACCGCGGCACGATCAATACTGGTGACGGCAACGACACCATCACAGGCAGCGGCGTCGACGACAACGGCATCGACAACTTCGGCACGATCAATACCGGCGCCGGCAACGACACCATCACAGGCAGCGGCGTCGACGGCAACATAGGCATCGTCAACGACGGCACGATCAATACCGGCGCCGGCAACGACAGTATCATCGGCACCGGTATCGGCACCGGTATCGGCACCGGTATCGGCAACGGCACCGGCATCGAGAACGGCGTCACGATCGATACCGGTGCCGGCAACGACAGCATCACCGGCACCGGCACCTTCGGCATCGTCAGCATCGGCACAATCGATACAGGCGCCGGCAACGACAGCATCACCGGCGCTGGCACCAAAATCGACATCGTCAACTTCGGCACGATCAATACCGGCGCTGGCAACGACACCATCAACGCTCTTCAAGGGGGCTTCGCCGGAGATGGAACCACGAACCTCGGCACTGGAAACGACACCCTCAAGGGCTTCGGGAGTGGCAATTTCTTCGGTGATACTGGAAAAGACAAGATTCTGTTCGGTGCAGGCGAATACGAAATCAGCGGGGGGATCATCACATCTGGTGGTATTGATATGAACGTCACCGGCTTTGAGTCCATCGGTGGCGCCAATGGTGGACTCTTCAGCTTTGCCGTTGGCACCCTCACGGTCGACGCAGGCGGTGTTGGAACTTTTGCCTGATGCCGTAATCACCAGCGGGGCTCCAGGGGGCTGAATATCTGTCCTGGGAGCAGGGGCTCAGATGGGGCGGCGGAGTGCCGGGTAGGGCAGGCCCATTCGGTGCTCCAGCTCATCTCTCTTGATCTCCAACATGATCGGCTTGAGCCACTCCAGGAAGGCCAGATCATCGGGGCTGAGGCGTGGCTTCAGGCGACGGCGGGCCATGGTCATCAGTGGCGACAGCTGAGAGTGTTCCCCGCTCGACCGCCGTTCAGCACCAGGGGACCAGCGATGGCTGCTGAGCGTCGGCGGAGCCCCGCCAGAGGGCCAGGGGCTGCGCCAGGACGGAGGTCTTCGATCACGGTCAGGCCTGCAGGGGCCAGCCGTGAGGCGGGTGCTGGAGGAGCTGCTTGCGGTGCTTGACCGCACCAGACCTGATGGGGTGATCTGATCTACCACTGCGGCTCCACGCGTCTCCAGCTCGCCTGGAGAAGCTTCAGCAAGCGGAACCCCCCAACTGTGCGATGTCGAACACCCCCGAAGCGGTGGGTATTCAGCAAGCAGTAAACCCGTCGATCACCACCCGTCCCCGCGATCGCGTGGTTCAGATGCTGGTCAAGGCCGCCAACCAGATGCAGGAAGACCCCGCAGGGATCACCAGCACCGACCTGGAGGCGCCGCAACAGGTGGTGGCAGCCCTTCGAAGCCGGTTGCATTGGCGACATGGCGCAAGGGCCTTGGAGGAGGCAAGATCATGCATCTCTGCAGATGCCCACCATTCTAAGAACAGCATCGCTTCTAACTCCGCAAGTCAAGTGATGGGAATGGCTAGGGTCGATTCGCTTCTTTCAGCATCATCGATACAGGCTCTGATTGGGCGTTTTGTTGACAGCAAGGCCCAAGCCACAATCAAGCAGACCTTGGACATTGCTTACAAGGCAAGTCTCTTTCAGTACGAGGGCAGAACCATACGCTTTGCATTGGCTTTCGACCTGGACCACCAGCGCATGAGGCCCGTACAGCGGTTCTCAACAAAAATCGAACTCACACCTAAACAACTCCAGGCTATCAGTGCTGCATTCCGACCTGAAAGTCATTGCTTGGTCATCGCAGCCACTAAGGCAGACGGGTCTTTCCCAGCAATCATTGGAACTGCGCCTAGGCCTCGATCTACAGTGCCGCCTCCCCAGCTCTATCAGCCGTCGGTCGTGGTGGATGTTGAGGCTCCTGGCATCGTCTCGCTAACCATTGGAGAGTCCAAGGCAGTGTTCAGGCGAGGCGAGATATATGAGCGTTCACCTGGCTTTACTGGCCTACCTCTTGTGCGAGAGACTGAGAGACTTATTCATGAAGTCTGCAACCCAAAAGAGAGTCGGGATCCGCTTCTTCTTCATGGTGAACAGCCTCAGGCACAGGTCACCCTTCATGACTGGACACTTCAAGATGCCGAAACCCGATCTATCATCAACAGATCTGCTTGCAGGCTCTACGACCAGACCCTGGAGAGCATTGCCAGAAAAATGCTTAAGGCACGACGCGGCGGTGCTGTACTCCTCCTGCCGGAATCATGCAAAACAGACAAGCTGGTTCACGGGGGGCGTTGGTACAAGAGCCCGGATTCACAGATCTTTGATCAGCTCGTCCTAATGCTCAGACTGGAAGCAATCTCTCGCCAACTGTTCACGGGAACGCCCAAGAGTATTGAGACTAATTGCAGATTTTCGACAGCTGGCAAGCACTACGCCAGCGAGCAGGTGAGGCCTGCACTACGCTCCACACTTGCTTCACTTGATAACGCCTGCCAACACTGCTCGGATCTCACAGAAGCCGATGGTGCCACGATCTTGGGAACAGACTTCGGGATCAGAGGATTCAGTGCCAAATTGTCCTCATTCCACAACCCTCTTCCCGAACCACTCGCCACTTTTCTGGAGACCCGAGGCAATCGGCATCGATCCATGGCGGGTGCCATCGCCAGCCAACCGGGTGCCATCGGCTTAGTGGTTTCTCAGGACGGTGACGTTACGGTGTTCACCCATGAGCCAGGCTGCGGTATCAGCCATGGGGAGATCGTTCTCTGATGCACTGCAATGAAAGAGAAGTAGGGGCAGGTTGAGGCATAATCTGTTCTCTGAAAAGCCTCGCCGTTTATCTCTGAGGCAGGTTCTGGAGGAGCTGCTTGCGGTGCTTGACCGCACCAGACCTGATGGGGTGATCTGAGCTACCACTGCGCTTCCACCCGCCTCCAGCCCGCCTGGAGAAGCTTCTGCCAGTGCTCGATCGCTCGTTTACGGGAGAGCCTCTCTCGCCGCTTCAGGAGGGCTGGCTGACCGGCAATCGGCTCCCCTCGGTCGATGAAGACGTAGGCCTCGTAGCGGGCAGTGTGGTCACGGTGGAAGCGGAGGACGTTGCGGCCACTGGACTCCTGGAGCCAGCCGTCCATGGAGAGAGGAGTAGTTCGCTCGTACTATCGCGTGGAGTTGCGCTCAGGGACATCCTCCAGCCGCTGAACGTGGCACTCCCAGTGGGTTGGGCGAAAGCGCAGCACGTGGCGACCTTCGCTGACCCAGTCTGAGGTGGACTGGCTTTTCTGGACAGGCCCCATCGTTAACCTCTGAGGCGGGGCACCGCCCCTGAGAAGGGGCTCCCACCGTTGGCGACGCCTTCTCCGAAGGAGTTGAGCAAACGCCGCACGCACAGCCCCGAGTTCA
>NZ_JAGQBF010000061.1 GCF_024345495.1 Synechococcus sp. RedBA-s | reverse complement strand
TGAAGAAGGGCCAGCGGGAACTGAGCCAGGAACTGGGTCGTACGCCCACGCTGGGGGAACTGGCGGTGGCTGTGGAGCTGCCGGAGGAGGAGGTGAAGGATCTGCTCTGCCGGGCGCGGCAACCGGTGAGCCTGGAGACTAAGGTGGGCGACGGAGAGGACACCGAACTGCTGGACCTGCTGCAGGGGGACGGAAGGCTGCCGGCGGAGAGCGTGGACAGCGAGTGCCTGCGGGGCGACATGCGAGCGCTGCTGGAGCAGCTTCCTGAGCTGCAGCGAAATGTGCTGAGCATGCGCTACGGCATCGATGGCGATGAACCGATGAGCCTCACCTCCATCGCCCGCACCCTGGGCATGAGCCGCGACAAGACCCGCAACCTGGAGCGCCGTGCCCTTGAGGGCATTCGCTCCCGTTCCTGCCGCCTTGAGGGCTACCTGGTGGCCTGAGCCATGCCGTTTTTCGAGGTCTACTGGCGTGGGGAATGCATCGCTGATGCCGGCGACCTGGAGGAGGCTCTGGCCTGTTACATCCAGGTCCGCCCCAAGGAGCTGAGCTGGCCGGAGGCTTGGGTTCAGGCCGAGGTCGAAGGTGATCCCCCCCCGTGTGTCTGCCGCTACCGCTCCTTCGAGGCCTTCCTTGACAACGAGGAGGCCCTGGAGACGATCCCTGTCACGCTGGCGATGCTGGAGCTGGCCGGCAGCGAAGCCTGAACTGGCCAGCGAAGCCTGATCAAAGGCTGTTGGCCGGAGTCCGGATCAGCCGAAATGTGAGGTTCAGCCGCTCCTGCCGCACCCGCAGCCGCCGGGGCAGAGCATGCAGCCAGTGCTCCTGGGTGGGGGGGTCCATCACCAGCAGATCCCCGTGGCCCAGCTCCATGCTGATGGGCTCAGGAGACCCGGCCCCGCCCGCTCGAGGTTTGAGGCGAAAGCTGCGGCTGGCCCCAAGGCTCAGCGAGGCGATTGGTGCCTGCGGCTCCAGCTCCGGCTCATCATCCGTATGCCAGCCCATGGCGTCGCTGCCGTCGCGGTAGCGGTTGAGCAGCACCGAGTTGAAGCGCCAGCCCAGGCTGGCCTCCAGTGCCTCCCGGATCTCCAGCAGCCCTGCCGACCAGGGCTGAGGCTCGTTGGCCAGGCCGCTGTAGCGGTACGTGCAGCCAGCATCCGCCACCCAGCAGGTGAGCCGCGGCAGGGGCTGGCTGCGGCCAAAGAGGGTGATCGACTCCTGCCGCCAGGGGACCTCCTGCTGCAACCGCCTCAGCTGCTGATCGGCATCGCTGGCCCAGCTCGGCCAGAACCGCAGGGCCAGGCCAGGGGCCTGCCACTGGAGGATCAGGCCAGCTGGCTCCATCAAGTCAGGCGCTTGTGCGCTCAGAAGAACTGATCGAAGTTGTCGAAGTCGACGGCTTTGAAGCTGCCGTCCTGCACCTGGCGCATCAGACCCTCCAGCTGCACCCAGAGGGCACCACCGGTGAGCAGGGAGAGCAACAGGGCCACCAACAGGGCTGTACCGCCACCAAAGCCGAACACCTGCAGGCTGCCACCGATGAACAGGGTCACCCCCAGGATCAGTCCCGCGTAGGACGTGACGGTTTCAGGTACCGCCAGGGGCAGCAGGTTGAGCCGGTCCTGCTTCCAGCCGTCGAGGCGGTTCTGCACCAGGCGCGAGAAGGTGAGGCCACAGAGGATCGCAATCAGCAATCCCACCCCCGCCAGGAAGAACGGCGGCTGCCCCACCGGCACGTACTCCAACAGGATGTCGGCCCCGTCGAAATCGGCGAACGAGCCTGCTGCGTACCCCTTGGCCAGGGTCTCTGAACCGGTGGGATCGCTGATCACGGGCAAGGGGCCAAGAAGATGTCGCTGACCCTAGCGATCAGCAGGTGGGTGCCCCTGCTGATCAGGCGGCCGGAGCCAGGGGGTTGAGCCGCTGCAGCACCCCTCCCGCCAGCTTGGCGGGGGAGAAGGTGCGCCGCAGCAGCCCCATCAGGGCCCGCAGGTCGTCGGTGTTGAGGCGGTTGTCGCGCACCAGCATCAGCAGCAGCCGCTGGCGCAGGCTGCCGCCGCGGGGGCCGAGCAGCAGGCGCAGGCCGGCACCGGCCACCGGCAGCAGATTGGGGTTGGCGTCGTCCTGTTCCACCACCCCCAGCAGGCTTTCGAGCCGCTCCAGCTGCAGGTGGCCCCGGCGATCGAAGAGCACCTCCAGTAACTTCTCGCGCAGCTCAGCTGTGTCGCCCGCCAGCAACCGCCGGGCCACGTAGGGATAGGCGACGCGGATGATCTTGAAGCCCGGATCGAGCCGCAGGGCCAGCCCTTCCTGGCTCACCACCGCCCGGATGATCAGGGCGAAGCGGGCCGGCACCCGGAAGGGGTAGTCGAACATCAACTCCGAGAAGCGATCGGTGATCGCTTTGAAGTTGAACGAGCCCACGCTCTCCCCCAGTTGGCCACCCAGAACGGTTTCCAGGGCCGGCACGATCGGGGCGAGGTCGGCGTCGGGGCGCAGGAATCCCAGGGTCTGGAAATCGCCGGCAAGGGCTTCGAAATCGCGGTTGATCAGATGCACCACCGCGCCGGTGAGGGTGAGGCGATCGGCGTCGCTGATCGAATCCATCATGCCGAAATCGACGTAGGCCACATGGCCCATGGCGCCGGTGCGCCCCGGCAGGGCGAAGAGATTGCCGGGGTGGGGGTCGGCGTGGAAGTAGCCGAACTCCAGCAGTTGCTGCAGGCCGGCCGTCACGCCGGTGCGGATCAGTGCATCGGGCTCCAGCCGATGTGACTCCAGCTCCAGCCGGTCCTGCAGCTTGATGCCGTTGATCCAGCTGGTGGTGAGCACCCGGCGACTGGAGAACTGCCGCTCCACCCGCGGCACCGTCACGGCGGGGTTGTCGGCGAAGAGGGCCGCAAAACGCTCAGCGTTATCGGCCTCGCGGCGGTAGTCGATCTCCTCAAAGAGGGTGAGGCCGAACTCATCGATGATGTCGCCCAGGCCGAAACCCAGGTTCAGGGGCAGGAAGGGCGCGGTGAGCACCCCGAGCAGGCGCACGATCACCAGATCGCGGCGAAGGATGTAGGCCAGGTTGGGCCGTTGCACCTTCACCGCCACCCACTGGCCCGGTGTGAGCTCGGCCTTGTACACCTGCCCCAGGCTGGCCGCCGCCACGGGGTAGGGGGGGAAATACTCGAAAAGCTGAACGGGCGGTGCCCCCAGCTCCGCTTCGATCTCGGCGAGGGCCAGTTGGTGAGGGAAGGGGGGCAGGTTGTCCTGCAGCTGGGTGAGCTGGTCGAGCCAGTCGCGGCGCACCAGATCGGGGCGGGTGGAGAGGGCCTGTCCCACCTTGATGAAGCAGGGACCCAGCTGGGTGAGGGTCTCGAGGATGCGGCGGCCCAGCCGTTGTTGAACGGCGCGCTCGCTGCTGCTGCCCTGCACCACCAGCACCACGGCCAGCCAGCCCAGCTGCCAGAGCACCACCAGCAGGCGCGACACCAGGATCCAGGGACGCAGCAGCATCCAGCGCAGGTCGGCGGCGGGCTCGTAGTGGGGCGGGGGTCCTTCGACCCGGGCGGGGCGCGCCGGCGGGGCCGGGCGCACAGAGGAGCTGGCGGTGATGGGAGGAACTCCTGCGGCGCCTGGGGTGGTGACCCCAGACTCTAGAAAGTCCAAGGCTGGTGATGCTTCTGCTGTCGGCCCTGCGCCAGGCCTCCCCCCGGCTGGATCTGCACCTGCCCGCCCATGGGCGCGGCCGGGGGTTGGCGCCTGGCCTGCGCCGGCTGCTGCTGATGCGTCGGCCCGGCCGCTGGGATCTGCCGGAGCTGCCTGAAATCGGCGGGCCGCTGGAGCTGGGAGGTGCCGTGGCCGCCGATCAGGCCGAGTGCGCCCGCCTCTGCGCAGCCGATCGCTGCTGGTTCGGTGTGAACGGAGCCAGCGGGATGCTGCAGGTGGCCCTGCTGGCCCTGGCCAGCCCCGGCCAGCGGGTGCTGCTGCCCCGCAATCTGCACCGCAGCCTGCTGCATGCCTGCGTGCTCGGCGGCCTGCGGCCGGTGCTGTTCGATCTGCCCTTCGATCCGGCCACCGGGCTGTGGCTACCGCCGACACCGGCCTGGCTGCAGCAGCGCCTGGAGCAGGCCCCGCCCCTGGCGGCGCTGGTGCTGGTGCAGCCCACCTACCAGGGTCTGGCGGGGGATCTGCGGGAGCTGATCGCCGTGGCCCATCGCCATGGGCTGCCAGTGCTGGTGGATGAGGCCCATGGGGCCCACTTCGGTCAGCCGGGCCTGCCGATGGGGGCGATCGCGGCCGGGGCTGATCTGGTGGTGCAGTCCCTGCACAAAAGCGCGGGCGGGCTGGCCCAGAGCGCTGCCCTGCTGCTGCGCCGCGGGCGGGTGAGTGAGGAGGCGATCGAGCGCTCTCTGCTCTGGCTGCAGACCTCCAGCCCCAGTGCCCTGCTGCTGGCCTCCACAGCGGCGGCTTTCGCGCACCGCCACAGCGCCGCCGGCCATCGCGGCCTGCGCCTGGCCCTGAAGCGGGCGCAGGCGCTGCGGCAGGCCCTGGCGGCGGCCGGCCTGCCCCTGGCCGCCACCCAGGACCCCCTGCGCCTGGTGTTCCACAGCGCCGCCCTGGGCATCAATGGTCTGGCGGCCGACGCCTGGCTGCTGCAGCGGGGCGTGATTGCCGAATTGCCCGAGCCCGGCTGCCTCACCTTCTGCCTGGGGGAGAGGCCACCGCGGCGGGCCCTCAGGCTGCTGCCCGCCCGGCTCCAGCAGCTGCGAGAGGCCCTGGGTGGGGCTGCGCTCCCCCCCTTCTCGCCACCACCCATTCCCGCCCTGGCGGAGCCTGAGCTGACCCCGGGCGAAGCCTGGAGGCGGCCCCAGCAGTGCCTTGCCCTGGGGCAGGCGCTGGGGCGGCTGGCGGCGGAGCCGATCTGTCCCTATCCCCCGGGTATCCCCTTGTTGATTCCCGGCGAGCGGATCGATGGGGTGCGGCTGGAATGGTTACTGGAGCAGCAGCGTCTCTGGCCTGGTCAGATCGCTGATACGGTGAAGGTTGTGGCCTGATGGGCGCTGCGGATGGGCCCGAGGCAGCGAGGCGAAGCTCCTGGCCAGCCCAGTGATAGGGGGCGGCGACCAGAGCCTGAACCTGCCTTCCAGTGGGATTTCGTCACCCCAGGGCTGCCCGACCAGGCCTTTGATGACGCCCCGGGCTTCAGCCCCACGCCGATGGAGTTGCGGGTGATGCTCCTGGCCCATCTGCGCCCCAGGGCCGATTCCACGGTCTGGGATGTGGGCGGCGGCACCGGGGCCCTGGCCCTGGAGATCGCCCGACTGATGCCCCTGGGCCAGGTGCACACCCTGGAGCGGGATCCGGAGGCGATCCAGCTGCTGGAGTGCAACCGCCGCCACCTGGCCATCGACAACCTGCACATCCACGCCGGCCAGGCCCCCGATGGGCTCTCCCTGCTGCCGCCGCACCCCGACCGGGTGGTGCTGGAGGTGGGCCGACCGCTGCCCAGTGTGTTGCGTGCGGTCTGGGCGGCGCTGCAGCCCCGGGGACGGCTGGTGATCAGCACCGCCAGCCTGGAGGGCCTCGTGGATGCGACCGATACCCTGGGGCAACTGGAGGCCCACGACGTGCAGGTGGTTCAGGCAACGGTCCATCGCATGCAGCGCCGTGGCAGCCAGGCACGCCTGGCGGCGGCTGAGCCCCTGTTTCTGATCGCAGCCGAGCGTCACGGGTGAGTCAGGGTTCACGGCCGCGCACGTCGCTTTCACGGTTGGTCAGTGGCTTCGCGGCGGGGGGCTTCGGCCTGGTGGTGGTGGGCCTGGGGGGCTGGTGGTTCACCCTGGCGGTGGGGGTGATTGTGCATCTGGGGCTGCTGGAGTTTTTCCGGCTGGCCCAGTTCAAGGGCATCCGGCCCGCCACCAAGACAACCCTGGTGGCCTGCCAGTTGCTGCTGTTCGCCACCCAGTGGGCCAGCGGCGGTGGCATGGCGGTGGATCTGGCGGCCTCGGTGGTGCCGGTGTCGGGGGCGGTGATCTGCGGCTGGCTGTTGCTTCAGCCCGTGACCGGCACCATCGCCGACATCGCCGCCTCGATTTTCGGCCTTTTTTATCTGGGCTTCCTGCCTAGCCACTGGCTGCGGTTGCGGGATCTGCTCGATCCAGCTCTGGCCCCCCATCTGCAGGGAGCCGGCTGGCCGTTCACCCCTGGAATGGCGCTCACCCTGATGGCCTGCCTGATGGTGGTGGCCACCGACATCGGCTCGTACATGATCGGCCGCCGCTTCGGGCTCCATCCCCTCTCGCCGATCTCCCCGGGCAAGACGGTGGAGGGAGCCCTCGGAGGTGTGGTCAGTGCCGTGCTGGTGGGCGTGGTGGGCGGCCTGTTGCTGGGCTGGCGCTGGGGCTGGGTGGTGG
>NZ_JAGQBF010000060.1 GCF_024345495.1 Synechococcus sp. RedBA-s | reverse complement strand
GGGTAGGGGGGGGGCTCGGGCGCGCCTTCAGATGGTGGCCACAGAGGGATCGCCACCTGGGGGCAGTGGTTTCGGGCGGGCCCGCTTGATCGGCAGGTTGGCCACCAGGGCGGTGACGCGGTCCTCGGTTTCCAGGCTCACGTCCCCTTCCTCCAGATCGATCTCCACGTAGCGGGAGACCACCTCCAGGATTTCCCGGCGCATCTGCTCCAGCAGCTCGGGGTTGAGGTCGCTGCGGTCGTGGGCCAGCACCAGTTGCAGCCTCTGGCGAGCCATGCCCGCACTGGCGGGCTGACGACCGAGCAGCTTGTCGATGAAATCGCGCAAGGTCATCGCGGCTCAGAAGATTTTGGTGTGCATCAGGCGCCCCAGCTTGGCGCGCAGGCCCTGGCCCTCCTTGGAGGGGTCGGCCAGGGGCACCTCTTCACCACGCAGGCGGCGGGCCACGTTGGTGTAGGCCTGGCCCGCCGGGGAACGGCTGCCGTTGAGGGTGAGCGGCTCGCCCCGGTTGGTGGAGACGATCACCTGCTCGTCCTCCAGCACCAGGCCCAACAGCGGCAGGGCCAGGATGTCGGTGACATCGCTGACCGAGAGCATCTCCTGGTTGGCCATCATGCGCGGACGCACCCGGTTGAGCACCAGCTGAATCGGCTCGATCCCGCGGGTCTGCAGCAGACCGATCACCCGGTCGGCATCCCGCACCGCCGACACCTCCGGGGTGGTCACCACCAGGGCTTCACGGCAGGCGGCGGCCGCATTCTTGAAGCCGTCCTCGATGCCCGCCGGGCAATCGATCAGGACGTAGTCGAACTGCTCAGCCAGCAGACCCGTGATCTTTTTCATGTCCTCGGGCGTCAGCCACTCGAGCATGCGGGGGTTGCCGGCCGGCAGCAGCGAGAGGTTGGGCTCCTGCTTGTGCTTCACCAGGGCCTGCTCCAGGCGGCAGCTTCCGGAGAGCACCTCCTGGGCGGTGTAGACGATCCGGTTCTCCAGCCCCAGCAACAGATCAAGGTTGCGCAGGCCGAAGTCGGCGTCGAGCACAGCCGTGCGGGCCCCCTGCTTGGCCAGGGCAACGCCCAGGTTGGCCGTAAGCGTGGTTTTGCCGACACCACCTTTGCCGGAACAGATCAGAATCACGCGGCTCTGTGTGCTCGTCACGGGTTCGCCAGACATGCCTCTGATTATGACCCCCATCCCCGGCCAGCCCCCGCTGGATCAGCCCGGATTCCAGCAACGCCTGCTGGTGATGCCCGACGACGGCATCGAAGCCGTTGTGAAGTTGATCGATCAGGCCAGTGAGCAGTTGCTGCTCAAGCAGTTCAAGCTGCAGTCCGAGGCGCTGGTGGAGGCGCTGATGCGGGCCCATGCACGGGGGGTGGTTGTTCGTGTGATGCTCAATCCCCACACATCAGGAGGGGACCGCTGGAATGATCAGACTTTCGCCAGGTTGCATGCAGCAGGCCTGGATGTGTCATGGACCAGTGACTCCTTCCCGGTGACCCATGAGAAGTCCATGGTGGTTGACGATCATCTGGCCCTGATCGCCACCTTCAATTTTGCGGATAAGTATTTCACCCAGACGCGCGACTATGCGGTCGTCAGCACCTCCGCTTCTGTGGTTGAGCAGGTGCGCGCCGGCTTTGAGGCCGACTGGCGACGTTCTTTCTTCGAGCCCAATCTGGAGGTTGGCCTGGTCTGGAGTAGCTATCACAGCCGTGGACAGATGGCGCGACTGGTGGATTCTGCCGAGCGCACGCTCTGGATCCAACATCCCAAATTTGTTGACGCTGTGATTCTTGAGCGGATTATCTCCGCCCGTGAGCGGGGCGTGAAGGTGCGCGTGCTCTGTGGCGGCAAGCACGGAATCAGCGACTGGGACATCTACGACACCTTCGCTTCCCTGCGGCTGATGGACCGCTTCGGGGTCAAGGTACGCCGGCAGAAGCATCTCAAGCTCCACGCCAAACTGATCCTTGTGGATGGGGTCTCTGCCCTGATCGGTTCCATGAACATCGACCGCAGTGCCTTCGACCTTCGCCGGGAGCTGGGCATCGAAACCGACGCCCCTCAAGTGGTGTCACGCCTCAAGGACACCTTTCAGCACGACTGGGACCGCGCCAAAAAGTATCGCGCGCCCGATCCCCTGGATCCCTCCCAGCACGAGATTGGCGAGCTGCCTCCCGATCCCCACTTCGTTCACGAGTGACCAACCTCTCACCGCCGCCCAACCATCGCCAGTTGCTGATCGGCATGGCCCAGGTGGCCCTCTCCTCCTTTGGTGGGGGCCTCTCGGCCTGGAGCCAGCGCATCGTTGTCGACCAGCGACGCTGGATGAGCGATGAGCAGTTCCTCACCGGCCTGACGGTGGCCCGACTCTTCCCCGGGCCCAATCAGATCAATATGGCCGTTTATATCGGCGCCTACTTCCAAGGCCTAACTGGGGCGATGGCCGCTCTGGCCGGCATTCTGCTGACTCCGTTCAGTTTGTTGATGGCGCTGGGGCTGATCTATTTCCAGGTGCACCAGATCCCGGCGGTGGATCGAGTGTTGGCCGGGGTGGTGGCCGCGGCTGCCGGGATGGCCCTCTCGATGGGATTCAGGATTCTGGGCAGTTACTGGCGCGACCCAATCGCCTTGGCACTGGCGGCTGCCACCTTTGTGGCTCTGGTCGTGGTTCAGGTTCGTCTGATCCCCCTGGTGCTGGTGGCAGGGCCAGTGGCGATGGCCTGGTATTGGCCGCGGCCAGGCTCGCCCGGGGGGGTGGCTTCGAAATGATGGAGGCCTGCACTCAGCTGCGCCAGGGAGACTGGAGCCAGTTACTGGAGGTCATCAGAACCTTTCTTTCTTTGTCGCTGTTTTCCCTGGGCGGTGGTAACACTCTTCTGGCGGAGTACCACCATCTCAGCGTCGATCAGTACTGCTGGCTCACCCCCTCGCAGTTCGCTGATCTCTATGCGCTCGCGGAGGCGGCTCCGGGCCCCAGCTCGATGATTGTCGGTCTGCTCGGTATGGGGGCCGCCTGGCGAGAGGGCCCGCTCTGGGCCCTATTGAGTGCCTATGCCGCTGAGCTGGCGGTGCTGCTGCCCTCCACCCTGCTGATGGTGCTGGCCAGCCTGAGTTGGAACATGCTGAAGGATTCCCCCTGGCGCCTTGCTTTCGAGAGGGGGATGGGGCCGATCACTCTGGGGATCCTGTTCTCTGTAGGGGTGAAGATCCTTCAGACCTCCAACCATGGTCTGCCGGCCTATGCGGTGTCGATCGCGGTGTGCGTGTTGATGCTGCGCACCCGCCTTTCGCCGCTGTGGTTCATGGCTGTGGCCGGGTTGCTGGGGGGGTTGGGGGTGATCAACCGTTGAAGGGCGGCCAGCTCGGCTCGGCTGGATCGATGCGAATCACCCCATCCACCAGGCGGGCTTGTTCGCAGTGCCCCTGCGGTGGGGATTCCTCCGGTCCCCTGGCGATCACCGCGGCGATGCGCAGTTGCAGGGGCCGCAGCTGCAGGGCCACGATCCTGGCATTGGGGTCACCGTGGCAGCCGGCATGGGCCACCCCCCGAAGCCGGCCCCATACGAGCACGTGCGCGCCGGCGCTGACCCGGGCGCCCGGGTTGACATCCCCAAGCACCAGGGCCGTGCCCTGCACTTGGAGGTGATCGCCGGAGCGCAGGGTGCCCCGCTGAATCACCAGATCGGGGCTGGGGTCGGAGAGGGCACCGGCTTCTGGGGCGCTCGCTAGCTGCAGGTCTGTGGCCAGGCCGATGGCCGCCGCCGCCGCCAGGGTGAGTGCCTGGCGGCCAGCCACGCCGATCAGCTGGAGCTGGTGGGCGGCCAGCTGTCGCTCCAGGGCTCGCAGCTCGGTCACCGTCAGCAGCCAGTCGCCGCTCTGGAGCAGCAAGGCTCCGCTGCCGTTTACCCCATTGAGGCCCCGCTGCAGCTGCTGGGGCAGGGGAGCAGCCTCAGGGCCCGGTGCCGGCAGCAGTAGCTGGTGGGGCAGGCCGCTACGGGCGGCAGGCACGAACTCAGCAGCCATCGCCGCATGCGAAGGAGCCCAACCTAGGCAGCGCCATGGCCCCTGCCCCCCAGGGCCCTGGCCTGCTCCCGCAGGGCTTCACTCACCTCGGGGGGGTGGATCAACCAGGCCAGCTCCACCGGCTTCACCAGGCTGGCCACCAGGGGGGAGCATTCCTCCAGAGCTGCCAGAGAGTCCCCATCCCAGAGCCGCAGCCCACCTTTGTAGGGGTCGTAGCCACGGTTCTGACGCTGCTGCAGGGCGCAGCAGAGGCTGGGCTTCAACCCGGCTGCCTCGCTCAGCCGCTGGGCCAGGGCCAGCAGCTCCAGCCGCCCACCGGCCGCCAGGTGGCTGACGTCACTGGCTCGCAGCAGCCGCCGATCCAGCAGGCGCCCGCAGAGCTCCTTCAGGTCAGTGGGGCCCTCCTCCCGCCAGCGCACCAGGTGATAGCCCGTGCGCAGGTCGTCGTTGGCCAAGTAGCTCTCCAGGTCGAGGCTCCCAGGGCGCCACAGCCATGCCGCCATCACCGCATCGGCGTCGACGCCGCCCTCAGGTCCGAGGCGGCGGGCCAGCTGGATCGTCTGGGTCAGCAACCAGTTGCAGACCACATTGAGCCGGTGGTTGTAGAGGCTGCGGTACATCAGGCTGCGCACCACCAGGTAGTGCTCCACCGCCATCAGTCCCTTTGGGTGCAGCGCCAGGTTGCCGTCGGGAGCCACGGTCAGGGCCCCCAGGATCCGCTCCAGGTCCAGCTGGCCATAGCGGGTACCGGTGCTGTGGCTGTCCCGCAACAGGTAATCGAGCCGGTCGCAATCGAGCTGGCCGCTCACCAGGGAGGCCAGTGCCGGCTGGCGGTGCATGCCGTGCTCCAGCAGGTCGGCCACGGCATCGGCGCTGCCTGGGGCATGGCGCTCGAGGGGCTCCCGCAGGGCGGGGTGCTCCCGCACCAGCCGGGCTGACCAGGTTTCATGGCGCAGCCCATACATCTCCTCGCCTGAGTGGCTGAGCGGGGCGTGGCCCACGTCGTGCAGGAGAGCCGCGGCGTAAAGGACCCCTTGATCCTCTGCCAGCTGGGGGGCCTGGCGCTTCAGCTGGCGCAGGGCCAGCCGCGCCAGATGCAGCACCCCCAGGGAATGGGTGAAGCGACTCGACTCGGCGCCGTGGAAGGTGAGGAACGCCGGCCCCAGCTGACGGATCCGGCGCAGGCGCTGGAAGGGGGCCGTGTCGATCAGCTCCATGGCCAGGCCTTCGGCTGGATCGTTGCGCTCCAGCCGGATCGCTCCGTGCAGGGGATCGTGATACGTGCGCTGGCTCATGTCGGGGGGAGCTCCGGCAGCAGCTGCTCGGCGGCCAGCTCCAGCCAGGGGTCGTCATCCCCGCCGGGATTGAGGGGTTCCGGCTGGGGCAGCAACCGGTCGGGCGCGATGCCCTGGTTCTGGATGTCACGGCCGCTGGGGGTGAGGTAGCGGGCCACGGTCACGGCCAGGCCACTGCCGTCACCCAGGTTGATCAACGTCTGGATCAGCCCCTTGCCGAAGGTGCGGCTGCCCAGCAGGGGTGAGCGGCCGTCGTCCTGGAGGGCGCCTGCCAGGATTTCGCTGGCGCTGGCGGTGCCCCCGTTCACCAGGGTGACCATCGGACCGCCATACAGCTGGCCGGCCGCAGCCTGCCTTCGCTCACTCAATCCTTCGCGGTTCATGGTCTCCACGATCGGCTGGGCGGCGAGGAAGGCATTGGCCACCGCCACTCCCCCCTCCACAAGACCGCCGGAGTTGTTGCGCAGATCAAGAATCACCCCCTCCACGCCCTCCTGAGCGAAACCCTGGAGAGCCTCCCGCACCCCAGCGGGAACCGGCTCGCTGAACTGGGTGATGCGCAGCAGGCCCAGGAGATGGCCCCCGCGCCTGAGCAGCCTGGTGCGTACGGGTTGCAACTCCACCCGCTGCCGCCTGAGCAACACCAGCCTGGGTTCCGCCTCGGGGTCGGGGGGCTGGATCAGCAGCTGCAAACTGGTGCCTGCCGCACCCCGCAGCCGAGCGGCCGTGGCCTCCAGCCCAAGGATCCGGCAGGATTCTCCCTCCACCTCCAGCACTTCGCTGCCCGAGCTGATGCCGGCTTCGGCGGCCGGTGATCCATCCAGCGGCGCGATCACCACGATCCCCTGCCCGTCTTCCGCGAGGCTCAGCTGCAGGCCGACGCCGCTGACGCTTCCCTCCGTGGTGGCACGCAGCGCCCTGTAATCGGCGGGGCGCAGCAGCCGGGTGTAGGGATCGCCGATCGGCTCGAGCATCGAGGCGATGGCGTCGTAGGCCTCGGTGCTGGTTTCGATCGGCTGCTCCAGGGCCTTCTGGCGCAGGCGCCGCCAGTGAACAGTTTCAAAACGTGTGGGGTCGACATAGCTCTGGTTGACCAGCCGCCAGGCCTCCACCACCAGCTGCTGGGCATCGTTGAGGGCTAGGGCCGGGCCGGGCTGCAGCCCTAGGACGAGCAGCAGAGCCAGCGCCACAGCAGCTCTTTTTGTCCAGGTGATCAGAGGGTTGCAGCGGGGCTGGGGCGGGCTCATGGCTGACAAGC
>NZ_JAGQBF010000006.1 GCF_024345495.1 Synechococcus sp. RedBA-s | reverse complement strand
CCCGCACGCCCCGCTTCAGCGAGCCCGAGGCCCCCGGCCCCGAACCCAGTGGCAGCTCCGAGCGTTTCGGCGCCGAGCCCGCCGACGACCTGGTCTGGGGCCGTCACCCGGCCCAGGCCGCCCTGGAGGGCGATCGTCCGATCCACCGCATCTGGTGCACCCCGGAGCTGCGCTTCGCCCCACGCTTCCTGCAGCTGCTGCGCGATGCCAAGGCCAGCGGCGTGCTGGTGGAGGAAGTCACCTGGGCGCGGCTGGGACAGATCAGCGGCGGCGCCGTGCACCAGGGGATCGTGCTGCAGGCGGCGGCGGCGGAAACCCTGGATCTGGCCAGCCTGATCGACGGCTGCAGCTCCATCGGTGAAGCGCCCCTGCTGATGGCGGTGGACGGCCTCACCGATCCCCACAACCTGGGGGCGATCGTGCGCAGCGCCGAAGCCCTCGGCGCCCATGGCCTGGTGCTGCCCCAGCGGCGCAGTGCGGGCCTCACCGGCTCGGTGGCCAAGGTGGCGGCCGGCGCCCTGGAGCACCTGCCCGTGGCCCGGGTGGTGAACCTCAACCGCTCGATCGAGCAGCTCAAGGACGCGGGGTACCGCGTGGTGGGCCTGGCCGAAGAGGGCAACGTCAGCCTGATGGAGGCCGACCTGGCTGGCCCCCTGGTGGTGGTCACCGGCTCGGAGGACCAGGGCCTTTCGATGCTCACCCGCAAGCACTGCGACCAGCTGATCCGCATCCCCCTACGCGGTGCCACCCCCAGCCTGAACGCCTCGGTGGCCACCGCCCTGCTGATCTACGAGATCGCCCGGCGCGGCTGGATGAAGAACATCAGCGGCAACGCCCCGGCACCGCGGCTGGTGCGCCCCCAGGTGCCCACCACCGCCGCCTCCAGCAACAGCAGCAGCAACAGCAACAGCAACAGCAGCAGCAGCAGCAGCAGCACCCAGGCGACCACCGCCAGCGATACCGACGCTGCCGTTGAACCCGACCTGGAGAGCGCAATCCCGGATCTGGAGTTCTCAATGCCGGACGCGGACACCTCAGCTCCGGAGCCGGAAGCCGGCGCCTCGTTCGATCCCCCAGCTCCTGAGGAGAGCAGTGAGCACCAGGCGGTGGTTCAGGACCTCGAGCTGATCGAGGAGACCAGCGAGGAGCAGCTTCAGGCCGGGCTTGAGCAGGCCGAGCTTGAAGGCGAAGCCCAGGGGGGCCATTCAGCAGCGGCTGCCGAGGCCCAAGCTGCTGAAAATCAAGCTGCCGAGAACCAGGATCCTCAAGACCAAGTTGCTGAAGAGCAGGGCCCTGAACTGGAGCTGCAGGTGGCCCTGCCCGAAGAGATCGAGATGGGCTTCACACCCACCACCGGCTCGCCCTTCCAGGGGGACATCCGCCTGTGAAGCCAGGGGCCCTTTGATCGGCACAATGGTGCGGTTCGCCAAGGTTCGATGAACCCCTTGATTCGGCTGCTCAGAGGCATGGCCAACGGTCTTGGGGTCGCCTGGTGGGCCCGGGTGGAAACCCAGGCGCCGCATGTCATCTACTGGTTCGGGCCCTTCGTGCGCCGGGAGCATCTTGAGGCGAAGCTTCCCGTTTTTCTCGGCGATGTCAGCAGCGAGCAGCCGGGCTCGATGGAGCACGAACTGCTGCGGGTCCGCCGCGGTGAACCCCTCACCGAAGTCCTGGACCCTGGCTGATAGCGTCGCTCGATCGAGGGCAAGGGTTGATGGGAATCGCTGAGTGGCGCGGGCAACTGGAGCGCGGCGAGGTGTCTGCCCGGGAGCTCACCGATCAGCATCTGGCCCGGATCGAGGCCGTCGATGGCACCCTCCACTCCTTCCTGGAGGTCACGACGGAGCGGGCCCGAGCCGATGCCGACCGCATCGATGCCGCCCGCGCCGCCGGTGAATCGTTGCCACCCCTCGCCGGCATCCCCCTGGCGATCAAGGACAACCTCTGCACCAAGGGCATCCGCACCACCTGCTCCAGCCGGATGCTGGAGCAGTTCGTACCGCCCTACGAGTCCACCGTCACCGAGCGGCTGTGGCAGGCCGGTGGAGTCCTGATCGGCAAGACCAACCTCGATGAGTTCGCCATGGGCAGCTCCACCGAGACCTCCGCCTTCGGCCCCAGCCGCAACCCCTGGAACCCCGAGCGGGTGCCCGGTGGCAGCTCCGGCGGCAGTGCCGCCGCCGTGGCCGCCGGAGAATGCATTGCCTCCCTCGGCTCCGACACCGGCGGCTCGATCCGCCAGCCGGCCGCCTTCTGCGGGGTGGTGGGCCTCAAGCCCACCTATGGCCGCGTCAGCCGCTGGGGCCTGGTGGCCTTCGCCAGTTCCCTCGATCAGGTGGGGCCGTTAAGCACCAGCGTGGCCGATGCCGCCGAGCTGCTGCAGGTGATCGCCGGTGAGGACCGCCGCGATGGCACCTGCCTCAAAGCCCCCGTTCCCGACTACTGCACCGCCCTGCAGGCACCGGTGAAGGGCCTGCGGGTGGGTCTGGTGAAGGAGTGCTTTGAGGCCGACGGCCTCGATCCCCAGGTGAAGGCCTCGGTGCTGGCGGCCGCCGCCCAGCTGGAGGCCCTCGGCTGCGAGCTGGTGGAGGTGAGTTGTCCCCGCTTCAACGACGGCATCGCCACGTACTACGTGATCGCCCCCTCGGAGGCGTCGGCCAACCTGGCCCGCTACGACGGCGTGAAATATGGCTACCGCTCCGAGCAGGCCGGCAGCCTGGCGGAGATGACGGCCCGCAGCCGCGCCGAGGGCTTCGGAGATGAGGTGCAGCGCCGCATCCTGATCGGCACCTATGCCCTCTCGGCCGGCTACGTGGATGCCTACTACAAGAAGGCCCAGCAGGTGCGCACGTTGATCCGGCGCGATTTCGACGCCGCCTTCACCACGGTCGACGTGCTGCTCACGCCCACTTCCCCCACCACCGCCTTCCGCTTCGGCGCCCACGCCGAGGATCCCCTGGCGATGTACCTGGCCGATCTGCTGACGATCCCGGCGAACATGGCCGGCCTGCCGGCCATCAGCCTGCCCTGCGGCTTCGATGACGGCGGCCTGCCCATCGGTCTGCAGCTGATCACCGGCGTGCTCGAGGAGCCCCGCCTGCTGCAGGTGGCCCACCACTACGAGCAGGCGGCCCGGGTGATGGACAGCCGGCCCGAAGCCGCGCTGGTGGCCTGAGTCAGTCGCCGGCCGACACCACATCTGGTGGCCGGTAACGTGACAACACCCCGTGGTGGCGTCTGACGCCTGAGCCCTTGGCCTTCGTACCCCTCCACAACCACAGCGATTACAGCCTGCTGGATGGCGCCAGCCAGCTGCCGCAGATGGTGGAGCGGGCCGTAGCTCTGGGCATGCCCGCCCTGGCCCTCACCGATCACGGCGTGATGTATGGCGCGATCGAGCTGCTGAAGCTCTGCACCGCAGCCGGCATCAAGCCGATCATCGGCAATGAGATGTACGTGATCAACGGCTCGGTCGATGATCCCTGGGTCAAGGGCGAACGCCGCTATCACCTGGTGGTGCTCGCCAAGAACGACACCGGCTACCGCAACCTGGTGAAGCTCACCAGCCTCAGCCACCTACGCGGCATGCGCGGCCGGGGCATCTTCTCGCGGGCCTGCATCGACAAGCAACTGCTGGAGCAGCACAGCGAGGGGCTGATCCTGGCCACCGCCTGCCTGGGCGGTGAGATCCCCCAGGCGATCCTCAAGGGCCGCCTGGATGTGGCCCGGGATGTGGCCCGCTGGTATCAGCAGCGCTTCTCCGACGACTTCTACCTGGAGATCCAGGACCACGGCTCACCGGAGGACCGGATCGTCAACGTGGAGCTGGTGCGGATCGCCCAGGAGCTGGGCATTCAGCTGATCGCCACCAACGACGCCCACTACCTCAGCAGCGCCGATGTGGAGGCCCACGACGCCCTGCTCTGCGTACTCACCGGCAAGCTCGTCACCGACGTGAAGCGCCTGCGCTACACCGGCACCGAATACATCAAGAGCGAGGCGGAGATGGGCCGCCTATTCGCCGATCACCTCGAGCCGGAGCTGGTGGCCGAAGCGATCGCCAACACCGCGGCGGTGGCGGAGAAGGTGGAGGCCTACGACATCCTCGGTCGTCAGCAGATGCCCCGCTTCCCGATCCCCGACGGGCACACGGCGGTGAGTTATCTGGCGGAGGTGTCTGAGGCGGGGCTGCGCCAGCGGCTGCACCTGGGCAGCGCTGATCCGATCGATCCCCTCTATGGCGAGCGGCTGGCCTTCGAGCTGCAGGTGATGGAGCAGATGGGCTTCCCCACCTACTTCCTGGTGGTGTGGGACTACATCCGCTTCGCCCGCGAGCAGGGCATTCCGGTGGGGCCGGGCCGGGGCTCGGCCGCCGGCTCCCTGGTGGCCTATGCCCTGGGGATCACCAACATCGATCCCGTCAGCAACGGGCTGTTGTTCGAGCGCTTCCTCAACCCCGAGCGCAAGTCGATGCCTGACATCGACACCGACTTCTGCATCGAGCGCCGCGCCGAGGTGATCGAGTACGTCACCCAGCGCTATGGCGAGGACAAGGTGGCACAGATCATCACCTTCAACCGCATGACCTCGAAGGCGGTGCTCAAGGATGTGGCCCGCGTGCTGGACATCCCCTACGGCGATGCCGACCGCCTGGCCAAACTGATCCCTGTGGTGCGGGGCAAACCCGCCAAGCTCAAGGAGATGATCGGCCCCGACTCGCCAGCGCCGGAGTTCCGAGAAAAGTATGAGAAAGATGCCGAGGTGCGCCGCTGGGTGGACATGGCCCGACGCATCGAGGGCACCAACAAGACCTTCGGTGTGCACGCCGCCGGTGTGGTGATCGCGGCTGAACCGCTGGATTCGCTGGTGCCGCTGCAGCGCAACAACGACGGCCAGGTGATCACCCAGTACTTCATGGAGGACGTGGAGGCGATGGGGCTGCTGAAGATGGACTTCCTCGGCCTCAAGAACCTGACGATGATTGACAAGACCCTCGATCTGGTGGAGCAGTGCAGCGGAGAGCGCGTCGATCCCGATGACCTTCCCCCCTGCGATGAGGCCACCTTCGCTCTGCTGGCCCGCGGCGACCTGGAGGGCATCTTCCAGCTCGAATCCAGCGGCATGCGTCAGATCGTGCGCGACCTCAAGCCCTCATCTCTGGAGGACATCTCCTCGATCCTGGCCCTCTACCGGCCGGGCCCGCTCGATGCTGGTCTGATCCCGAAATTCATCAACCGCAAGCATGGCCGCGAAGCGATCGATTTCGCCTGTCCGGCCCTGGAGCCGATCCTGAAGGAGACCTACGGAATCATGGTCTATCAGGAGCAGATCATGCGCATTGCCCAGGACCTGGCCGGCTATTCCCTCGGCGAAGCTGATCTGCTGCGGCGGGCGATGGGCAAGAAAAAGGTGTCGGAGATGGAGAAGCACCGCAGCCAGTTCGTGGAGGGGGCCACGGCGCGAGGCGTCAACGCCACGGTGGCCGAAGCGCTGTTCGAGCAGATGGTGCTGTTCGCCGAATACTGCTTCAACAAGAGCCACTCCACCGCCTACGGCGCCGTCACCTATCAGACGGCCTACCTCAAGGCCCACTACCCCGTGGCCTACATGGCCGCCCTGCTGACGGTCAATGCCAGCAGCACCGACAAGGTGCAGCGTTATATCGCCAATTGCCAGGCGATGGGCATCGAGGTGATGCCCCCCGACCTCAATGCCTCCGGCATCGATTTCACCCCGCAGGGCGAGAAGATCCTCTTTGGTCTCTCGGCGGTGCGCAACCTCGGCGATGGCGCCATCCGCCAGTTGCTGGAGGCCCGCGTCCAAGACGGCCCCTTCGCCTCCCTGGCCGACCTCTGCGATCGCATCCCCACCACATTGATGAACCGGCGGTCGCTGGAATCACTGATCCACTGCGGCGCCCTCGATGGGCTGGAGCCCAACGCCAACCGCGCCCAGCTGATGGCCGACCTGGATCTGGTAATCGACTGGGCCAGCTCCCGCGCCCGGGACCGCCTCAGCGGCCAGGGCAACCTCTTCGATCTCTTCGCCACCCCCGAGGCCGCACCCGCCGCAGCGGGATCAGCCGCCGCCAGTGCCCCGATCATCCCAAGCACCGCCCCGAAGGCCGCGCCGGTGGCCGACTATCCCCCTAAGGAGAAATTGCGCCTGGAGAAGGAGCTGGTGGGCTTCTACCTCTCCGATCACCCGCTGCGCCAGCTGGCGCGGCCGATCCGGATGCTCTCGCCGATTAGCCTCGGGCGGCTGGAGGAGCAGGCTGACAAGGCCAGGGTGAGTGTGGTGGCGATGCTGCCGGAGGTGCGCCAGGTGACCACCCGCAAGGGCGATCGCATGGCCGTACTGCAGCTCGAGGACCTCAGCGGCAGCGCCGAATGCGTGGTGTTCCCCAAGGCCTACGCCCGCCTCAGTGACCACCTGATTGTGGATGCGCGCCTGATGATCTGGGGATCCGTGGATCGCCGCGACGACCGGGTGCAGCTGATCCTCGATGATTGCCGCGCCATCGACGACCTCGATGTGCTGCTGGTGGAGCTGATGGCGGACCAGGCCAGCGACATCACCGTGCAGCACCGCCTGAGGGAGTGTCTGGTGCGTCACCGGCCGGAGCAGGAGGAGGCGGGTGTGCGGGTACCGGTGGTGGCGAAGGTGCTGCTCCACAACCAAGCCCGTTACGTGCGCCTCGGCCACCAGTTCTGCGTACGCGACGGGGCCGCCGCACTCAGCACCCTCACCGCAGCAGCCTTCAGCGCCCAGCTGCATTCAGCGCTCCAGAACACCTAGAACCTGAGCCTGAGCCCTCAGGCGTCGCTGCCGCTGCCCTGGCGGACCGCCTTGATCGAGGCCTTCATGCGGGCCAGGTTGGTGCCGATCTGCTCTGTGCCCAGCAGGCTGCCGGGTTGCTGCTCCCAGCTGGCGGAGAGAACGCCGTAGCTGAGGCCAAGCACCCCCAGCAGAAACAGCCCACCGGAGCCCGCGAGGGTGATCACGGGCGGCACATCCATGATGCCGCGGCTCACCAGCAGATAGCTGCCGATGAACACGCCCATTCCCAGGACAGATGGAATGCCGCTGGCCACCCCGATGCGGCGGGCCATGCGATTGGCCACGGCCGGCGGAATCACCTGAGATCCCCTGGGCTGAGCTTTGGCTTTGGCGGCAGCCTGAACTTTCGCGCCAGCTTTGGGCTGGCGCTCGGGCTTGAACGGCAGGGGCTTGGGCTTGCGCTTGGCCGCCATGGCTGCGCTCAGCCCCGGATGCCGAGTTTGGCGATCAGCTGGCTGTAGCGATCCTCGCTTTCGGCGCGCAGATAACCGAGCAGCCGCTTGCGGCGGCCGATCATCTTCAGCAGCCCCTGACGGGAGGAGAAGTCGTGCTTGTTCTTCTGCAGGTGACCGGTGAGCTGGGTCACCCGCTCGCTCAGCATCGCCACCTGGACCTCAACCGAACCGGTGTCGGTGCCGTGGGTCTGGTGGGAATTGATCAATTCCTGCTTTTTGGTGGTATCGAGCGGCATGCCGGCGTCGGGCCCTGACGGTGCAAACAATCAACCTAATGCCTCAAGGTGCTGGCCACCAAGCAAGCCCTCCCCATCAGGCCGCTTCGCGGGCGAGCCAGCGAAGGCAGGCACTCAGCCAGGCCTCGGCGCCCTGATCCGGATCCAGACCCTCCCGGCCGAGACCGCGCAGGGCCCGGCTGATCTCCAACGGCTCATAGCCCAGGGCCGTGAGCGTGAGCTGCAGCTCTTCACGGGTGGAGGCCGCTGGCCCCGGATCGCCGCTGCGGCCGCCGTCCGCCCCATCGAGGAGGTCGTCATCGCCGGCGGCGGCGGCCGCCCCGAAGCTCTCCGCCAACTTGCCGCGCAGCTCCACCGCCAGGCGCTCGGCCGTGCGCTTGCCCACCCCCGGCGCCCGGCAGAGACGGCGCAGATCGGCCTGAACGATCGCCTGCACCAGCTCCTCGCAGGGCATGGTGCCCAGCAGCGCCAGGGCCATCTGCGGGCCCACACCACTCACGGCCACCAGCAGGCGGAACAGATCGCGCTCGTGGCGGGCGCCGAAGCCGAACAGGGTCCAGCCGTCCTCACGGATCGACTGGTGGGTGTAGAGGCTCAGGAGACTGCCGGCCGGGGGCAGCAGCTCCCAGTGGCGGCGGGTGAGGTGCACTTCGTAGCCCACGCCGGCGCAGGCCAGCAGGAGACCGCAACGGTTGCCCTGCTGCCACGGCTCTGCCACATGGCCTTGCAGCCAACCGATCATGGAGACCACTCCTGAACCGATCCATGCTGCCCGGTCCGCCAACCCCTGCCAGCCGGTCTGTGGCCATCCCCCTCCCAGCGCCCCCGTGGCTGAACGCCCTGCTAGCTCTCCTGCTGAGTGTGGGGCTGCTGGGCCTGGGGGGCTGCCAGGCGGCGGGCCAGCCGCCGAGGGCGGTGCTGCTGCAGGCGCTGGGGCTACAGATCGAGCTCACCCAGCAGGCCATCGCCGATGCCCTGGAGCTGGAGCCCAGCGGCGGGCGACCGCAGGTGAGCCGCGTGCGCGTCGATCACCAGGAGGCCGTGGCGATCGGGCTGGGCGAGGGCCTGCACCTCACCGGCCAGTTCGACTGGCGCCTGGCAGACGATCCCTACCGGGTGGACAGCCCCTTTGAGCTGTATCTGCTGCGGGGGGAGCGGGGCGAGAGCTGGCGGCTGGCCCGACCGATCGGGGCGGCCGAGGACAGCCTCAGCCAGGAGTGGCTGGTGGATCCCCTGCCCCTGGAGCGTGACCGGCCGACCTGATCAGCGGCCACGTCGCCCGGAGAACACCGAAGCCGATCATCGAGTGTCATCGGCCATAAAGTTAACTCACGCAGATTCGCAAGCCAATCAAAGACTTCCAAGCCAGATCTTCATTCCAATCAGCCTTCGGATCTGTCTTCGGATCTGTCTTCGGATCTGTCTTCAGATCACAGCAAAAGTGGTCACAAAGGTCGCTCCTGGGGTCACCACTCCAGCGACGACGACAACTATGCCTTCGCCGATCTCTCCGCCGGAATGCCGAAGCGCCTGTTTCCGGCCAGGGAGAGAGCTCCCAGAGCTGATTATGCCGCCATTCATGATGAGTTAATGCTCGATGGCAACTCCCGCCAGAACCTGGCCAGCTTCTGCCAGACATGGCTGGAGCCGGAAGTTCATCAATTGATGAATGAGTGCATCGACAAGAACATGGAGGGCAAGGACGAATACCCCCAGACTGCTGAGATTGAAGCCCGCTGCGCCCTCATGCTGGCGGACCTCTGGAATGCCCCCTCGATCGATGGGGCGGTCGGCTGCTCCACCCTGGGCTCCAGCGAAGCGCCCATACTCGGCGGCATGACGATGAAACGCCGCTGGGTGGCCCGGCAGCTCCAGCCTGGCAAATCCACCGACCGGCCGAATCTGATCACCGGGCCCCTGCGGATCTGCTGGCACAAGTTCACTCGCTACTGGGATATCGAACACCGCCAAATCCCGATGGAGCCAGGCCGCCTGCTGATGACTCCCGAGCCGATGCAGGAAGTGGCCGCAGTCCTCGATGCCTTCGAGCAGCAAACCGGCCTCGACATCCCGATCCTTGTGAATGGCGCCAGCGGTGGATTCCTCGCCCCCTTCCGCCATCCGGATCTGCTCTGGGATTTCCGCCTGCCCAGGGTGAAGTCGATCAATGCCTCTGGCCATAAGTTCGGCCTGGCGCCGCTGGGAGCCGGCTGGGTGCTGTGGCGGGAATCCAAGGATCTTCCCGGAGATGGTGTTCTGGGTGAATGACCTCGGCGGCAACACGCGCGACATCACCTTGAACTTCTCTAAGCCAGGCGGTCAGATGATCTGCCAGTACTACAACTTCATCCGGCTGGGCCATGAGGGCTACCGCAAGATGCACAACCCCTGCTATTCCAACGCCCAGCATCTGGCGGCAAAAATTGAGGCCCTCGGTCCGTTTGAGATGATCTATGGGGGTGATGCCAAATCGGGCATCCCCTCGGTCTGCTGGGGGATCAAGGACGGTGAAGATCCCGGCTTCAACCTCTTTGAGCTGGCGGATCGCCTGCGGCGATCAGGCGGTACAGCGCATCTTGGTGCGCCATGGCATCAGCCATGACCTTGCCGACCTGCTCCTGGTGGACATCAAGGGAGCCATTGATCATCTCCGGCGCCATCCCGTCAGCACCCCGCTGAGCAGCCAGGAAGCGTCGGGTTTTCATCACTAAGGAGCTCAGAGCCCTCCAGCGGCCGGTGCTGGGCGGGCCCGCAGGCTGAGCAGAGTGGCCAGCAGCACCAGCAGCGCCGAGAGACCGGCCCGGGCAGGCACCGCCTCGCCGAACCACCACACGCCCCACAGCGCCGCCAGCGGCACCTGCACGTAGCTGATGGCGGTGGCCCGGGCGGCCGCCATGCCCATCAATCCGTAGGTGAGGGCGATCTGGCCCAGCTGGGTGAAAACTCCCACCCCCAGCAACCAAGCAAATTCAGGGGCCGTGGGGGCCACCGGCTGCAGCAGCACCAGCGGCAGGCTGAGCGGCAGGGCCATCAACGGGAAATAGAACACCACCACCAGGGGATGCTCGCTGTTGCGCAGGGCGCGCACGCTCACGTAGGCCAGGGCCGAGAGCAGGGCACCGGCCAGGGCGAACAGCAGCGGCAGGGCCGGCAGACCAGCGCCTGCCGCAGCGCCAAAACCGGCACCAACCGCCCCGGCCCCGTCCGGGACCACAAGCACCGCCACCCCCAGAAGACCCAGCAGCACGGCGCCCCACACCCGCCAGCCCGGCCGCTCGGCCAGCAGCGGCCAGGCCAGCAGGGCCGTGAAGGTGGGGTGCAGGTACTGCAGCACCGTGGCCGCTGCCAGCGGCAGACCGGTAAGGGCCAGATACACGCAGTAGAGACCAGCGGTGCCGAGGATGCCGCGGCCCACCAGCAACCCCCGCCGCTGGCCCCAGGGGTTGAGGCCAGCGCACCGCAGCATCCACCAGCTGATCAGCAGGCTCACCACCGCCCGCGCCAGCACCACCTCCGCCACCGGCAGACGGCCGCCCAGGGCCTTGACGCACACCCCCATCAGGCTGAAGGCCAGGGCGCTGGCGACCATCCACAGGCCAGCCCGCCAAGCCGGCGGCTGCCCATGGGCTGAATCGCCCCACTTCTGGTGTGGTGGGGCAGAATGGGGCCCAGAGCGACCCCAGCGGTAGCGCCATCCCTTGAGCCAATCCCAGCCCCACGCCCGCCTCCACCCCCGCACGATCGAAGCGGTGAAAGAGCGCGCGGACATTGTTGATGTGGTGGGCGAGCACGTGGTGCTCAAGAAGAAGGGGCGGGAGTTCGTGGGGATCTGCCCCTTCCACGACGACAAATCGCCGTCGATGACGGTGTCGCCCGCAAAGCAGTTCTACTACTGCTTCTCCTGCGGGGCCGGCGGCAACGCCATCAAGTTCCTGATGGAGCTGCAGCGCACCAGCTTCAGCGAAGTGGTGCTGGACCTGGCGCGCAAGTACCAGCTGCCGGTGGAAACGCTGGATGGGCCGCAGCAGGAGCGGCTGCGCAAGCAGCTCTCCCGCCGTGAGGTGCTGCAGCGCGCCCTGGGCCTGTCGGCGGGCTGGTTCCGCAGCCAGCTGCGCAGCCCCGAAGGCGCCGGTGCCCTGGCCTACCTCACCGAGGAGCGGGGTCTGAGCGAGGGCACGATCGACGCCTTTGACCTGGGCTATGCCCCCGAGCGCTGGGATGGGCTGCTCAACCACCTCGGCCAGGTGGAGAACCTGGCGCCGGAGCTGCTGGAGGCGGCCGGGCTGGTGGTGCCCCGCAAGGGCGGAGATGGCTTCTACGACCGCTTCCGCCACCGGGTGATGGTGCCGATCCGCGACCGCCAGGGCCGGGTGATCGGCTTCGGCGGTCGCAGCCTCGATGGCGGCGAACCGAAATACCTGAACTCCCCGGAAACGGAGGTGTTCGAGAAGGGCAAGCACCTGTTCGGCCTGGATCGAGCCAGCAACGCCATCCGCAAGGACGACCGGGCTGTGGTGGTGGAGGGCTACTTCGATGTGATCGCCCTCCATGCTGCCGGCATCACCAATGCGGTGGCGTCGCTGGGCACGGCCCTGAGCAGCCAGCAGATCACCCAGCTCTGCCGCTGCTGCGACAGCCGCCGCCTGGTGCTCAATTTCGACACCGACGGTGCCGGCGTACGCGCCGCCCAGCGGGCGATCGGCGAGGTGGAGCAGCTGGCGCTCCAGGGCCAGCTGGAGCTGCGGGTGCTGCACCTGCCCGCCGGCAAGGACCCCGATGAGTTCCTGCGGCAGCACGGCGCCGGCGAGTATCGGGCCCTGCTGGATCAGGCGCCCGTCTGGCTCGACTGGCAGATCGAGCAGGCCCTCGACGGCAAGGATCTGGCCCGCTCCGACCAGTTCCAGCAAGCGGTGGCGGCGCTGGTGGAACTGCTGGGCAAGCTGCCCCAGAGCGCCGTGCGCAGCCACTACCTTCAGCAGGTGGCCGAGCGGCTCAGCGGCGGTCAGGCGCGGCTGGCGCAGAAGCTGGAGGAAGACCTGCGCCAGCAGGTGAAGGGCGAGCGCTGGCATGGCCGGGCCAGCCGCTGGGAGCAACCCGGCGAGATCGGCCTGCGTGAGCGCGCCGAAGCGGAGCTGCTGCGCCTCTACCTGCATGCGGGCCGCCACCGCGGCGCCATCCGGCGGGAACTGCGCCAGCGGGAGCTGGAGGATTTCGCCATCGCCCACCACCGCCTGCTCTGGGCGAGCATCAGCGAACTGGAGGAAGACAACCTCGGCGTGGGCCGGCTGGAGGCGATCAACCGGGGCAGTGATCCGGGCGACGATCTGGCCGACCTCGACCTGCCGCGTCTCCTGAGCGACCGGCTGCTGGTGGAGGAAAGCGAGCTGCTGAACAGGCTCACCCCCCTGCTGGAGCCGAGCGAACTGCAACGCATGGCCTTGGCCGAACCCTTGCTGCAGCTGCGCGGCACCACGGCGGTGCTGGAGCGCCAGCGCAGTCTCAAACGCTGCCGCCATCTGCTCGATGCCTGGGGCTCGCAGCGGCTGGAAACGCTGGAGCGCTGCATCGCCAGGCTGCTGGAGGAGAGTGAGGCGGAGGCGTTGGCCTCCGCCTCACTGAGCATGGAGAGCCGGATTGATTCGATGTTCAGCGAACTGAACGGCGATGCCCTGCGCTTCCAGGAGCTGTACTACAACGAACGCCGACACATCAGCCACCTCGACCAGCAACGCTGCGCCGATCCCCTGGCGGCGGCGCGGCTGGCCAGCTGAGCTGCACTCGCCTTCACCCCGTAACCCCATGGCCCCTGGCATTCCGCACTTCCGCATCGGCCCGGCGTCCCTGGGCACCGCTGTCGCCCTGCTGGCGCTGGCCGGAACCCTGCAGAAGGCATCAGCCCAGCTGAGCGGTCCAGCCCCCCGGATCCGTCAGACCGTGGCTCCGATCGCCACACCGAACCGCGTCCTGGAGGAGGCCCTGCGACAGGAGTTGTTTCCCGTATCGGTACCGGACGACCAGGGCCATGGCCCCGACCCGGGTTCAGCCGAATGGCACCAGGCCAAGGCTTTCCAGCGCCGCAACGCCTGCAGCGCAGCTGGCCCCTTGCGCTATGCCTACAACCGCATTGATCTGAACGCAGACCGACAAGACGAGCTGGTGGCCACCTTGATCGGCCCCTACACCTGCGGCACCGGCGGCTGCAACCTCTACGTGTTCCAGAGCGGACCCAAAGGCAAGGGTCTGCACCTCGTCTCCAAGATGTCGCTGTTCAAGCCGCCCCTAGTGGTGAGCGACCAGCGCCACAATGGCTGGAGAGACCTGATCAGCCGGGTACGGATCGATGCGGGCCACGGCTACTACGCCCGTCTGCCCTTCAACGGCCGCGGCTATCCGAGCAACCCTTCAACGCCCCCGGCCGAGCCCCTGCGCCAAGCGGTTTCGGGCGTGGCCCTGCTCGACACCAACGACGACGCCAGCCCCACCCATCCAATTCCCTGCGACAGGCCCGCCATCGCCGCGCCTCCACGCGGCCAGTGATCGTTGCAACGCCTGGCTGAGAACTGCTGGTCGTACATACCCGGACACCGTCTGATCGTGGCCCTGGTCCTGCTGTGGGCCTCCCTGGCCTGGGGGTGTAAACCGCCTGAGAATGGCTGGTGCAGGTCCTCCAAGCGCGAGCAATCAAAATGTGTATGGCACACCTAATCTCTACACATCAAGGCAAGTGAGCCTTGCGCACGAACATCGTCATCGACGACCTGCTGATGCGCGATGCGATGCAGGCCAGCGAAGCCCGCACCAAGCGGGAAGCCGTCGAGATCGGCCTGCGCACCCTCGTGAGGCTGGAACAGCAGAAGCGCATCCAGGCCTTCCGAGGCCGGCTGTCCTGGAAGGGCGACCTGGAGAACCTCCGCCAGGACCTGCCCCCTGCAGAGGCCGAACCAGCGTGATCGTTGTCGATTCGTCGGTCTGGATCGACTTCTTCAATGGCGTCAGCACCCCCGAGGTGGAGCGCCTTGATGGCCTGCTCGGCAGCACGCCGGTGGCGATCGGTGATCTGATCCTGGTGAAGGTGCTGCAGGGCTTCCGTCACGACCGAGATGTCGCCACAGCCCGCCAGTTATTTCGCGCCATGCCCCTGCTGGCGATGCTCGGGCCCCAGAACGCCTACAAGGCGGCGGAGAACTACCGCAGCCTGTGCAGTCGGGGCATCACGGTGCGGAAAACGATCGACGGGATCGTCGCCACTGCCTGCATCCAGGCGACTGTGCCCCTGCTGTTCAGCAATCGCGACTTCCAGCCCTACGAAGAGTATCGACGACATTCTGAGCCAGAGCCTCGTACCCAGAGACATTCTTATCTGTGTTCACTTGGATCTGGATGATGGCTGTCTCAATCGATAGTGGGCGTCATGAGCCCATTTCACCATTAGCTAGATCCATAAAAGATACCAGCCATGGCTTCACATCCCGTACAAGACGCTGCCTTGAATACCCGGACATCCGGAAGAAACAGGCCAGCCAGCGGTCATGGAACTGGAGAGGTAGGCGTCAACTCGGCTGTGGGAGCGTGTTCGAGCACGGTGATCGGCTTCCCCTTCACCCCCGCGTAAACCACCACGATCTCGGCGGGTTCCGTGCCGTTGTTGCTGCCGTAGTGAGGCTGATTCACCATCTCGATCAGCCCTTCCCCCGCCCTCAGCTGCAAGCTGGGGCCCGCCTCGCTGATCACCAACAGCTGCCCGCGGGCCTGACAGCAGCAAGCCGCAGCCGAGCAGGAGCAGGGCCAGCCTTTCGCGGTTCGGTCTACCCCAGAATCATCGGCGAAGGGACATCTCGTCGGCTGAAGCGGTTGTTAGGCATCTTTCCGCGCAATGAACTGAACAACGGAAGCCATACCCGTATGGCCTTCTCCCTCGGAAACTTCCCTTTCAATTTCACGCAAAAGCACTGGCTCGCAATTCGGGAACTCCCTACGGAGCTTATCAACAGTCATTAGCATGTCTAAATCCCTTGGACCGCCTCTATCTCGCGATAGCTGATTCTCAGAGTGGGCTTCCAGAATGATGGTTCCAGCAGGTCGAAGTGAGCGCTCTAGCAATGGATAAAGCCTATTTCGAACTTTGCTCGGAAGATGCGCCGAAATTGAGACCACCGAGCCATAATGGGCTTCTTCTGGCTCAAACGTTTCCAAGTCACAAACCATGGTCGCGATTTCTACGCCGCGCGATTTGGCCAGCTTCTTCGCCTTTTCCAATGCGACCGCCGAAACATCGACACAGACGACCTCTAATCCATGTGATGCCAGAAAAACAGCATTACGACCCTCTCCCTCTGAAAGGGACAAAATAGGCCCACTGAGAAACCTATACTGTTCTGCAAGGAATGAATTCGGCTCTGTACCGTATAGGTAGTCATCGCTGGCGTAGCGCTTGTTCCAGTATGCTTCGTCATACATGATGCTCCTCCTGATGCCTAACGCTGCCCCTGAGTGGCAGGCAAGTAGCTTTTGCTAATGGAGCAGACTAGTCAACGGCCTGTCCACTCCAGGAGCCTGTTCGAAGGTGTCGCATCAGCATAGGCAGCGCTTGTGGGCCTTTGCTTCGCCATCAGTGCTCAGGTCACCTCCTGTCGAATGAACAATCTGGCGCTCAGCTTCAGCCCCAAGGCCATACCGAGCTTGAGAATATTGCTCACGCTCATGGTGCATTTTTCAGACCGTGCTTTCTAGAGTCACTCTCTTGATTCCTCTCCACGGACCTGCTGAGACGATGTGCAACTGATAGGCCTGTCTCTACCGCTCAAACGAAAAGATCTGCTTCCAGTCATTCTTCATGCTGATGACGATCCAGCCTTGTTTCTTGGCCATGTCATACATCGCCTGACTGAATGTGCCGACCTTGGTATCGGGCAGCCCTTGGGCGGGGCCATAGGCATACTCTCGCTTTGCATCATCGTGCAACACTGCCACCGACAACCGTGCCCCCTCACCTGCATTTGTGAACTCCAGCATTTGCTGGTCGTCGGAGGAGGAATTCCCGAACGCTGCATGAGGCCGGTGTCCGTACAACAACCAGAAGTTTTCGAGCTTTCCGGCTTCCATGTTGTTGAGGACCACCTTTGGTTCCCTGGTGAGTATGGGCTGTTGGTTCTTGTCGTAGCCGTACAAGTACGGCTGCGCGGTACCGGCCACCTGCTCGGGCGGAATGCCGTAAACCCGGTCGGAATAAGCTCGCACGAAGCCCGCGCTGCCGCCGGTCGCGATGAAGGTCTTGTAGCCGTTGGCGCGAAGGTACTTCAGCACTTCCTGCATCGGCTGATAGACCAATTCGGTGTAGGGGCGCTTCCAGCGCGGGTCCTTAGCCGTGGCCAGCCACTGGTTCACCTCGGCGCTGAACGCTTGCGGAGTCATCCCGCTCTGGGTGGCGACCACGATCTTGAACAGATCATCGATCGATAGCTTCGCCATTGCCTGGCGGTTGCCGGAGAGCACCGTCTTGAACGGTTCGACGTTGGCCAGTTCTGGCTTCGCCTTGACCAGCGCCGGGACGCGCTCGATGTTGTAAGTCACCTGCGTGTATATCGGATGTTCAACCCAGAGCGTGCCATCCTGGTCGAATGTGGCAATACGCTCCTTGGGCGGCACGAATTTCGGGCTAGATTTATCGGTTGTTACTTTGACGAACTCGACGATCGCCTGTTTAGCAGGGCCGTCGTTCCACGAGGGTAGGGGGTCGCTGGATTGGGCAGTAGCCTTAGCAAATGGTATATAACCACCCAAGACTACAACCAACAGCAGAATGGATAGGGCAAGAAACAGGGTATTTCGCAGGAACTTTTTCATTGATCGATTCCTACATGAGCCTTAGGAAGGGTTTAGACAAGGGCGAACGGCCTTCGCCCTTACAATTGGCAATCAATGAATTTAGGATTCTCTGATCCTATTTAAGATCTCCCGCTGCAGCAAGGGATTGCTTGGCGTTCTTGAAAATGACTACAAGACTCACCCCTGTCATGATCAGATTGATCCCGACCAACAGGCCGAGAAGCGTCAAGGAGTCGAGCGGCCATCTGCTCCAGATCAGAATGCCGAGGATGATGCCGGCAATGCCGTTCAGCAGTGGCCATTTGCGATGCTCCTCTCTCCCTTCAAAGGCATGGATCACCTGGACCGATCCCTGGATGACAAAAAGAATACCGATCACCAGCGTGAGATCCAGGATCGAGAAGACTGGATGGCGCAGGATCCAGAAGCCCACCATCAGATAGAAGATGCCGATCAGGCTGGTCAGCAGATGCTGGCCCAGCCTGGCTTTGCTGAGCTGAAAGCCATGGAACAACTGAAGAAAGCCGAACAACAGCAATACGAAGCCGATTACGTTGAACGTGAAGACCGTGGCGAACAGCGGATAGATAATCGCCAGTACACCCAGCACGATCATCAATACTCCCATTGACCGTGAGGCCTTGAGGCTTTCATCTAGGCCTCGAGTTGGATCGGAAATGAGGTTGGACATGATGACGAATTGTGCTTGGGATAAGAGGCGGGGAAAATGTTGTCTGTCAGTCTCCCTTGGTGCTAGCTGCTTGAACTTGCTTCAGGATGCCATCCAGGTTGTAGGTCTCTGGCGCTTGCAGTGGTGGGAACGTCTTGTAGGACATGAGTTCTTTTTCCCACAACTGCTGACCAATGGGCAGCATATTCCAGTCGTACAGGTAGGCGGTAACCGGGCCGCCCAGCGCGCCGCCAATGCTCATCGCCGACTTTTGATCCGTGCCAACCGCCTGCTCGAAGGGATCGCGTTTGATGTTCTGAACCAGAGTCCAGTGGAAGGGGACCAAGGGCAGGAGCCAGCCATCCGCTCCGGATTGGGACATCGTGTAGTACATCTTCCAGTTCTTGTAGCGCACCGCCGAGGGCGTTGAGCCCGAGTAGTAGAAGAAGACATCCCGCGCGGACTTCTCAGATTTGCCTTCGAGGTAGTCGCGCTGATTGACACCATCGAGCGTCGTCTTGACGATGCCGGGGTAATTTCCGGCTTCGATCTGCTTCTTCAGCGTGTCGCCTTTGGCCCCTCCGGCGATATCCACCAAGGTCGGCAGCCAGTCAAGGGCGGCGAACAGCTGATCTTTCACTGTGCCTGGCTTGATGTGACCGGGCCAGCGGACGACCAACGGCGAGCGGTAGCCGCCTTCCCATGCCTCGCCTTTCTGACCCTTGAAGGGTGTGATGCCGCCATCGGGGAAAGAGATCGTCTCGGCACCGTTGTCGGTGGTCCAAACGATCAGGGTGTTGTCGAGCTGGCCCATGTCATCCAGCTTCTTGAGGACGTAGCCGATGTTGTCATCCATCTGCTTCATGCCGGCTTCGTTGATCCCCCAATCCTTGCCGCCCTTGGCCCCCACCATGTTCATGTACTTATCCGAGAGAACGGTGGTGACGTGCATGCGGGCTGGGTTGTACCAGACGAAGAACGGCTTGTTGGTCTTTTGGGGATCGTTGCGATCGAGGAAGTCGATCACCTTGGCGGAGGTCTCCTCGTCCACCATCTTCGATCGCTCTAGGGTTAATGGACCCTCATCCTTACAGGTCTGATTCTTTTGCGTGCCGTCGGAAGACTTGCACCAAATGACCGGACGCGGAGGGGTGAGGCAGGTGGTGACCTTGGGGTCTACAGCACCGGGAACCGGGGGGAGTCCGGGGACCTGAGTGTTCAGGCAAGGCGGCGCGATTGCCTGCTCGGTCGGACTTTTATTGATGTCGGGGAAGCTTACCCCTTGCATCGCATCTAAGTGATACAGCCAGCCCCAATATTCCTGGAAGCCGTGCGCCGTCGGCAGCGACTCGGGATTGTCACCCAGGTGGTTCTTGCCAAATTCGCCAGTGGTGTAGCCGCGATCACTCAGGAACTTGGCCAGAGCCGGGGTGCCTGGGCGTAACCACGATGGGCTGCCCGGTAACTGCGGCGGGATCATGCCCGTACGCAGCGGGTACATCCCCGTGAAGAAGGCATTGCGGCCGGAGGTGCAACTCTGCATGGCCACGTAGTCCATGAAGATCGCGCCTTCGTTGCCGATGCGATCGATGTTGGGAGTCTCTCCCACCATCAGGCCCCGGTGGTAGATGCCCGGCTGCATCCAGCCGATGTCATCGCCCATGATGAAGAGGATGTTGGGCTTCTCCGCGAATTCCTTGCTGGGCATCCCCATTGCTCGCTCCACCGGCTGGCCGGTGGGCATGGCCGTGGGGTTGGCGGAGGCCTTCGTGAGGTCCGGGCCCTTCTCGCCACAGGCCACCAGGGAGGCGCTCAGAACGAGAGCCAGGAGGAGAGTGGTGAACCGACGGAGCATCGATGCGTGTGGGGCCATTGGGGGGTGTTGGGGACCGTGTGACGGCCCTGGCCCTCAAGGGGTGGAGACCTAAGCCCCCTAATAAACCACTTTTCGGGGGGGGGGTGAGCGGAATTAGTTTTTGTTGGAATCTGTACGAAAAGCAGCCTGCATCGGTTGCAGCGACTACGCCTTGGGCGGGCCCATCCCACCGGTGGCCTCAGCTGGCCCTAAAGGGCCGGAGACCAGACGAAAGCCGATGTGGGCGGTGCCCGTATCCGGTTCCAGGGCTTCCCGGGCTGCCGGCCGGTAGCGACTGCAGTAGTTCTTCGCGCAGAGGTAGGAGCCACCCTTGATCACATGCTTGGCGATTCCCGGTTCGCGGGGATCGAAACTCTGCTCCACCTGGCTCACGGCAGGGTTCACCTGGTTGGCCATCCCCTGGTGGCCAGGCCTGTACCAATCCTGTGTCCACTCCCAGACGTTGCCCGTCATGTCCTGGAGCCCGTAGCCATTGGGAGGAAAGCTTCCCACTGGCGCCGTGCCGAAGTAGCCATCCTTCTCCAGGTTGTGGATGGGGAACTCCCCTTGCCAGGTGTTGGCCTTTTTCACGGAATAGGTGTTGCCCCAGCTGAACACCTGATCCATCAGGCCGCCTCGGGCGGCGAACTCCCACTGGGCTTCGCTAGGAAGCGACTTCCCAGCCCAGGCCGCATAGTCCTCGGCATCCCTGAAGGCGATCTGGACGACCGGATGGTTGTCCTTGCCGTCTAGATCGCTGCCGGGGCCCTGCGGATGTTGCCAGTTTGCCCCGGGAGTCCAGTGCCACCAGCTCAGGTAGGTGACCTCGGCTCCGGCAGCGGGAGACTCGAAGACCAGGGCACCCGGCGCCCGTTGATCCTCGGCCAAACCGGGATACTGGTCTCTGGGGATGGGCCGTTCCGCGATGGTCACATAGCCCGTGTCCTTCACGAACGACGCGAACTCGGCATTGGTGACCTCGTGAGTGGCCATGCAGAAGCCCTCCACCGTCACCGCCTCAGCGGAGAGCTCGTCTGGGTAGTGATCATCCGATCCCATCCGGTACGTGCCGCCGGGGATCCATTGCATTCCGGCCGCACAAACGGGCGATGCCTGCATGGCACCCGCCTCTAACGGCTGGATCAGCAGGCCAAGGATCAGCAGGGCCGTGGCCAACAGGCGCAGGATCATGAGTCTCTCGCTGGGGTGAGTTGAGGCACTCTTGCCATGGTGGGGCAAAGCATCCGGCCATGGCTCCATCGCTGGCTGGTATCGCTTTCGACATGTAGATGGTCAACGACCCATCCGCGTTCTTCTTCATGTCCGGGTAGTCACTCCCCAATACGTACAGACTGATCGGATTGGCGACGGGGTAGTAGTTGGTGGCGTCGAACATCCGCAGCGCCCAGAAAGCGGGCTCGATAAACGGACCCGGGCTCTTGAATGTCTGAGCTTGATGGTAGCGTGTGCATTGCTGTCTAACGCCGCTGAACCGGTTGTTAGCTGGCCTGAGACTTGACGTCACTTTACGATCTCGACGACCGGCGGCTTCCATGTGCCGTCGAGAATGGCCTGCTCGGGCCAATATGCGCGAAGCCAGATTGAGAACTTCCCTGCTGGCGCCGGCAGCCAGTTGGATTCCTTCGTCTTGCCCGGCGACTTGTTGCCGAGGTAGATGGTCAAGCTACCGTCGGAGTTGTTCTTCAGCGTCTTGTTCTTGGTGCCAAGCGCAAACCGGTTCAGGGCATTCGGGGCGAAGTAGTGCTCGGGGTCGTACATCGTCAACGACCAGAAACCCTTCACGGGCGGGAGCTGCCCTTTCGCAAAGGTGACCGCATACGCCGAACCACCCACGAGCTGCTGCCCCTTCGTGTCGTTGTCGGTGTAGAAGTACATTGTCTCGTTGCGCTTGTTGTCGTAGGGATCGGCCTTCACCGCGCCCATGCGGTGGACATAGTCCGTGCCGAACGCACCGTTGTTGGCCGGCGATGTCCAGCCATTGCCCGCCGGCTGGCCGTTGTAGCGCCATTGCATCATCGGGGCGACCAATTCCTGGTCGGCCGAGAGAGCCGTTTCCCGCAGCGTCGTCATGACTTTCGGATCCTTGGCAGCTGCATCGAGCACGCTGCCGATCCACTTGTAGAGCGCCTCTTCGCCGGGCATCGGCGGCACTTCCTTCATGACGACCGGCAGTTGCTCGAAGAACGTCGCCGGGTCTACCCAGGGCGGTTGGGTGGACGAATATCTTGGCTTGGTCTTTGGCGCCGGAAAACTGGGGAGCTTGCTCCAGTCCTTGGTCTTCATCTTGCCGTCGAACTGGCTCAACACGTAGAAGAGCGTCTGGCTGAGTGACGGCTGGATGGCCGCGCGATCCTCAGGGGTGTCAGCGAGGAAGATGCGCGGCATCGCCGTGGCATAGTTGGTGGATGAACGCACAACGCCGGATATACCAGCCGGGGTCGCGCCATTCCAGTTCGGTCCCACGATCATGTAGAAGCCTGGCTTCGTGCCGTATTGCCGGCCGAGCTCGTTGATCTGGTCGGTGCGCCCGTCGTAGACCGGCAGCGTCCAGAAGCGGTCACCGTAGTCGGGCACTTGAACGATCACGGGTTCCTTCTCAAGCGACAAGAAGCCGACCCCGTACACCACGTCCTGGTTCGGGTCTCCGATGAACCTCTCGCCCGGAGAGATGTAGCCCGTCAGCATGGCGACCTGATTCATCGGCGCGATGGGAAGAGCACCGGCGAGCAGACCTGGCTCGGGAGCCTTCGTGAGCTGCGTGCGCTGGTTATGCACATAGACCAGCGGCCAACCCCAGACGTAGGCCATCCGACCCATCATCTGCACATACGCTTGGGTCATCGGGCCGGGCGCCGGGCCGGGAACCTGCGCGGCAGTTTTCGGAATCGGCACCTGCTGTGCGTGCGCGCCGGTCATCAGCAGCAAGCCAACGAGCGCGGCGGCAAAGTACTTCAGCCTGTGTGTGGTTGTCATTGGGGTCTCCTATCTGACGTCGTGAGTCAAAGAAGTCGTGAGTTAAAGAATATGTCATGGCCAGCTAAAAGCCCAAGCTCAGCGACTCGGCCCACGAGGGCGTTTGATTGCAACCGCGACGTGATGGCCCAGTTCGCTACAGCGCATGGTTGGGCGTTGCGGTCATGATTAAACGGAAACCGATTCATACTTCCGAAGCCGACGGTTGGTTGAGGTGCAAGCGGCGGGCAAGCCTTGCCACACGAAGCCCAAGCATCTCCCCGGTCAATTTGTCTTCCGTAGAAGGCATTTCTGATGGTGGTTCAAGTAGTGCACATCCTGCCGCGCCAAAAAAGATGCCAAGCCGATTGAATCCTTCTCCCGTCACCGGAGATTCAGCGACGCCGACCCAGACCATTCCGTGCTGCATAGCGAACATAGAGCACGTAACCAGAGTGTTCAACTTGTCACCGCTTGGCGAGCCGAACACCGTGAAGGCCGCACCAAGCTTATCGACCCATTTTCGCTGCAGGTAGCGGGGACTCGTCGCATCCATGAATGCCTTCAATTGCGCAGAAACGCTGCCCATGTAGGTGGGCGACCCGAAGATAATCGCATCAGACTCATCAAGTTGCTTAAGCACCTCTTCGTTCAGCCAGCGGCTGCCCTTGAAATCTTCGTCCCGAATCAGGTGTTCCGCAACGGAGACCCCTCCAGCGGACAACACACCTTTGGCGACGGCACGTGCCATCGCGGCAGTATGTCCACTGCCAGAGTGGTAGATCATAGAAACTAAAGGCATGGCTTTTAATGACTTGAGTTTGTTCATAATAGGGTACATTCGCGCAGAACCATGGGAGACGCTTGAGCAACGCCTAACCCCTCAATTCAGCGCTCCGCTCCGTCAGGTATTTTGGTACCGATACGAGCTATATCCAGCGCTTCACTGCCTCTGCCGTGTCACTCGGTTTCGTATTGAAGCAGATTCGCGCAGCCGGCGCATGCTCATGAATAATATTAATTAGCTTTTCAAACAGGAGAAAATTAGGAGCGATTGTGCGAACACCTGCACCAATGAGAATACAGTCATAATCCTTCTCACTAAGTTTTTCTCGGATAACCGCCTCTGCTGTTTCGCCGAAGTCGGTAAGGCAAAGCTTCGCGTCGTATCCCATTGTATTCAGACTGAGTTGATCGGCCGTCAG
The DNA here is from genome assembly GCF_024345495.1 of Synechococcus sp. RedBA-s. Lineage (GTDB taxonomy): Bacteria > Cyanobacteriota > Cyanobacteriia > PCC-6307 > Cyanobiaceae > Regnicoccus_A. Next base: position 78,394 of record NZ_JAGQBF010000006.1, on the reverse strand, counting down.
AGCAGCCGTCACTTTGGCCCCATCGAGGCCGGGGAATGCAGCATATGCCGGATCTGAGAAATCAATAAGTTCAGGACGGAGCCCGACGAGAAGGACGCACTTCTTTGCTGTCATGAGTATTTCCTGTTGGTTGGAAGAAAGGTAGAAGCTGGTGAGGGCGTTGGAGGGTTGGAGGGTTGTCTTCTGCAATGCCTAACGCCCAAGATCAGCGGCGGGAAGAAGCCCAGTGCATTCATCAGCCATCTTTGGCGCCGGCCGCTGAATTTTGATGTTGGACAGCCGTTGAGTTCGTCATAGAAGATCTTGCAATTCAGTTCTTGAGAGCTTGACATCACGAAGGATGCTTGCCAAGAGGCCAGGCCCCAAAGTTTCATTCGAATGAACGGGAACAACTGTCGTTCTTCCGTCCAGGTGCTTAAGGAAACGGTGGCTACCTCTTACCCTGATCTCTTCAAACCCAATTCCCTTCAAGGCTGCGATGAGGGTCTTTCCTGAAACCGCAGAATATCTCGTCACACTTCTACGGTAACTCGCTGTACTCCTACAAAGTCAAGTGACTCAGGATCTGTGCCTGCGACCTCAAGGCAAAGCTCAATGGCTTCCTTGATTCGCTCCATTAATTGATCCAGCGATTTAGCTTGCGTATGGCAACCGGGTAGAGCAGGGACGGTCGCCACGAAGAACCCTTCTGAATCCTTTTCGACTACTACATCAAACTGTCTAGACATTGAAGTCACCTCCTCAAGCCACTGTAGCTGCTTAGCCGCGGGCTGGTACAGGGGCCCTGCTTACCGGTCGGTCCAACGCTCCGGTTCAGCGGCGAGATCATGAGTTAGTCCTTCGGCCGGGTCGCGAGCGCTTCCAAGTAGGCTTTCCTAGTCAGGCGCTCGACGACACCGGGCAATACTCTATTGATGGCGATGCGCAATCGACCCCCGAAAGGCGCAACGATCATGCCCTTGTTTTCTTCGATCTGCCTCAACGCATAGTCGACAAACTTGCCGACAGGATAGGGCGGCCCCCCAACTCGAGTCAGGTATGACCGTATGTCGGGGCGCCACGAGGCGCCGAGATCGCGCGAAATATCCGTCTCGAGAAGCGGAGTTTCGATGGCCATCGGACACAGAACGTTCAGCTGAACGCCGTGCTCGGCCGCCTCGAATCTCAGCGCATTGCTCAAGCCGACGACGGCGTGCTTGCTCATTGAGTAGGGTGCCAGTAGGGGCAATCCCAGAAGGCCAGCGGCCGAGGCCGTGTTGACGATAATTCCACCACCCTGCGCTTTCATGTGAGGGAAGGCAGCCATGACGCCGTGGATCACGCCACGAATATTCACGTCGATCGAACGGTTGAAGTGAACCAGGTTCAGCTCGCGAATGTCACCCCCGACACCAATGCCAGCATTGTTGAACACCGCATCGATGCGGCCATGCGCATGCACGACTTGGTCGATATGCGATGCCACGGAGTCCGCGTCGGTGACATCGAGCACGAGGGACTGCGCGTCACGGCCGATCTCGCTGGCGGCTTCAGCTGCGGAGTCGCCGTTGATATCGCTCAGCCAGACCCTGGCACCCCGTTGCGCGAGCCCTGCGCCCAGGGCTTTGCCGATGCCGGAGCCGCCACCCGTGATGACTACGCTCTTGTTCTGCCAGAAGGTCATCGGGCATCCTTCTTCCATTCGTATGAGTACGCGCCAGCGGGATTCAGCAAGACAGCCCGCGTGACGAAGAGCCAATCGATATGGTCATGGCCCTCCGCACATTCGCCAGTCGCTAAGGACTGTGCGCTCCCGTCGCCCAACGCACTCACCGCCAACGACGCGGCGCGACGTACTATCTCAGCGTTCTTGTGCATGAGCTTTTCTCATAACCTCTGTTGAACTGTTGTCTGTGAGCATCACAACCGGGCTTCCTACAACCGCCTAACGCTGAAGATCAGCGGCGGGTGGAAGTTCCATGCGATTAGGAAGCATCACTGCTCCCGCCTGCTGGATCTTGATGTTAGACATCTCTGAATACTTACAAGTAGCCATCGATATCCGACTTGTTTCTCAGCGACAACGACACGCCTCCATCAGTTAAGATAAATCCCTTTTCAACTAATGCTTGAAATGATGATTCGTAAGTCAAGATATTCTGACAGTAGTGATTTCTCAGAGTTTCTGAAGAGACAGTTCTCTTGCCCCAGAGATTCTTTCGAGACAGCGCAAGCAGGATTTGACGAGCGCCAATGTCAAGGTCAACTTTTTGAGAGAACCCAATCAATGATTCTCCGATATCTCCAAGAACAGCATCTCTGTTTTCCACTCCAAAGTAATGACTGTGTGTTTGCCGAACTGTCGCAACATTTGAGGAGCCAAGAAGAACGACTTCGTATCCCATTTCCGAAGAAAACTCTTTCTCATACTTAACATAGATGCCAATTGCTTCACCAGGATCTCTGCTGACACTATCCCAGTAAATGAACGAGCCAGTATTCCAGTCGAATACCAGAATCCAGTTATTAAGTCCCTGTCCAAGCCTTTTCTCTTTTTCAATGAGTGTTTTAATAATCCCTTCGTTGACATGGCTATCGAAGGTTGAACCCCTCTTCGAGGCTCGAATAATCTCCTCACTCTTTTGCTTAAGATCTTCTAGGTCTATGCGATGAGCAGGACTTAGCCTTCTGCCCGACTCAAACTCATAGAATGCGTTGGATAGCTGTTTAAAATAAGTTAGAACTGTTTGATCACCCTCCCCTTCCTTTAGATAGTAACCGTAAATAACTGAGGTTCTTTCTATTGTTTCGGACCAGTAGTGCTGTTGCTTGCTTCGTATCTGTAGTTCAATGGAAAATCCCTCCCTTTCAATCAGAAAATGCACAGCCCTGTAGCCTGTGTCATCTCTCCCCTGGCCTCTGTAGTCGGTTTCTCTCCTAACTTCAAAATTTTGATTTTCACTTACCTTCAGCCGCAGAAACCTCAGAAGTTCATCAACAGAATAATTATTCTCAACAACAATCCGTAGACCAGCAATATCTTGGAGTTGGCTGAGCCTTGTGTTTAGGCGTTTGAGCTTGCGCACAATCTGAGGCTTACGCTTAAGGCGCTGTGCAATACAGTATTCGCCTTCTTCTGCCGCTAGCCAATTCTGTATTTCTAGAGTTGTCAATGACAGCGGAGCTAAATGTAGCTTGCGGTACTCGTCAAATACTTCTTCCAGGTCAAAATATTCTTCTTCAGAGCGGTACTCATCTCTTGCTAGTGCTCTACCTGCTTTATCAATCCTTGTCTTTGAAAAGTTCATGATGTTGGATGCTGATGACCGGCCTTAATCATGTCTAACTTGTCATTGGACGGTTCTGAGAACCACCAGCCACCGTCTCCCTCATTCCGTGAACCACTTGCCTAGCAGCATCGGTGATGCCATGAACTCCTGATGAGGCCTAGGTTTTGTACACCGGTCTCAGAACGGTAGTGGTGGTTCACGGACCCGTGAACCACCTGTTCACTGGGATACATTCCACGCGGCCTGATCATCGGATTACTCCTCCAGGAGGGCCTGCTCGATGCGTCGATCGGGGATGATCCAGATCAGGGCCACGAGCAGGTAGATCGCTTGCGCCAGCCATGGCGCCGCGAAGGCAACGAGCACGGCCAGTACATAGAGCAGTTGCGACAGGCGGCCCTTCCAGTCGCGGCCGATGGCCCGGCGCAGCGGTGAGGTGTCTCCATCGTTGCTGATGATCGCCTGCTGCAGGATCCAGTAGGCCACCGCGGCCAGCAGCAGGTTGACGCCGTAGACCGCGGTGGGCAGGGCGGCGTAGTGGTTTTCGCCGATCCAGCGGGTCGCGAAGGGAACCAGCGACAACCAGAAGAGCAGATGCAGATTGGCCCAGAGCACTCCACTGCTCACCCGCCGGCAGGCCTGCAGCAGGTGGTGATGGTTGTTCCAGTAGATGCCGATGTAGAGGAAGCTCAGCACATAACTGAAGAAGATCGGTGCCAGCGCCAGCAACGCCCCCACACCTTCACCTTCAGGGCTCTTGAGCTCCAACACCATGATCGTGATGATGATGGCGAGCACCCCATCACTGAAAGCTTCGAGGCGGCCGCGACCCATGGTTGAACTCCGGCTGAATCAGTACAACGATGAACAGGTGCTGGTATTGGTGAGCTTCATCAGCGACCACAGCGCGCCGTATTGAGCCTGGGAGAGCGACAGCTCGGTTTGCATGCGCTTGCCCATCGGTGAACCTGGTGCGGCTGTGGCCCCCAGCTCGGCGTTGATCACCGCAAGGCCTTGGCACATCTTCTCGATATCGGGGTTGAGATCGCTGCTGGCCCGAGCAGGGAGGGCAGACAGGACCAGGAACAGGAGGCTGATCACCAGGCCCGCCCATGGAGCCTCTAAACCCGCATGGCGCCGGCTGAACATGCTCATGGGGCTGGTTTGGCCAGGGGCAGAAGGCACTTGTCGGAATCGCAGCCGGCAGGACCAGCTTCCACCAGTTCGCCCTGGTCGTAACGCTGCAGCGCCTCGAAGAAATCAGCCGTGCGGCGGCGGGCGGCCACCTCCTGCTGCAGGCGGGTGTAGGTGGCCAGATCGATCGGCTCGAACGGCAGCCGCGGAAAGGTGGCATTGGCATCGAAGCGGGCCAGCAGCGCCGCTGAGATGTAACCCTCGCCGCCATCGATCGCCTGGTGGATCGCCTCGGCCAGCCCTTCGATCTCGTTCTCGCGGAATTCCACCGTGGCGGAGGTGTTGTGGGCCGTGTAGTGCTTCTGCACCTGCATGTAGAAGTCGAACTGGGCCAGGGCCGAGAAGTTGTTGATCTCCACCGCATCGGCGCCCGGGATGTTCGCCCAGCTCACCTCGGTGGGGATCTCCACCAGCCATTCGCCGCAACGGGGATCAAAGGGATCATCCAGCAGGCGGCCGTTCTCATCCTTGTCCGACTGGCTCGGCACGATCGTGTAGCCGTAGTCCAGGCAGGCCAGGGCCACCGGATCGTTCTTGCGGAAGGTGATGCGGCGGATGAAGCGCTGCGCCTTGGGCGGATGCCAGCCGGGGCTGGCGCCGGTGAGCAGGCTCTTGGTGCCGGCCGGTTGCACGGTGGTGCAGCGGTTGGGACGGCGCAGGCCGTGGCGGTCGCAGTAGTCCCACACCGCCTCGTTCACGATCTGCTTCCAGCGGCCCAGATACTCCGCTTCCTGGGCCTTGAAGGCCAGGCCTTCCTCCGTTTCAGGGCGGCCCTGCTCCCACCAGCGCAGCCAGGGCGTGCCGAAGGCATGCACAAAGAAGTCGAACAGGCCGGTGAAGCTCACCCCCACGATCGGATCCCAGGCGCGGCTCTGGCGGTAGCGCTCCACTTCGAAGTCGTGGTTGAGCAGGCAGGCCACCGCCAGCCCACCGGCCCTGAAGGCATCGGCCTGGGCCTGGTGGTCGGCTGGATCGATCCGGTTCAGGTGGATTTCAGCCAGGTTGCAGTGGAAATCAGCGCCGAGGATCTCGCCGCAGGGGTTGAGCCCGTAGCGCCCCAAGCGGTGCTCCAGCTCGGCGGCGCTGATCTCGGGGTGGTGCAGCTGCAGCCAGCGGCCGGCTTCCTCGCGGCCCTGATCCACATAGATGTCGATGAACTCACTGCGCAGCTCAGGGGTGGGCAGCAGATCGGCATTGGAGCGGGCGATGGCTTCGGGAGCGAACTGGATCGCGCCCTCGCCGCTCTGGAACTGCTTGACCACCGCCTCCAGCACCACCTCCTTGCTGGGGCGGCTGTGGAACACCCGGGTGTGGTTGGCCATCCGCAGCGCATCGCGCTCGGGGTCGATGCTCCAGTTGCCGCTGGCGTCCTGCTGCCAAAGGTTGTCCTTGGCGCCAGCGGCGGAGAGATCCTCGGCGGCGAACTGGCGCATGCCGGCGGAGCGGCGGATGTTGCCGGCCACGATCGTGACCGCCGCCTCATCAATCAGCAGGCAGCATTCCACCGAGGTGAGCCGGCGGCCGATCGCCTTGTTGAGGATCTGGGCCACGCGGCCGTAGAGGTCCCCCAGCTTCACAGGATTGGCCATGCCGCCGAAGCCCTTGAGCGTTTCGCCCACCGGCCGCACATCGGAGAGATCCACGCTCACCGTGATCGGCGTGGCGGCGTCAAAGCGCTCATCACTGCAGAGCTCCAGCAGCAGCTGGTAGCTGTCGACCCAGCCGCGACGGGTGTCACCCACCTTGATCTCGACCCGCTGGCCCTCGACGCTGTGGCTGGTGGCCTCCTGGCGCGCTCCGGCGGGGGTGAGGCCAATGGGCGTGACGCCCTCGATGCGCAGCTGATTGCGCACCAGGGGCAGCCGCTCGATCAGGCGGGGCTCGATGATGGCGCCGGTGCCGCAGCCCATCATCGCCAGGTCCATCATCAGACCGAAGGCTTCCCAGTCGATCAGGTTGGTGGAGGTGCAGTTGTAGGCACCGGAGAAGTTGTGGCGCTGCTGAATCCAGGGGGTTCCGCCGATCCAGAGCCAGCGCCCCGAGGGCAGGGCCTGCTGGTGCTTCTGCATGCGCCGGATCAGCTCCACCTCCGCCCCATTGAGGTGACCCAGCTGGCGCAGACCCTCCAGGTTGCGCTCGGACACCTGGTACCAGCTCTCGCGGCCGGCCTCGGTGCGGCGGGAGTAGGTGCGGTAAAAAACGGGGTTTGCCGCCGGAGCGGTGGGCGGGAAATCGGGCTCCAGCAGGCCATTGGCTCCGATCTGGCCGCCCTGCAGGCGCACGGCCTCAGCCCCTGGGCCCGCGGTCCCGGCGGGATCGATCAGATCGGGGCGCGCTGGGGTGAGGGTCACGGCGGAGGGTGTGGTCAGGTTGTTGAACCATACCGCCACTGGTGGGGGGTGCAAGCGCGCCCGGCCACCAGTGGCAGCGCCCTGGGGTGGCCTGTCAGGCTGAGCCCATGACCAGCAGCAGCACAGGGGCCCCACAGAACGCGGCCGCAGACTCCGAGCAGCAGGCCCTGGCTGAGGCCGTGGCCCGGCGCCGCAATTTCGCGATCATTTCCCACCCCGACGCCGGCAAGACCACCCTCACCGAAAAACTGCTGCTCTATGGCGGTGCGATCCAGCAGGCCGGGGCGGTGAAGGCCAAGGGCGAGCAGCGCAAGGTGACCTCCGACTGGATGGAGCTGGAGAAGCAGCGCGGCATCTCGATCACCTCCACCGTGCTCCAGTTCGACTACGACGGCAGCACGATCAACCTGCTGGACACCCCCGGCCACCAGGACTTCTCCGAAGACACCTACCGCACCCTGGCCGCCGCCGATAACGCGGTGATGCTCGAAGACGCCGCCAAGGGCCTTGAGCCCCAGACCCGCAAGCTGTTCGAGGTCTGCCGCATGCGGCGGATTCCGATCTTCACCTTCATCAACAAGATGGATCGGCCCGGGCGAGAGCCGCTGGAGCTGATCGATGAGATCGAGAGTGAGCTGGGGCTCACCTGCTGGCCGGTGAACTGGCCGATCGGCAGCGGCGACCGCTTCCGCGGTGTGATCGACCGCCGCAGCCGCGATGTGATCCTGTTCACCCGGGCCGAGCGGGGTCGCCAGGCCGCCGAGCAGCGCCTGGCCGCCGGCAGCCCCGAACTGGCCGACCTGGTGGAGCCGGAACTCCTGGCTCAGGCCCTGGAGGAACTGGAGCTGCTGGATGGCGCCGGTGCCGACCTCGACCTGGAGCTGGTGCATGCCGGCGAGCTCAGCCCAGTGTTCTTCGGCTCGGCGATGACCAACTTCGGCGTGCATCCCTTCCTCGATGCCTTTCTGGAGCTGGCCCAGCGCCCCGTGGCCCGCACCAGCCAGGGCGGCCCCATCGATCCGCTACGGCCCGAGTTCAGCGGCTTCGTGTTCAAGCTGCAGGCCAACATGGACCCCCGCCACCGCGACCGCATCGCCTTCGTGCGGGTCTGCTCAGGCCGCTTCGACAAGGACATGAGTGTGCGCCATGCCCGCAGCGGCCGCACCATCCGCCTCTCCCGCCCCCAGAAGCTGTTCGGCCAGGACCGGGAAGTGGTCGAAACCGCCTATCCCGGTGATGTGATCGGCCTGAACAACCCCGGCATGTTCGCCATCGGCGACACCCTTTACGTGGGCCCGAAGGTGGAATACGAGGGAATCCCCTGCTTCAGCCCGGAGATCTTCGCCTGGTTGCGCAACCCCAACCCTTCGGCCTTCAAGAGCTTCCGCAAGGGGGTCAATGAGCTGCGCGAAGAAGGGGCGGTTCAGATCCTCTACGACACCGACGCCAGCAAGCGCGATCCGATCCTGGCGGCGGTCGGTCAGCTGCAGATGGAGGTGGTGCAATACCGGCTGGAGAACGAATACGGGGTGGACACACGCTTGGAGCCCCTCGGCTTCAGCGTGGCGCGCTGGGTGGTGGGCGGCTGGCCGGCGCTGGAGAGCGTCGGGCGCATCTTCAACTGCAAGACCGTGCGTGACGCCTGGGACCGGCCGGTGCTGCTGTTCAAGAACGAGTGGAACCTCAACCAGCTCAAGGAGGATCACCCCGAGCTGGAGCTCAGTGCCGTGGCGCCGGTGGTCAGCGGCGTCGAACCGATCGCGATCTGAGCCACGGCCCGCCGCCGGCCTCGCCAGAATCATTTACAACGAAAGGTCAAGGTAACGGCCATGCCTCAGCCGATCTGGCTGGTTCGCCCCCGCCGGGATGGAGGCTCCGACTACGTGCGTTTCCTGCCCAGCCAGGAAGCCGTGGAAATCCGCGAAGGCAGCCACCTGCCCCCCCAGATGCCCCTGCTCAAAAGCCGCCACTGGCTGGCGATCGACGAAGCGGAGGCCCGGCGCCTCGAGCTGCAGCAGGACGCGGGCTACCACTGCAGCGAGCCCCTGTTCTGAGCCCCGTCGTCAGCTCCGGCAGGTCTCATTCACCACCTCAGGCACAGCCGCAAGCCCTTCGCCTCGATACGCTCGGCGCACGACACAGCCCCACGCACCGGAGGCCATGACCAACGGTTCTGAACCCGCCCCCAACGCCAGCCCCTACGAACGGCTCGGCATCACCCCCGACGCCAGCTTCGATGAGGTGCAGGCCGCGCGCCAGCATCAGCTCGCGGCGGTGGCCACTGATCCCCAGGCCTGCGCCAAGGTGGAGGCCGCCTACGACGCGGTGCTGATGGAGCGCCTGCGCGAGCGACAGCAGGGCAAGGTGAGCAGCGCCGCGGTCACCGCCTCGAAGCGCGAGGAGGTCAAACCGGCGGCAGCAAGGGTTCCCTCGCGGCCGTCCCTGCCCCAGCTGCCCTCCCTGCCCCAGTTCAGCGGCGCCAACAAGCTGCAGGCCCCCAGCCTGTCGATGCCCACCATCGCCCTGGCCGAGGGCCGTGAGCGCTGGTTTCCCCTGGTGGCCGATGGTCTGCTGCTGCTGCTGGTGCTGGTCACCCCGCCCGGCTCGGCGGAGGTGGTGCTGGCCCTGGCCACGGGCGTCACCGTGATCAATCTCAGGCGCCGCAACGGCCGCTTCCTGGCCGCCGTGGGCTGGAGCTTCGCCCTGCTGAGCGTGGGCCTGCTGCTGGGCGGTCTGCTCACCATGGGCCTGGATCCAGCCCTGCCCCTCGGTCTGCCGCTGGCCCTGAATCAGGTGCAGAGCCTGCCGGCCCTGATCCTGCTGCTGCTGGGCGCTCTGCTGATCGCCTGAGCCATCAACTGTGGCTTAGGCCTGAGCCACGGAGAGCTCGGCGATCAGCTCGCGCAGTTCCCCTTCCTCCACCCCGTACACCTCGTTGCAGAAGTGGCAGGTGAGCTCGGCGCGGCCATCTTCCTGCAGGATCGAGGCCAGCTCCTGCTGGCCCAGCAGCCGCAGGGCATTGACGCTGCGGCGGCGGGTGCAGGGGCAGTGGAAGGTCACGTCCTGACGGGCCTCAGCGTCCTCCAGCAGCTGGGGATCGAGGTCGGGGAAGATGTCCTCCAGCAGCAGCTTGAGGTCGTCCTTGCAGGCGGCCAGGCGCGAACTGAAGCCGCTGATCTCCCGGCAGCGCTCCTCCAGCAGCGCCACCAGCGCCGGCTCCTGCGCCGCCTTCGGCAGCACCTGCACCAACACCCCACCGGCGCAGCGCACGCCGCTGCTGTCGATCTGCTCCCCCACGAACAGCGCTGAGGGGGTCTGCTCGGAGTGGAGCAGGTAGGAGGCCACGTCATCGCCGATGCCGCCACTCACCAGCTCCACCGTGCTGCTGAACGGCTCCCCCTTGCCCTGGTCGCGCACCACGTGCAGGTAGCCGGTGCCTGTGGCCTGACGGAAATCGAACTGGTGCTGGCCGTCGGCCTCCTCCAGCAGGTCGAGCTCCAGGCCCGGGTGGCCCACGTAGCCGCGCACACTGCCGTCACGGCCTGCATCCACCATCAGCCCGCGCAGGGGCCCATCCGACTGGATGCGCAGGTTCACCCGCCCGTGGGCCACCTTCATCGAGCTGGCCAGCAGCAGCCCGGCCGTCATCGCCCGCCCCAGCAGCGCCGTGGTGAGGTACGAGAGCCCATGGCGCCGCCGGGCGTAGCGGCTGGTCACCGTGGTGAGCGCCGCCACCAGACGGATTCCCCCATCGGCCGCCGTGGCCCGCACCAACTGATCGGGCATCGCTGCGCCCTCCGCCAACTCAGGGCATCGTACGGAGCGCCGGCAGGGACTGAAGGGCCCCGTCGCTGAGGAGCCAGGCCTGGCCCACCAGGCTGCGGAACAGCTCCGGCTCATGGGTGACCACCAGCAGGGCCCGCTGGCGGCCCAGCTGGGCGATCAGCTGCAGCACCTCATGGCGCACAGACCAATCCAGCCCGGCGGTGGGTTCATCCAGCAGCAGCACCTTCGGGTCCCGCAGCAGCTGCACCGCCAGGGCCAGTCGCCGCTGCTGGCCGCCGCTGAGCCGCTCCGGCGCCTGCTGCAGCGACACCCCCTGCAGGCCCACCTGAGCCAGCACCGCCTCCAGCCGCTCGCTCCCCAGGCGGCGCTGGCCCAGCTTCAGCTCCTGACCCACGCTCAAGCCAAGGAAATGGCGTTCGGGGAACTGGAACACCAGGCCGCTCAGCCAGCGGCGCGCTCGGCCCGTCACCGGCTGGCCCTGCCAGAGGATCGTGCCGCCAGTGGGGTCCGCCAGGCCGCTGATCAGCTCCAGCAGGGTGCTCTTGCCGCTGCCGCTGCGGCCCGCCACCAGCACCGGCTCGCCCACGGGCAGGGTCAGGCTGAGGTCGCGCAGCACCGGCTCAGGGGTGGTGGCCGGGTGATAGCAGACCGATCGGAGCTCCAGCATGGGGGACCACGGACCGCACCAGCTTGCAGCAGCCGCCACCGAGTTTGATAGGGGTCACCAGTCAATTCTGGAAGGAGCAACGCCCATGGACATTCGCTTCCGCGAGGTGGATCCGTTCAACTGCTGGATCTGGCTGCGCTTCCCCGATCACCCCGGCCAGGGGGAGCGGGGCTACGTCGACACCGTCTTCGACAGCTGGTTCTTCCTCGGCAAGCTGGGGGGCTTCAACGCCGAAAGCCTGCAGGTGCATGAAGAGGGCATCGACCTCAGCGCCATGCACTACGACATCGAGGCCGCCGAGGCGACCCTCCCCGCCCTGATGCACAGCATGGGCGAGCCGGAATACCGCGACGCCTGGTGCCGCTGCTGGGTCGACCTGGGCACCAGCGATGGGGTGGCCCTCGATGTGTTGATCAATGCTCTGCGTCAGCTCAACAACGACTTGGTGGAGATCGAGGAGGTGCTGATCGGCGGCGTCAATGAGGACTGGCCGGTGGAGGAGGTGCCCGACGCCCTCTTCCCCCACGGCGCCAACTGAGGCCGGTGGTGCGCGAGCTGCGCCGCCTGCTGATCGCCCCCGAGCGCCTGGCGGCCGGCACCACCCTGGCCCTGGCCCCCGAGGAGAGCCGCTACCTCAGCCGCGTGCTGCGCTACGGCCCCGGAGATCGCTTCGCCGTGATCGACGGGCAGGGCCAGCTCTGGAGTGCGCTGCTGCTCGATGGACCCCAGGCCCGGCTGGAGCAGCCGCTGGATCAGCCCCTGCAGCGCCAGCCGGTCGCCAGCCCCTGGCTGGAGCTGGCGGTGGCCATTCCCCGCCTCGACTTCGACGTGGTGGTGCGCATGGCCTGCGAGCTGGGGGTGGATCGGCTCCAGCCCCTGGTGGCCGAGCACGGCGCGCGGCACGGCAGCTGGAAGACGGCCCGCTGGCAGACGATCCTGCGTGAGGCCTGCGAGCAGTGCGAACGCCTCTGGCTGCCGCAGCTGCTGGAGCCGCTGGCGGCGGTCAGCTATCTCGCTGAAGCGCGCTCCGGCCTGCCACTGCTGGCCAGCACCCGGGAAGAGCAGCTGCCATTGCTGACCGCCGCCCTGGCGCAGTCACCAGCGGCTGCCCTGGCCGGAGCGAGCCCTGGAGTGGCCCTGGCGATCGGCGGGGAGGGTGGCTGGAGCCCAGCGGAAGCCACCGCCGCCGACACGGCCGGCTGGCAGGGGGTGAGCCTCAGCCCCCACATCCTGCGCACCTCCACGGCGGCCGTGGCCGGGCTGGCCACGCTGGTGCAGTGGCGGGCTGCGCTCAGCGGCCGAGCATGCCGGTGGCCATCTGCTTGAACACACCCAGATTGGCGCCTGCCAGGCGGCGGGCGCGGGGCAGCGCACCGGAGGGGATCAGGCACTCAGGCGAGAAGGTAACCACACTGGGGGCCGGGCGATTCTCCTGCTCGCGGCGCAGTTCGGCGGCGATCGCCTCGGCGGTGGTGAGCACCGGGACAGCCGACTCTGACTCGGCACTCGCGGCAGCCGCGCCGCCTGAACCAGCGCTGGTTGGACCGGCGCTGGCTGCGGCCGGTTCAGCCTTCGCAGCCTTGCCCCCCTTGCCCTGGACAGACCTGGCCGCCACGGGAGCCACCACGGCCGGCTTGGCGTCAGCCTCCTTGTCGAGGTTGAGGAAAAACCCCTTGGGCTTGAAAATCATGACGCCGGCCAGCCAGGACGTGTGGGCTGATTATCCGTCGCGACGGCTCCACCACTGCCTGCCCGTTGGGGAGTGCAACAGAGACCTGGGGCGCAGCCGCAGGAGGCAGGGCCCGGGCGCCGGGGAAACTGGTGATCGCCTGCTCCTGCGCCGTGCTGCCCGCCCTGCCCCTTGCACCGCCGCCTGCGGCCCAGTGGCTGCTGGCCGTTCTGGTCAACGCCGTGCTGATCGCCCTGGCTCAGCGGCTGCCGCTGCTCACCAGGGCCGGCTGGGTGCACGCCGGCATCCTCGGCAGCCTGCTCTGGGGCTGCCTGGGCTGGCGCGGCTGGCTGGCGGTGGTGATCTACCTGGCCCTGGGCTCGGCCGTGACTCGGCTCGGGATCCGGCGCAAGCGGGAGCAGGGGCTGGCGGAGGGCCGCGGCGGCCGGCGCGGGCCCGAGAACGTCTGGGGTTCGGCCGCCACCGGTGCCGTGCTGGCCGCGCTCACCACACTGCCCGGTGCCCCTGCTCCGCTGCTGATGCTGGGCTTCGCCGCCAGCTTCGCCGCCAAGCTCGCCGACACCTGCGGCAGTGAGATCGGCAAGCGCTGGGGCCGCACCACCGTGCTGATCACCAACCTGCGGCCGGTGCCCCCGGGCAGTGAAGGGGCCATCAGCCTGGAGGGCACCGCCGCCAGCCTCGGCGGCAGCGCCGTGATGGCCGCTGTTCTGCTGGCCCTCGGTCTGCTGCCTTCCGCCGCCGCGGCCCTGCTGGTGACGGCGGTGGGGCTGGGGGCCACCCTGATCGAGAGCCTGATCGGCGCCACCCTGCAGGGGCGCCTGGCCTGGCTCAGCAATGAACTGGTGAACGGCCTGCAAACCTTGATCGCCGCCCTGCTGGCGATGGGACTGGCCACGCTGCTGGGGCCCTGAGTGCCGGTGCGTGCTGGCGCCGGCGCAGCGGCCAGACCGGCGGCGCCTGGCGGCTCTGCAGCAGCTGATCGATCTCCTCACGCAACAGCAGCACAAGCGCCTCGAAGCGCCGCTGGGCGGCCCGGGCGGTCAGCCCCTGATCGGCCCCCAGCCGCCGCCAGGAGGCGCCCTGCAGCACCCGCTCCAGCACCAGTTGGCGCAGGCTGGGATCAAGGCGCTCCAGCCGGTGCTTCAGCCAACGCTGGTTGTCGCCTTCACAGCACAGCGATTCCCCCTGGTGATCGGCGCGCCAGGGGTGCGGCCGCTCCCGCGCCGGCAGCCGCTCCAGCAGCGTGCCGCCGCGCTCCTCTCCATCAGCGGCGGGGGCATCGAGGCTGCGCAGCCTCAGGGCCTGTTGCAGCTGCTGCGCCTCACACCAGCGCTGCGGCGAGCAGCCCAGCGCGGCCGCCAGCTCCTCCTCCCCCAGCGCGGGCAACTGGTGATGCTGACGCTGCTGCATCAGGGCCTGGCCGCGGCAGTGCAGCTCCCGCAGCTGACGGGAGCAGCGCAGGGGCTGCTCGTGATCGCGCAGGTGGTGCTGCATCGCCCCGCGGATGTAGGGCACCGCAAAGCTGCTCAAGCTGGTGGAGCGGGACGGATCAAAGGCCTCGATCGCGCGGATCAGCCCCAGACAGCCCAGCTGCACCAGATCGTCGAGCGGCAGCCTGGTGCTCGCGCTCTGGCGTGCGGCCACCTGGCGCACCAGGGGCAGATTCAGCTCCACCAGTCGGTTGCGCAGGCGGTGGTCGCCGCTGCGGTGAAAACGCTGCAGCAGCTCGGCATTACGGCTGTGGAGGTCCTGGTCCTGGGAGGGCTGGGGGCGTGGGCTGGGCATGGCGGGGACAGTGGCGGGTCCGTGTTTCCACCCTCAATCGACTGGGCCAGGTCGCGCTTCACCCCAACCGGTGAACTCACCTCCCCCAAATGGGTGAGGGAGCACAAGCGAGGACAACAGGCCGGCGAGCTCAGTGGACCGGTGCGCTCAGTGGGCCGGTGTGCGGGCCAGCCTCGACTCCAGCCCCGCCCAGGCCAGCAGCGCCGGCCACTGGCGCATCAGCTCGTAGATCCGGTCATGGCCGTCGGCATTGAGATGCAGGCCATCGGCGCTGAGCAGCCGGCTCCAGTGGGGATCCTCCAGCAGGGGGTGCAGCAGCGGCAGGAAGGGCACATCGGCCTCCAGGCAGGCCTCCTCCAGCAGCCGCTCGTAGCGGTGCACGCTGGCCTGCTCATACCAGAGGCAGCCGGCGAAGGGCATCACCGCCTCATCCACCGGCGTCAGCCCGATCACCAGCACCGGGGCCAGCCGCACCGCCTCGCGCAACAGCTGCTGCCAGCCGAACAGGAACGCCTCCGGCGCCAGCTGGTGGCGGCCGTCGGACCGCCCGACCCGGGCGGTGTCGTTGAGGCCCACGCTGAGCACGATCCCCTGCGGTGCCTGACGGCGCAGCTCCCCCCGGCAGCCCACCTCCCGATGAAGGCGCGCCGCCAGCCGCTCCAGGCCATCGCCGCGCACGCCGAGGTTGTAGAGCACGGGTCCATCGGGCAGGCCCATCCAATGGCGCCGCAGCCGCTCACACCAGCCACCGCCATCGGGGTCGCCCCAGCCGTACACCCCGCTGTCCCCCAGCACGATCAGCTTGCGCGGTGTCGCGGTCACGGCCATGGGCTCGGGCGTCAGGCCGCCAGCAGGCGCCGGCGGAGGCGGTCGCTGAGATCTTCTCCCATCAGGGTCAGCACCACGTAGACCGCCACCAGGGCGATCAGCTGGTCGATGGCGAAGGAACTGAGGGCCTCCAGCAGCAGGCTGCCCAGTCCGGCGGCACCCACCAGACCCACCACCACCGTCTCGCGCAGGATCACATCGGCGCGGTAGGCGCCGTAGGCCAGATAGGAGCGGGCCAGGGCGCTGAATCGGCCGTAGAGCAGGGCCAGCCGCGGCCCTGCTCCAGCGGCGGCCAGGGCCTCCTCCGCCTGCAGCGGGGCCGCTTCCTCCGCCTCCAGCAGCAGGCGACCCAGGATGCCCAGGTTGTGGAAACCAAGGGCCAGGGCCGCCGTGAGCACCCCGGGCTGCAGCACGAACAGCAGCAGCAGGGCGGTGAGTGGCGGCGGCCAGAGGCGCCCCAGCGCCCAGATGGCCTGCATCAGCGCCCGGCCCCAGGGCCAGGGGGCCATCAACAGCAGCAGCAGCGGTGCACTGCCCACCGCCAGGGCCGCCGCCAGCAGGGTGAGCGCCAGTGTGGAGCCGATCAGCGAGGGCCAGGGCAGCGCCGCCACCGCCGGCCAGTCGGCCGTCCAGGCGGGCAGGGGCTGAAGCTGCCCCAGCTGCAGCGGGTTGACCCCCAGGGCCACGGCCACCAGCACCAGCAGAGGCAGCAGCAGCAGAGCGCCGAGAACCACCTCACGGCCACCGCGCCCCACGGAGCGGCGGCTGAGGCCGAAGCGGGCCGGCATCCCCCAACGCTGGCGCAAAACCCGCAGCAGGGCCTCCAGCACCAGCATCACCAGCAGCAGCATCCACAGTCCGCTCCAGAGCTCACGGAACTGCAGCGACTGAAGCGTGAGCCGCAGATCAGTGCCCAGCCCGCCAAGGCCGAACACCCCCAGCAACGTGGCGCTGCGCAGAGCGCATTCCAGCCGGTAGCCGCCGTAGCTGATCACCCCCGGCTGCAGCGCCGGCCCCAGGGCGGTGAGCAGGGCCGGCCCCGCCGGTGCACCCGCCAGGCGCAGTCCCTCCAGGCCCGCGGTGGGCAGGGCGTCGAGCAGATCACTCACCACGCGTGCCACCAGGGCGGCGTAGGGAATCGTGATCGCCAGCACCGCCACCACCGGCTGCAGGCCCAGCAACTGCAGCAGCAGCAGGCCCCAGAGCAGCTCGTGCACCGCCCGGGGCACCGCCAGCAACCGCCTGATGCACTCCGCCGGCAGGGCACTGCCGGTGGCCGTGCGCCACACCGTGCGCGAGCTGAGCACTCCCCCCACCAGACCCAGCACCAGGCTCAGGGCCCAGCCCAGCAGGGCAATTCCCACCGTGACCCCCAGGCCAGTGAAGGCCGAGCTCAGCACCAGCGGATCCAGCGACGGCTTGAAGGCCGCCCCGGCGAACTGACCGATCAGGTCCCAGCCGCCACCGTGGCTGAGGCCAGGAAGCAGCAGCAGCACCGGCAACCAGACCAGGGCCGGCAGCAGCGGCAGCAGTGGCGGGGCCAGGCGCAGCGCCCTCCAGCTCCAGGCGGAGGCGGCCGTCATGGTTCCGAGCGATAGAGGGCCGCCAGCTGGGGGCCCGCCAGCGCCGTGGGTGCCGCGTCCAGCACCACACGGCCCTGGCGCAGGGCCACCACCCGATCAAAACCATCGAGCAGGTCGGGCCGGTGCAGGCTGAGCAACAGGGCCCGGCGGCCGCTGGCCTGCGCCAGCAGCAGGGCCAGCAGCTCCCGCGCCAGGCGTGGATCCAGGTGGGCCAGGGGTTCATCCGCCAGCAGCAGCAGCGGCTCCTGGCGCAGCAAACGGGCCAGGGCCAGGCGCTGGCGCTGGCCGCCGGAGAGGGCGGTCACCGGTTGCTCCAACAGGTCAGCGCTGAGGTCGACCCGCGCGAGAACAGCGGTGTTGGCGGCGGTCTCGAGCGGCAGCATCAGGTTGAGCAGGGCCCTCGGCCAGCCCCAGCGGGCCAGCCGCGCCGCATTCAGGTTCTGCTGAACGGTCAGCTCCTCGATCAGGCGCAGGTCCTGCCAGAGGGTGCCGATCAGGGCCTGCTGCCGCCGGCGCCGGCGCCTGGAGCGCGCCGGGGCGACACCGTTCCAGAGCACCTCGCCGGCCTCAGGCCTGAGCAGCCCATTGGCCACCGCCAGCAGGCTGCTCTTGCCCGCGCCACTGGGACCCACCAGGGCCACCCGCTCCCCCGGCCTCAGCTGCAACGACACATCATCCAGCCGCGGGGCGGTGCGGCCCGGCAGGCGAATGGAGCGCAGCTCCAGCAGAGGATGGTCGGGGGAGCTGATCAAGGCAGAGGGCTCAGGCCGGATGAGAAGGGGACCCGGACCCTGACATCCTGGGGCTCAGGGGAGCACGGCCTTCAGGGCCGCCTCCAGATCCAGCCGCTGGGCCGGGTCACCCACCAGGCGCAGTTCACCTCCGCGGGGCCACCAGTTCAGGCGGACGTTGGTCTCCTCGTCGTCGAGAACGTACATCTCGAAGGCTCCCTGGTGCACCCAGTGGCCCGGTTGCCCCAGCTTGGCGACGAGGGCCTGAAGCTCCTCCAGACTGCCGTTGAAGCGCATGCCATCTCTGGGATCTGGGCCCAGGCTAAGGGGACCCCAGGGGCGTGGCTCAGCGGATCTTGCCGATCTCGCGGCCCACCTTCTCGATCGAGTCGTACAGACGCGGAGGAGCAGGAATGAATCGCTTTGCACCGAAGAGGTCGAGGATCTGGGCCTGCTTGGGATTGCTGGCGCGCAGATTCAGGAAGGTGGATTGAAGCCTGGTGGTGAAGCCCTTGCCGAAGCGTTGGTCGAGATTCGGCTGGGCGAGCCAGTGGTAGTTGGCGTAACCGGGGGTGCGCCAGATCACGATCACCTTCTTCGGGTCGGTCTTGCCGGAGCTGAGGCTGCTCTGCCACACCTCCTCGTTCACCACCCCCGCCTGGTAGGCGCCGCTCTGCACGAGGGCGATCGTGGCGTCGTGGCTGCTGCTGAAGCCCGGGGCGCCGCCGGCGAAATCAGTCAGCCGCACGCCGGCCTGGCCGAGGAAGTACTGGGGCATCAGCCGACCGGAAGTGGAGCTCTCCGAGCCGAAGGTGAAGCGCTTGCCCTTGAGCACACTCAGCCCCTTCTGGTTGGCGATGGGCTTGATTCCACTAGCAGTGTTGGCGATGAAGAAGCTCTGGAAGGAGGCGTCGATGTCGCGCTGGGCGATCACCTTGGCGCCGGGCTTCTGCAGCCGGGCCTGAACACCGGTGAGGGCTCCGAACCAGACCAGATCCAGATCGCCGCGGCGGAAGGCACTCACGGCGGCGGTGTAATCGGTCACCGGCACGTACTTCACCGGCACGCCGAGGCTGCGGCTGAGTTCGTTCGCCAGCAGGGGGTAGAGGCGGTTGAGGGTTTCCGGTTTCTGATCAGGAATGGCGCTGATCCGCAGCAGCTTCTGCTGGGCCTGGGCGCCGGCTAGCTGGGGTGCGGCCTGCTGCAGCTGGGGCGGCAAGGCCGCTGGCATGAGGGCCAGGGCGAGGCCTGCCAGCAGAGCCAGGCGAAAACCGGTACGCGGAAGGCGTGGGGGGAGGAGGGGCAAGGGAGCCATGGGGGTGCTTCGATTTACAGGGATGTGAGGAAGTGACCGAGCCGGCCCAGACCATCGCGCAGGGTGGCGGGGGAGGCGGCGCAGGAGAGGCGTACGCAGCGGTCGTCACCGAAGGCGATCCCCGGCACCAGGGCCAGACCCACCTCGTTGAGCAGACGGTTGCAGAAGGTCATCGAATCGAGCCCATGAGCGCTCACATCCGGGAAGGCGTAGAAGGCCCCCTGCGGTGGCTGCAGGGTGAGCCCCGGCAGGGCCGCGAGGCCCCCATGCAGCAGGGCACGCCGCTCACTGAACTGGCGCGCCATCTCCACGACGCAGTCGCGCGGGCCGCTCACCGCCGCCAGGGCACCGAACTGGGCGAAGGAGCAGACGTTGCTGGTGCTCTGGCTCTGCAGTGCGATCGCGGCACTCACCACAGCAGTGGGACCGGCCAGGAAGCCCAGCCGCCAGCCCGTCATGGCCCAGCCCTTGGCGAAGCCATTGACGATGAACACCCGATCGCTGAGGTCGGGCGCCACTGCCGCGAAGCTGTGGTGTTCATGGCCCGGGGCCAGCAGGAACTCATAGATCTCGTCGCAGACCACCGCCACCTGGGGATGGCGGCGCAGCACCACGGCGATGGCCTCCAGCTCCTGGCGGCTGAACACCATCCCGGTGGGATTGGACGGGCTGTTGAGCACCAGCAGGCGGGAAGCCGGGGTGATCGCGGCCTCCAGCTGCTGGGGATCGAGGCGGAAGCCGTGCTCGGCGTCGCTGGGCAGCAGCCGCACCGTGGCGCCGGCCAGCTGGACCATCTCCGGGTAGCTGAGCCAGTAGGGGGCCGGCAGCAGCACCTCATCGCCGGGACCCAGCAGCACCTGGAAAAGGTTGAACAGAGCCTGCTTGCCACCATTGGTGACCAGCACCTGCTCGGCTTTGGTGGCAACCCCGTTTTCCTCGCTGAGCTTGACGGCGATCGCCTCGCGCAGGGCCGGCTCGCCGGCGGCCGGGCCATAGCGGGTGGCGCCGGCCTCGAGGGCATCGATGGCCGCCTGGCGGATGAAGGGCGGGGTGTCGAAGTCGGGTTCGCCCGCGCTCAGGCTGCAGATGTCCTGGCCCTCGGCGCGCAACTGCTTGGCGCGGGCCGCAATGGCCAGGGTGAGCGAAGGCTGCAGGGCTTCGGCCCGGGCCGAGAGCTTCAACGGGCGGGGCATCGGCGGGGGCGCGGCCGACGGCCGCAGCGCGAAGCGGCCACAAAGGGCCGCGGCGCTCCGAAAAAGAAGCGCCAGGGAGAACTTGCATCCTGCCTGACGCCCTTCCTGGGAAAGGTTCGAGCGGGCACCGTCGCGCCCGGCACCTGGACAGGTGACCCCCGCTGCCGCCAGCCTGGGAGCTCAGCTCCAGGGGAGACAGAGGGTGGAGGGTGATCCCAGGGCGGCACTGCAGCAGCTCGCCCAGAGCTGCGCCGAGTGCCGCCGCTGCTCCCTGGCGGAGGCCCGCCAGCAGGTGGTGGTCAGCCGGGGGAATCCCCGCGCCGCCCTGATGGTGATCGGCGAGGGCCCTGGCGCGCAGGAAGACGCCAGCGGCTCCCCCTTCGTGGGCCGGGCCGGGCAGCTGCTCGATCGGATGCTCGAAAGCGTCGGCATCGACAGCAACCGCGACGCCTACATCTGCAATGTGGTGAAGTGCCGTCCGCCTGAGAACCGCAAACCCACCCTCCAGGAGATGACCGCCTGCCTGCCCTGGCTGCAGCAGCAGGTGGAGCTGGTGCAACCGCAGGTGCTGCTGCTGGCCGGCGCCACCGCCGTGGAAGGGGTGCTGGGGATCAAAGGCGGCATCACCCGCCTGCGCGGCCAGTGGCAGCGGTGGCAGGGGCGCTGGTGCCTGCCGATCTTTCACCCCTCCTATCTGCTGCGCAATCCCTCGCGGGAACCGGAGACCCCCAAGTGGCACACCTGGCAGGACCTCAAGGCGGTCAGGGACCGTCTTGAGCAGCTCAGGGCCGCCCCTGAGGCCACGGTGGATTCGTCAGGCGACCCCTGATCTGTGGCAGGGTTGGCCCACTTCCCGGCCCCCCTGGTGATGACCGGCACCCTCGCCCGCCCCGACACCAGCCGTCCGGGCCTCCCAGCCGACTGGGCCAGCAACCCCCGCTACGACACCCTGATCCGCCGCCGCAAGACCCGCAGCGTCAGGGTGGGCGACATCTGGGTGGGCAGCGAGCACCCAGTGGTGGTGCAGTCGATGATCAATGAGGACACCCTCGACATTGCGGGCGCCACCGCCGGCATCCGACGCCTGCATGAGGCCGGCTGCGAGATCGTGCGGCTCACCGTGCCCTCCCTGGCCCATGCCAAGGCGGTGAAGGAGATCCGCCAGCGCCTCCAAGACAGCTACCAGCCGGTGCCCCTGGTGGCCGATGTGCACCACAACGGCATGAAGATCGCCCTGGAGGTGGCGCAGCACGTCGACAAGGTGCGCATCAACCCGGGCCTCTACGTGTTCGACAAGCCCGATCCCAACCGCAGCGAATTCACCCCCGAGGAGGTGGCGGCGATCGGCGAGCGCATCCAGGCCACGCTCGAACCGCTGGTGAGTCTGCTCAAGGAGCAGGACAAGGCCCTGCGCATCGGCGTGAACCACGGCTCGCTGGCCGAGCGGATGCTGTTCACCTTTGGAGACACGCCCCTGGGGATGGTGGAGAGCGCCATGGAGTTCATCCAGATCTGCGATCGTCTCGATTTCCACAACATCGTGGTGTCGATGAAGGCCTCGCGGGCACCGGTGATGCTGGCCGCCTACCGGATGATGGCCGACCGCATGGACGCCGAAGGCTTCCAGTACCCCCTGCACCTGGGCGTCACCGAAGCGGGCGACGGCGACTACGGCCGCATCAAAAGCACCGCCGGCATCGCCACCCTGCTGGCCGAGGGCCTCGGCGACACGATCCGGGTGTCGCTCACCGAAGCACCGGAGAAGGAAATCCCGGTCTGCTACTCGATCCTGCAGGCCCTGGGCCTGAGGAAAACAATGGTGGAGTACGTGGCCTGCCCCAGCTGCGGCCGCACCCTCTTCAACCTCGAGGAGGTGCTGCATGTGGTGCGCAACGCCACCTCCCACCTCACCGGCCTCGACATCGCCGTTATGGGCTGCATCGTCAACGGCCCCGGCGAGATGGCCGACGCCGACTACGGCTATGTGGGCAAGATTCCCGGCACCATCTCCCTCTACCGCGGCCGCGACGAGATCCGCCGGGTGCCCGAGGCCGAAGGCGTGGAGGCGCTGATCACCCTGATCAAGGAGGACGGCCGCTGGGTGGATCCCTGAGCGGGTCACATCCTGACTTGCCTGTGACCGTCCCCGATCCCTCGCCCAGCCCTGCCTAGCGGGCTAGCGTGAGGGCACAGTCAAACTCCAGGAAATCAGCCAATGGGCAGGGGTCGCACCGGCATCGCCGTACTCGCCGGATTGGGTGCCTGCGCCACCGCCGTGATCGTCGGCACCGACTGGCTGGGCTCCCCGAGCGCCGCCTCGCTGATCACCGACAGCCCCAAGGAGGTGATGGATCAGGCCTGGCAGATCGTCTTCCGCGACTACCTCGACACCACCGGCAAATACACCCCGGATCAGTGGCGCAAACTGCGCCGCGACCTTCTGGCCAAGAGCTACGGCAGCACCAAGGAAAGCTACGAGGCGATCCGGGGGATGCTCGGCACCCTTGATGATCCCTACACCCGCTTCATGGATCCGCGGGAGTTCAAGGAGATGCAGATTGACACCTCCGGGGAACTCTCCGGGGTGGGCATCCAGCTGAGCCTCGACAAGGAGACCAAGGAGCTGGTGGTGGTCTCACCGATCGATGGCTCGCCTGCCTCTGAGGCAGGCGTCCAACCCAAGGACGTGATCGTCTCGATCGATGGCAAGAGCACCAAGGGCATGACCACCGAGGATGCGGTCAAGCTGATCCGCGGTCAGGCCGGCACCACGGTGACCCTGGAGCTGCGTCGCAACAGCAAAGTGGTGTCTGTGCCGCTCACCCGTGCCCGCATCGAGCTGCATGCGGTGGAGCACCAGATCAACACCGGCCCCGACGGCGTCAAGGTGGGCTACATCCGCCTGAAGCAGTTCAACGCCAACGCCGCCAAAGACATGCGCGCCGCCATCCGCGACCTGGAGCAGAAGGGTGTGCAGGGCTACGTGCTTGACCTGCGCAGCAACCCCGGCGGCCTGCTGATGGCCAGTGTGGAGATCGCCCGCCAGTTGCTGGATGAGGGCATCATCGTCTCCACCCGCACCCGCGACGGCATCCAGGACGTGCGCCGCGCCAACGGCCGCGCCCTGACCAAATCACCGATCGTGGTGCTGGTGAACGAAGGCTCCGCCAGCGCCAGCGAAATCCTCTCCGGCGCGCTGCAGGACAACAAGCGCGCCGTGCTGGTGGGCCAGAAAACCTTCGGCAAGGGCTTGGTGCAGTCGGTACGTGGTCTCTCCGATGGCTCCGGCATGACCGTGACCATCGCCAAGTACCTCACCCCCAGCGGCCGCGACATTCACAAGCACGGCATCGACCCGGATGTGTCGGTGAAACTGAGCGAAGCGGAGGCCGCCAAGCTGAAGCTGGAAGATCTGGGCACCTCGAAGGATGTGCAGTACCGGGCGGCTGAATCCACCCTGGTGAAGAAGTTGCGGGAAACCAGTGCGTCCCGCACCACCTTCAACCCCACCAGCGCCAACCTGCCGGCTGCCCTACCCATTCAGCGATAGGGCGCCAGCCCAAAACCCTCGCTCTGGCTGGGGCTCCTGCCGGAGCTTCCAGGCCAGGGGGCAACGTGCACAGGGCGGGTGAAGGTACGGCTCCCACTGCGATCGAGGCGGGTCATCAGGGAGCGACAGCCGCCGGCAGCCCCGATGGCTTGCCCCACGCGGCGGGGGTCGATCGAGCGTTCCCAGCTCGCCGGCCAGCCGCGGCGGCGACCCTGCTGCTCAATCAGGGCACTGGCGTCGCCTTCACCGAGGCGGCCCTCCTCATTGAGGCACTGGACCACGGCCAGTATGTCGGCCGGCAGTGAACCGGAACCCTGGCTGGAGCCATAGCCCGGTGCCGGCAGACCGCCACCGAAGCCGCCGCCGAAGCCACCACCGAAACCCCCGCCGAGACCTCCCACCCCGCCGAACTGGCCGAGTGCGCTCAACAGAAGTGAAAGAAGAACGTTGTTCATCGCAGGGAAGGGGTGCGAAGGGCGAGGCCGGCAGAGGTACGCCGACCGCAGTAGCGGTCGAACAGCTGGATCACCTGCTCGGGAGGCAGCTGGGCGGTGTAGCGCGCCTCCAGTTCGCTGAGGCGCTCCCGGGCTGGGTAGCTCTGCAGGGATCGCCACTCAAGCGGCGCCCGGCTAGCCAGAGTGGCCGCCATCGCTCTGTGATGACCGGGATCCGTGATCAGACCGCCGCGGCAGGCCTGCATCCGATGGGTGGCTTCATGGGCCAGGGTGTTCCACACCGCGACCGGATCCCGGTGCACGCGGCACACCAGGATCGTGTCGCTGCTCGGGTGATAAAGACCCTGGAGGCCACGCTGCCCGCAATCTCGCTGCATCACGCGCACGCCGTTGGCGGAAAGCCGCTGTCGCAAGACGTCGATGGACTGCCAGTAATCGAGAGCTCCTGCCGGTGCCGGCGCCAGGCACATCAGCGGGGCGGCAAGGCAGGCAAGCCCAACAAATCCGGGCCACTGGCTGTGGACCAGACGATCAAGGGTTAAGGCGAGTGGTGAAGGAGCCACGGAAGGAACGCATCACCCATTCACCATGACTGTCAGTGAGTGCCAAATGATGACCAGGGTTCCTCCAGGTTCTGACCGGATGTGTCCGGCTTGTTGGAGACCCAGCGCCTGAAAGCAGGTAAGGCTCAGGCTGCGCCGCTGACCGGCTGCATCAGCCCGCCACCGGGGTTGGAATCGTCGTCGTCGTTCTCCTGGTCGTTCTGGAACAGGGCAAACAGGCCGAGGGCCAGCACGCTGATCAGAGCTGAAGCGAGCGCGTAGCCGCTCTGAAGACCAGCCGTGACGCCGCCGTATCCACCCACCAGTTCGCCCATGCCCATGTTTCAATTCTTCGCACTGTAACGAACTTTTGCGGAGGTGAGACGGAAGACATTCTGAAGCCTTCCTTAACCCGCCCAGCTGGGGCAAGCCCCAGCACCAGAAGCCCAGCCGCCCTTCACCACAACCGGTCGTCCCCACGGCGCAGGGACTGCACCTTCCTCTCCAGCACCACCAAGGCCGGGACCAGGGTGAGGGCATTGGCGACGATCAGGGGCCCATCACCGGTGAGCAGGCCATAGATCCCCCAAGCCGTGATCCCCAGCGTGAACAGCAGGTACATGCGCAGAGAGATGCCGCGGGTATCGCCGCTGCGGACGGTCTTGATCGCCTGAGGGAAGAAGCTCAACGTCGTAAGGGTGGCGGCTCCGTAGCCCAGAAGCGTCACGGGCAGGGGCTGGGTCATGGCTGGGGCGGGAACCGAGCGAATTGTCTCCGACGCGGTTTCTCCCTCCACGTTTCTCCCACCCTCGGCAGCCGATGGCGCATGCACCAGGGGGCGGGATCGTCGTCGTGATCAGCCAGATCAGCAGGTTCCTCGTTGGTCGGCTCGCCGAACGCCGGTGGACAGCAACCGTTCGCTAGCACCCCTCCCGGGCTACACCACCAGCACGGCGGCGTTCTTGGCCGCCGCCTGCTCCATCCGCTGGGCGTCGGTGAGGCCATCGGCTCCGGCGATCTGCTCGGCCATCGCCTGCAGCCACTCCTTGAGCATCTCGAGCTGGCGATCGGCCGCCAGCACATTCAGGCCACGGGCCAGCACCTTGGCGGTGCTGCCACCGCCGCCCTGATACACCAATCGGCCATGCAGATGCTGGGGCAGACCCTGGCGCAGCAGCCGGAAGGCGGGTTCCTCCATCGGGGTTTCCAGCACGAGGTTGGGCTTCTCCAGGCGGATGCGCGAGAAGCCGCAGCGCCGCGCCAGCAGCTTCAGCTCCATCAGCTGCAGCAGGCTCGCCACCGGAGAGGGCAGGGAGCCGTAGCGGTCCGCCCAGTCGGCGGCCAGCTGCACCAGCTCCTCGCGGGCGCGGCAATCAGCGGCGGCGCGGTAGGCGGCGATCTTCTCGTCGCTCTCGGGAATCCAGTCGGCGGGGATGAAGGCGGTGATCGGCAGATCGATCTGGGTCTCCTCCACCACCGGGATGTCCTGGCCCTGGATCTCCGCCAGTGATTCCTGCAGCATCTCCATGTAGAGATCAAAGCCGATCACTTCCATCTGGCCGCTCTGCTCCACCCCCAGCAGATTGCCCACCCCACGGATCTCCATGTCGCGCATGGCCAGCTGGTAACCGGACCCCAGCTGGGCGAATTCCTGAATCGCCCGCAGCCGCTGCCGCGCCGCTTCACTCAAGGAGGCATCACCGGGATAAAAGAGCCAGGCGTGGGCCTGCACGCCGCTGCGGCCCACCCGACCGCGCAACTGATAGAGCTGGGCGAGGCCGAACCTGTGGGCGTCCTCCACCAAAATCGTGTTCACCCGGGGGATGTCCAGGCCCGATTCGATAATCGTGGTGCAGAGCATCACGTCGGCTTCCCCGGCGTTGAAGGCCACCATGGCGCTCTCCAGCTCCCCCTCGCCCATCTGGCCGTGGGCCACCAGCAACTTCAGACCCGGCAGCATCTCGCGCAACTGGCCCGCCACCTCCTCGATCCCCTCCACCCGCGGCACCACATAGAACACCTGACCGCCGCGGTCGAGCTCCTGGCGGATGGCGCTGCGCACCGCCTCCTCATCCAACGCCGCCAGGTGGGTCTTGATCGGCCGGCGCAGGGGCGGTGGAGTGGTGATCAGGCTCATCTCCCGCACCCCCGAGAGGCTCATGTAGAGCGTGCGCGGAATCGGTGTGGCCGAGAGGGTGAGCACGTCCACGTCCTTGCGCAGCGCCTTGATCTTCTCCTTCTGGTTCACACCGAAGCGCTGCTCCTCATCCACCACCAGCAGACCGAGCTTCTCGAAGTGGGTGCCCTTACTCAGCAGCTGGTGGGTGCCCACCACCACATCCACCGTTCCATCCTTGAGGCCCTCGAGGATCGTCTTGCGCTCACTGGTGGTGCGGAAGCGGTTGAGCAGCGCCACCTTGAGCGGATAGGGGGCGAAGCGTTCGCTGAGGGTGCGCCAGTGCTGCTGGGCCAGCACTGTGGTGGGGGCCAGCAGGGCGCATTGCTTGCCGGCGGTCACCGCCTTGAACACCGCCCGGATCGCCACTTCGGTCTTGCCGAAGCCCACATCGCCGCACACCAGCCGGTCCATCGGCTCAGGCTTCTCCATGTCGCGCTTCACCTCGGTGATCGCCCTCAGCTGATCGGGCGTGGGCTCATAGGGGAAGGAGTCCTCCAGCTCCCCCTGCCAGGGGCCATCGGGCGGGAAAGGGAAGCCGGCCGCCTGCTGACGCTCCGCATAGAGCTTCACCAGGTCCATCGCCACCTTGCGCACCGCCTTGCGGGCGCGCTCCTTGGCCCGGGTCCAGGCCACACCGCCCATGCGGTTCAGCTCCGGCGGGCTGTCGGTGCTGGCGCGGAAGCGCCCCAGGCTGCCCAGCTGATCGGCCGCCACCCGCAGCAGCCCATCGGCGTACTGCACCACCAGGTAGTCACGCGACTCACCGCTGATCGCCAACTTCTCCAGCCGCAGGAAGCGGCCGATGCCGTGGTTGCGGTGCACCACGAAATCGCCGGGGCGCATTTTGTTGGGATCCACCGTGCGGCTGGCAGCCTTGCGGCGCCGGCGCACATAGCCCGAGGCGGCCAGGCTGTGCTGGCCGAAGAACTCCCGGTCGGTGAGCAGCACCAGCCGCCAGGCGGGCAGCTGCAGACCCTCCAGCTCAGCGGTGCCACGCAGCTTCAGGGCCACCGGCGTGGCCTGCTCGATCAGGCGCTCGATCGCCGGAAAATCGTGGGGATTGGGAACGAAGCGGGTGGGGCAGTCGTGCTCCTCCAGCAGCGCCACCGCCCGGCTGGGCTGGGCTGACACCAGCCAGACCCGGGCCTTCTCCTGCTGGTAGCCCTTCACCAGCGCCGCCAGACGGCCGAAGGCGTTGGGGTGTGCCGGCACCGGACGGCTGGAGAGATCGAAGGTGTTGGGGTGCCGATCGCTCTCGTGCAGTTCGGCCAGATCGAAGCCGGCGAAGTGATCGGAATCCGCCAGGGCGGCCACCACCGACCGGTGCAGCGACGGCGGCAGGCAGTCCGCAGGCAGCGCAGCGCTCAGCTCGGCGTGGTGGTCGCTGGCGTGATCGAACCATTGCTGGCCATGGGCAAGACCCTGGCGCCGCTCATCCACAGCGATCAGCGTGGCCTCAGGCAGGTAGTCGAGCAGGGAGGCGGGCTGCCCCCAGGCCAGGCCCATCAGCCGGCGCATCCCCTCGGGCGTGCCCCCCTCCAGCAGCTGCTCGAGGGCCTCGGGAGTCAGCAGCTCGCTGAGGGCCTCCGGCATCGACTCGCGCAGGGCATCGGCGATCAGCGGGGCATAGCCCGTGGGGGTGAGTCGCACCGCCTCGATCGCATCGAGGGAGCGCTGGCTGGCGGGATCGAACTCCCTGAGCTTCTCCAGGTCTTCCCCGAAGAACTCCAGCCGCACCGGCAGCTCGGCGCTCACCGGATACACATCCACGATGTCGCCGCGGCGGCTCCAGCTGCCCTCCTGCTCGATCGTCGGCACCCGCTCGTAGCCCAGGCGGGTGAGGGTATCGGCCAGCTCCTCGAGGTCGACGCTGCTGCCCTTGCGCAGGCTCAGGCATCGGCCGGCCAGGGCCTCGGGCGGCGGCAGGTGGGGCTGCAGGGCCCTCTCGGTGGCCACGATCGCTCCCGACCAGGAGCGGCCCGTGCCATCGATCAGCTCGCTGATCACCTGCAGCTGGCCCCAGGTGATCTCGCTGGTGGGATCAAAGGGTTCATAGGGGGATCCCTCGCTGGTGGGATAGAGCTGTGCCGTGGGCCAGCCCATCAGCTCCAGCAGGGCCGTCCAGCGGCCGGCCTCCTCCAGGGTGGGCACGATCACCACCAGCGGCCGGCCGCCGCGACGGGCCAGGGCACTGGCGATCAGCGCCCGCGCCGCCCGGCCCGCGCCACTGAGCCGCAGGCGCTCAGGCCGCCTACTGCGCTCCAGCACCTCTCCGGTGAGGGGCACCTGCTCGAGCTGGCGCACCAGGGCGGTGAGGGGCATCGGAGGGCAGGCAGGCGCGGGGATCGATCTTCGCAAGCGGCGGCAGCGGCCGCGGTCTCCCGCCAGGATTCCCCCCAGGCGCCAGGACCAGAGTCCTGAGACCATCCGCTCCAACCATTTGCGCGCACCTGGCGCCGTCATGAGCAACGCCCGCCGTCCCTCGCGCCGTCCCCGCCCAGCCCGCAGTGGCCGCCGCCCCAGACCCCGCCCAGCCGCCGCTGGCCTCCCGGCGGTTCTGATCGGCCTGGTCCTCAGCGCCGGCGGCGCTCTGGCCGCCCTGGCGCTGCTGCCGCCCCAGCCCCGCGCCAACGACACCCTCCTGGCCCTGCAGGACTTCAGCCTCCAACTGCAGGAGGTGGTGCTCGCCAGCCGTCCGCAGCCGCCGCGACCCGGCGATCGGCTGCTCACCAGCGCCGCTCTGCCAGGACTGCTGGCCCAACTGGAGCGGGCAGATCAGAGTTGGCTGCCGCGGGCTGAACCCCTCGGCAATGGACGCATCCGCTATCTCTACAAGCGGCGCCTGGGGGATCCGCCGTTGAGCATCGCCCAGATCGAGGAGCTGCGCCGCAATCCCCCCAGCCACCAGCTGGAACGGGACGCCATCGCCCGGCTGCTGACCATGCTGGAGCGATCTGGGGTGCAGGTGGTGATCGGCCCACCCCGCAAATCCAGGGCCGCCGGCGAATGGGAACCGGCGGCCCGCACCCTGCGCATTCGCCCCGATGTGATCGAGAAGGGAAGCGTGGAGTTCGCCCGGGTGCTCAACCACGAAGCGATCCATGTGGCCCAGAGCTGTCGCCGGGGTGGCCTGGGGGCACGGCCCCAGCTGCTGGGGCTCTCGATCGTGCTGGATCCCATCAACCGGCGCCACCTGGAGGACCCCGTCTATGCCAGGGCCAGCCCCACCGAGATCCGCCTGGAGCAGGAGGCCTACGCCAATCAGGACCAGCTCAGCCTGGGGCCGGCCCTGCTGGCGAAGGAATGCCGGGCTCCCGGCTGGGCGCGCTGGGGGTCTCCAGCTGCTGCGCCAGCAGGGCGTTGAAACGCAGCAGGTCGTCGTCGCTGAGCTGCTGACGGCTGGCCAGGCTGAACTCGCGCTCCAGTAGGGCGCGCCCCTGGGCCGCTCCCCAGCCCAGGCGCTCCAGCAGCCCATCGGAGCGGCGCAGCAGGTCGGAGCGGCGCTGGGGCAGGGCGGCCTGGGCCGGATCCAGCCCAGGCTCCAGCTGGCGCAGGGCGGCGAGGTAAGCGAGCAGATCGGCGTAGCGGATCAGGCGGCTGCGGCTGGCGTGGCCGAAGGCCCGCTGCAGGTAGATCGACTCCTGCTCCCGCCCCCAGCCCAGCTGGCTCAGCAGCCGCTCCAGCTCCGCCAGCTCTTCGCTCCAGTCGTCGGGATCGGCCAGCGGTTCGGCTTCCGTCGCAGCAGGGGCGGGTGCTGGAGCAAAGGCGGGTGCTGCGGCCGGCCCTACCGGGGCCGTGACGGTCGCGGGCTCGAGGGCCTGAGGTGATGTCGGGGCTGGGGCTGGTGGGTGAACTGGTGTTGGAGTTGCTGCTGGTGTTGCTGCTGCCGGCGCTGCCGGGCCCTGCAGCCGCCGCAGCAGCCGCTGCAGGGCCCGGTCTTCGGCGGCTTCGGCGCTGGGAGCCTCCCCGAGGGCACTACCCAGACAGCGGCCGTCATCCCAGGCACTCACCTCCACCACCCGCTGGCCGGAGTCGGCATGGGCCAGTCGCGCCCGGAGCTGCATCACAGGGGAGTCGGTGAAGGGGACTTTCTAGAGTGGCGCCACCGAACCCGCTGCAGGCCAATGGAAGCGGAGTCGATCTCCTCCCTCACACCCCTGATACAAGAGGCGGATCAATGGGGAGAGCTGCTGCTACTGCTGCCGCTGCTGGTGGCTCTTGAAGCGGTGCTCTCTGCCGACAACGCCATTGCCCTGGCGGCCATCGCCAGGCGGCTGCAGGATCCACAGCTCCAGCGTCAGGCCCTCAACCTCGGCCTCGGTCTGGCCCTGGTCTTCCGCTTGGGGCTGATCCTGCTGGCCCGCTGGGTGCTGAACTTCTGGCCCCTGCAGCTGGCCGCCGCTGCCTATCTGCTCTGGCTGAGCGGCTCCAATCTGCTGCGGCCCGGAGATGAGGCCAACCGCGATGGGCCTTCACCCGCCACAGGCGCTGCCGCGGCCATGGATCAGCAGGGCCCTCAGGCGGCCACCAGCTCCAGTGGCCCTGCCTCAGCCGTGGGGCTGGGAGTGGGGCTGGGGTCCGTGGTGGTCACCCTGGCAGTCACCGACCTGGCCTTCTCCATCGACAGCGTGGCCGCCGCGGTCGCTGTGAGCGATCGGCTCTGGCTGGTGATGACTGGCGGAGTGATCGGCGTGATCGCCCTGCGCCTCACCGCCGAGCTGTTCATCCGCTGGCTGGGGATCTACCCCAACCTGGAGCGGGCCGGATACCTGGCTGTCGGCCTGGTGGGGCTGCGCCTGCTGCTCCGCCTCGGACTGCCCCAGCTGGTGCCCCCCGAATGGACCCTGCTGCTGCTGGTGGCGCTTCTCTTCCTCTGGGGCTTCTCCAGGCGTGTCAGCAACGCGGCCGGTGAGGTGAACCCCTGAAGGCCCTGCGCATCGAACTTCGCCAGGCCGGCAGCGGGCAGTTGCTGGCCCAACTCGAGCTGGAGGACCTGGCTGAGATTCCCCAGCCTGGCCGCTGGTTTCTCCATGGCCACCGCAGTTTCCTGGTGCTTCAGCGGCACCACCGCTACCAGCTGCGCAATGGCCGCTATGAACTGGCCAGCATCGCCCTGCAGGTGAAAGCCGAGCGTCAGCCCAGGGAGGCGCGCTGGTGGAACGGTGGCTGGGTGATCGGCGATCCCAGCTGTCGCTTCAATGCCCGCTCACCACTGTTGCGCTGCGCCGTGTTGCCCGATGGCCCCTGCGAGCGCTGTGCCCACCACAGCGGGCGCCAGGGCTGAGGGCAGCCCTGAGCCCTGCGGCACAAATGGATCTGGGGCTCTGGGCAGTGGCCAGAGCCCCAGATGCTGACCCTCAGCCCAGGGCCTGCTTCAGGGCCACCACGGCGAATGCCAGGAACAGGCCCCCACTGAGCCGGTAAAGCAGGCGCTCAGAGAGCAGCTGACCGACCCATTTGCCCGCCCCCACCGCCAGAGCGGTGACCAGGGCATGGCCCGCCAGGGTGCCCGCCAGCAGGGCGTTGAAGGTGAACCCCGGCGCGGTGGCCAGAAAAATAGTGGCGAACTGGGTGCGATCCCCCAGCTCGGCCATGAACACCAGCAGGAAGGCTTCTCGCACCACCTGCCACCCCCCCGTCCGGCTCTGGCGGCTCTGGTCCTGGTTGGTTTCGGCGGCATTGACCAGATCCTCGGCCGCCTGGGCCTCCTGCTCTGCGGCCTGGGCACCCATGGCCTGGGCGTCGATCAGCAGCTTGAGGCCGAACCCGCCGAAGAGCAGGGCCGCCAGCCAGGGCACCAGCTCCTGCGGCAGCAAACTGCGCAGGCCCAGGCCCAGGGCCAATGAAATCAGCGTGACCGCCGCCAGGGCAGCGAAGGCCCCCAGGAACACCCAGCGGGCCCGGTGGCGAGCAGCCAGAAGGAAAGCCACAAAGAAGGTCTTGTCCCCCAGCTCTGCCAGGGTGATGGCGGTGAAGCTGGAGCCGAACGCGGCGATGGTGGGATCGCTGGCCATGGAGGAATGAGTGGCTGGTGCTCAGAAGGGTTCGGCCTGGGACACGAAGCCGACGCCTCCGTAGTACTCCAGGATCGGCCGGAGCCCCTTGCGAAGGGTCTCCAGCTCCTCGATGGCACAGAACACGATCACGTGAACGTTGGCGCCCAGGCCGCTGAATTCCATCGACTCCGAGACGGAGCCATGGGGACCGCGGCCGGTGACATGGCGGATCACCGAGTAGCCCGGAGCTCCGGCTTCATCGATTAGGTGCACCACCCGCTCGAGTTCCCGTTCACTGCAGATCAGATCGAGGCGTTGCATGGCTGGGAACGGTGAGTCAGAGAGGGGTTAGGCGGCAGGGATGACCAGCCTCACCATCGCCATGTAGAGCGGAATGCCTACGACGATGTTGAACGGGAAGGTCACCCCCAGGGCGGTGGAGATGTACAGGCTCGGGTTGGCCTGGGGCACCGTCATGCGCATCGCCGCCGGCACGGCGATGTAGGAGGCACTGGCACTGAGCACCATGAACAGCAGCGCATCCCCCTGGGGCAGGCCCAGCAGCCAGGACACCGCCAGGCCGATCCCGGCATTGAACAGCGGCATCAGCACGGCGAAACCGATCAGGAAGGCCCCGGCCCGCCTGAGATCTCCCACCCGCTGGGCCGCGACGATGCCCATGTCGAGCAGGAAGAAGCTGAGGGCTCCGTAGAAGAGTTCACCGGTGAAGGGCTCCATCTTCCCCAGCCCCGACGGACTGAAGGCCGCCACCAACCCACCGATCACCAGGCTGCCCACCAGCAGCAGCACGGAGCTGTTCAGGAAAGCTTCATGCAGCAGCGAGCCCCAGCGGATCCCCTCCCGGGGTTCCTGCTGCGCGTCGCTGGAGGCCAGCTTCACCAGCAGCAGGCCGACGATGATCGCCGGAGATTCCATCAGCGCCAGGGCCGCCACCATGAAGCCGTCGTGGGCCATGCCCGTGATGCCCAGGAAGCTCTCGGCGGTGATGAAGGTGACGGCACTGATGGAGCCGTAGGTGGCGGCAATCGCCGCTGCGTTGAAGGTGTCGAGCTGGCGCTTCAGTACCAGGAAGCTGTACAGGGGCACCAGGGCCGACATCAGCATCGCCGCCGCGATCGTGCTGATCACCTGGGGTCCGAGGCCGCTGTGGAGCAGCTCCACCCCCCCCTTGAAGCCGATCGCCAGCAGCAGGTAAAGGGAGAACAGCTTCGGCAGGGGTGCCGGAATCTCCAGGTCGGATCCCACCAGCACGGCGATCACCCCGAGGGCGAAGAACAGCACCGGCGGTGAAAGCAGATTCTGCAGAACCAGGCTGGTCTCCATTCCGGCGCCCGGTGGGTAATCGACTCTTGAGCCCGCACAGTACCGAGGGCAGCACCAACCAAGGCCTGGCGATGCGTTTGTTCGCACAGTGGGGCTGCTTCAGCCCTTCACCGCATCGCCGCTGGCACTGGGGAGGATGTAGCGCTGCAACAGCACGAACAGCACCAGCACCGGCAGGATCGACACCACCGATCCAGCTGCCACCAGACGCCAGTCGAGGGAGAAGCTGCTGGCCAGTTGCTGCAGCCCCAGGGGCAGGGTGTACAGCCTGGGGTCGTCGAGGATCACCAGCGGCCAGAGGAAATCACTCCAGGTGCCGATGAACACAAACATCGCCAGGGTGATCAGATCAGCCCGCGCGGCGGGAATCATCACGTTCCACCATTCGCCCACCGGCGTGCAGCCATCGATGCGGGCCGCTTCCTCCAGTTCCACCGGCACGCCTAGAAAACTCTGGCGCAACAGAAAAATGCCGAAGGCCGTGGCGGCCTGGGGAATGATCAGGGCCCAGAGCGTATTTCGCAGACCCAGCTGCACCATCATCAGGTAGAGCGGAATCATCACCACCTGGAAGGGAATCAAGATGGTGGCCACCACCAGGGCCAGCACCAGGCCGCGGCCGGCGAAACGCATGCGCGCCAGGGGATAGGCCGCCAGCGAACAGAACAACAGGTTCCCCAGCACCGCCAGCAGGCTCACCACCGTGCTGTTGAAGAGGTACAGGCCGAGGGGATAGTCGGCGAAGAGACGGCTATAGGCCTCCAGGCTCGGCTGGGATGGGATCAGCGCCGGTGGGGTGGAGAAGATGTCTTCAGCGGGGCCCTTGAGCGAGGTGCTCACCAGCCAAAGCAGCGGCACCAGCATCAGCAGGGCCAGCAGCAGCAGGGCCCCCAGTTGCAGGGCGCTCGCCCAGAGAGGCCGCTGCTCCTTCACAGCCGCGGCAGCTCCGCCACCGGCAGAAACGCCTTCTGGGGGTGCAGGGGCTGGCGCTCCATCCCGTGCACCAGGCGGTTGAGGGCATTGACGAAGGCCTGGGCGGCGGCCACGACGATATCGGTGTCGGCGGCATGGCCGGCGTAGAGCACCCCCTGGTGGCGTAGGCGAATCGTGACCTCCCCCATGGCGTCAATGCCTTCGGTGACCGACTTGACACTGAACTCCACCAGCTCGTTGGGCACCCCCGCCAGGCTGTTGAGCGCCTGGTAGACGGCATCCACGGGACCGGTGCCGATGGCGGCCTCGGTGAGCTCAGCCCCATCGCTGGTGGTAAGGGTGACGGTGGCGGTGGGTCTCAGGTTGGTGCCCGTGCTCACCTGCACCAGCTTGAGCACGTAGCGGGCCTCGGTCTGCTGGGCCTGATCACTGACGATCGCCTCCAGATCCCGGTCGGTGATCTCGCGCTTGCGATCGGCCAGCTCCTTGAAGCGGGCAAAGGCCTCGTCGAGGTCGTCGCGCTCGAGGGTGTAACCGAGATCCTCCAGGCGCGCCCTGAAGGCACTGCGGCCGCTGAGCTTGCCCAGGGAGAGGCGGTTGTCGGCCAGGCCGATGGTGCGGGCATCGACGATCTCGTAGGTGAGGCGGTTCTTGAGCACACCGTCCTGGTGGATGCCCGATTCATGGGCGAAGGCGTTGGCCCCCACGATCGCCTTGTTGGGCTGCACCGCCATGCCGGTGAGGTTGCTCACCAAGCGGGAGGTCTTGTAGATCTCTTCGGTGCGCACCCCCGTGAGCGGCTCTGTGCTGCTCGCTTCGCGGCCGAGGAAGGGGTTGAAGTAGGCCCGACGCACGTGTAGTGCCATCACCAGCTCCTCGAGGGAGGCATTGCCGGCCCGCTCGCCGATGCCGTTGATCGTGCACTCCAGCTGGCGGGCGCCATTTTTGACCGCCTCGAGGAAGTTGGCCACCGCCAGGCCCAGGTCGTTGTGGCCGTGCACCGAGATCACCGCCTGATCGATGTTTGGAACGTGGGCCTCGATGCCGGCGATCAGCCCCCCGAATTCAGCCGGCGTGGTGTATCCGACGGTGTCGGGGATGTTGATGGTGGTGGCGCCAGCACTGATGGCGGCCTCGATTACCTCATAGAGATAGTGGGGATCGGAGCGACCGGCGTCCTCGCAGGAGAACTCCACATCCTCAACAAGGGAGCGGGCGTAGGCCACCATCTCGGCGGTGATCGCCACCACCTCGGCGCGGGTCTTGCGCAGCTTGTGCTCAAGGTGAATGTCGCTGGTGGCGATGAAGGTGTGGATGCGCCGCCGGGCGGCGGGGGTCACCGCTTCGGCGCAGGCCTTGATGTCACCGCGGGCGGCCCGGGCCAGGCCACAGATCAACGGCCCTTCGGGGGTACCGACGGCGGCGGCGATGCGCTGCACCGCATTAAAATCACCGGGGCTGGCGAAGGGAAAGCCGGCTTCGATGATGTCGACCCGCAGGCGAGCGAGCTGGTGGGCAATCGCCAGCTTCTCTTCCAGGTTGAGGCTGGCCCCGGGGGATTGCTCACCATCCCGCAGGGTGGTGTCGAAGATCAGTACGCGGCCGGGGTCCTTGGCCATGACCGTTGCAAGTCGATGTGACTATGAGTTGAATCGATCCTAGAGGGGCGGTGCGATCACCACCTCGAGCGGACTGCTTTCCTGACGCTCCTGCGGTCGCCGCACCAGCTCGCGACTGAGGGGCTCAAGTCGCATGGAGCTCTCGTTGGCCCGATGGAACACCGGTGGCTGGGTCGCTTCGGCCTTCTCCAGCTGCTGGCGGTGCCCGGCCAGGTCCAGGAAGACATCCACGGCATTGCGCAGCTCCCTGGGCACCATGCCATCGGTGTTCAGCAGCGTGATGCGCACTCCCCTGGCCCGCAGGGTTTCGACCACCCGCTCCAGATCCCGGCTGCCACTCAACAGCCACACCTCATCAAGACGGTGGGCCACCAACATCAGATCCAGACAGATCTCCACATCCAGATTCGCCCGGGCGAACTGGCGGTGCTCAGGGTCGGCGCCGAACTCCCGCAGGGGCTTGCTGCGAACCGTGAAGCCCAGGCTGGTGAGGGCATCGCGGAAGGGCCGCTGATCCGTGGGATCCTTCAGGCCCAGATACCAGTAGGCGCCATCCAGTTCCACGCCGGGCCCGGCGCCGGCCATCTCCAGCAGGCGGCGGGGATCGAAGAACCAGCCCAGCTTCTGCTGGGCATAGAACATGCCGTGGCCATCGACGATCACCACACGCCGGATCTTGCCCTGATCCACCCCAAACCCATCGCGGCTCATCCCTTCAGAGTAGAGACGTGTGACCGTTCCAACCCTTACGGGCAGGCCCCGTAAGGTGGCTTGATTGATGGATGGTCGATGGCCACAGGCACCCTGGCCCTGGTCCTTCATGCCCATCTCCCCTTTGTCCGGAACAGCCAGCCGGGCTCCCTGGAGGAAGACTGGTACTTCCAGGCCCTGCTGGAGAGTTATCTGCCGCTGCTGCAGATGCTGGAAGCCAGTCGGAATGATCCTTCCCAGCGCCCCCGCCTCAGCCTCGGCCTTTCACCCACCCTGCTGAGCCTGATCAACGATCCAGTGCTTAGCGCGCACTTCCCCCACTGGCTGGCCCAGCGCCAGCACCTGTTGGCGGCGGCCCCGTCCAGCCACCGTGCCGCCGCCACCGCCCTGGCCGACACCCTGGAGAGCACCCGCCGAAGCTGGATCGAGAGCGGCGGCCAGCTGTTGCAGCGCTTCCGGCAATTGCAGCAGGACGGGGTACTGGACCTGCTCACCTGCGCCGCCACCCACGGCTACCTGCCGCTGCTGCGCCACAGCCCCGAAGCGGTGCGGGCCCAGCTGATCAACGCCGTGCGCGAGCACCAGCGCCTGCTGGGGGCGCGACCCCTGGGCATCTGGCTGCCGGAGTGCGCCTACTACGAGGGCCTTGATCAGCTGCTGCGGCAGTGCGGACTTCGCTACGCCGTGCTCGATGCCCACGGCCTGCTGCATGCCCTGCCACGGCCGCGCTATGGGGTGTACGCCCCGATCTGCTCGCCGGCGGGCATCGCCTTCTTCGCCCGCGATGGCGCCGCCACCCTGCCGGTGTGGTCGGCGTCGGAGGGGTATCCAGGCGATGGCAGTTACCGGGAATTTCACCGTGACCTGGGCTGGGATCTGCCCGAAGCCAAACTCCAGGCCCAGGGCATCACCAGCTCCAGGCCCCTGGGCCTGAAACTGCACCGGGTCAGCAGCCAGGACTCACCGCTCGATCAGAAGCTGCCCTATGAGCCCGAAGCGGCGGCCCGGCGCACGGCGGAGCACGCCAGCGCCTACCTGGCCGGACGCCGCCAGGAGCTGTCTGAGCTGGCGGTGGCCATGGCCCGCCCCCCCCTGCTGGTGGCACCCTTTGATGCGGAGTTGTTCGGCCACTGGTGGTACGAGGGGCCCCTGTTCCTGGCCGAACTGTTCCGCCAGGGACCTGGCGCCGGCGTGGCCTTCAGCAGCCTGCGCGGCGCCCTGGAGCGGCAGGAGTCCCTGCAGATCTGCCGGCCCTCCCCCTCCAGCTGGGGGCAGGGGGGCTACCACCACTACTGGCTCCACCAGAGCAATGCCTGGGTGGTGCCGGAGTGGCATCGGGCCTCCGCGGCCATGGTGAAGCGGGTGAACGGCGGCGTGGCCAGCGAGCGCCAGAGGCGGCTGCTCACCCAGGCTGGACGGGAGCTGCTGCTGGCCCAGAGTTCAGACTGGAGCTTCATCCTGCGGGCCGGCA
Organism: Synechococcus sp. RedBA-s; assembly: GCF_024345495.1. Lineage (GTDB taxonomy): Bacteria > Cyanobacteriota > Cyanobacteriia > PCC-6307 > Cyanobiaceae > Regnicoccus_A. The sequence goes on along the minus strand of NZ_JAGQBF010000006.1, from coordinate 39,202 downwards.
CCACCACCGGCCTGGCCCGGGAGCGGATCCACCGCCATCTCGATCGCTTCTGGCGGCTGATGCATGCCATCGACACCGGCGCAGCCCTGGCCGATGGCTGGCTGGAGGCCATTGAAGCTGAAGATTGTCTACTCCCCCAGCTGAACGCGGCGGACTGGGCCAGCGTCAAGACCCAGCAGCCCCCTCCCCCCACCGACGAGCGACCCCACATCCATGCCTGAGCAACAGCCGCCCGGGAGCAGCCCTCCAGCCGCCCTGAGCCCACCGCCCCCGGGCCAGCGGAATCAGGCCATCGATCTGATGCGGGCCGGCTGCATCCTCTGGATCGTCGGGTTCTGGCACCTGCTGGGCTACGCCGAATCGATCGATGGCTACAAGAACGACATCACTTACCGACTGACGGTGGTGGTGCTGGGGCTGTTCGTGCTGATTTCCGGGTACCTGATCGGCAGATCCCGGATCACCAACACCGCCGATCTCTGGCGGTTCTACCGGCGGCGGATGATCCGGATCTACCCCCCCTACCTGGCGGCCCTGCTGCTGTTCGATCTCTGCGGACTGCTCAAGCCCGGGCAGTTCGTCGGGGCGGCGCTGCTGAGCGCGAGTTTCAGCCTGGAGCCACCCCTGACCCTCTGGTACATCTCGATGATCGTGGTGTTCTACCTGCTGGCGCCGTTGCTGCTGCTGCTGGTGCACAGCCTGGCTCAGAGGCCCTGGCGCTGGGCCTCAAACCGGCTGGTGGTGAGCGCCGGGATCATCGGCCTCAACGTGCTGCTGGGCAAACTGCTGGATGGAGTGGATTCGCGCCTGTTCCTCTACTTCCCGTCCTTCGTGGCAGGCCTTGTGCTGGCGCCAGCGCTGGTGGAGCCACGGGTGAGCCAGCGCAGCCTCGCCTTCACGGCGCTGGCCACGGTGGCGGCCACCCTGTTCTCGTTCCATCACCAGGCCCGCATCGACTCGAGCCTCAATGCCATTCCCCTGGCGGTGTTCGCTCCACTGTTGACCTTCCTGGTCTGTGAACGCTGGGGCCGCAAGCTGCGTCTCCCTCCCCTGGTTCTGGCGATCAGCACCGCCAGCTTCTTCATGTATCTGTTTCACCGACCCATCTTTCTGCTCTTCACCAGCCACGGCTTTCCCAGCAGCGCGCCCCTTCAGCTCGCCGTGCTGCTGCTGCTGGCCCTGCCGGTGATCGTGGCAGTCTCCTGGAAGGGGCAAGTGCTCTACGACGCCGCCGTGCGCCGGCTCCTGCCCCGCCCCTCGCCCATCGCCAGCTGAGGGGGGCTGGGAGCAGCCCAGGTACGCTCGTTGGAAAGGTCTTCCTTGGGCTGGCTCTGCCCCGGGCCCGCAGCCATGTACTCCCATCTGCTCGTTCCCATCGACGGATCCGACGTCTCGGTGAAAGCCGTCCAGGGGGCCGTGGCCTTCGCCAAGGAGGTGGGGGCGCGCATCACCTTCTTCAATGCCCGCAGTGTTCTGCCGGTGTCGATGGTGGGCACCGGCACCATGCTCGATGCCGGCACGATGGAAAACCTCAGCGTGGTGGCACGGGAGAATGCCGAGCGAATTCTCGCGGACGCCCAGGGGGTGGCTGAAAGCGCCGGCGTGCCCTGCAGCAGTGATGGGGTGGTCAACGACCTGCCCCATGAGGCCATCATCGAGGCGGCAGCTCACCACGGCTGCGATCTGATCTTCATGGCCTCCCATGGCCGCCGGGGCCTCAGTGGCCTGCTGCTGGGCAGCCAGACCCAGCGGGTGCTGATCCATGCCCCCCTGCCGGTGCTGGTGTTCCGCTGAGGTTGAGCCGGACCGGCTATCCCCGCAGGGCTCGCCACAGCAGGGCCGTTTCGCGTCCCTTCAGCTGCATCAGTCCCCAGCGCACAGCAGCCGGTGCCTGGGTAAACAGACGCAGCATCGCAACCACCAGCTCGCTGAGGCTGAGCGTGTTGGTCAAAAATCCATACCACTGCCGCTCGGGCAGAGCAAAGAAGGTGCTGAAGAACTGGCGCAGCTCCTGCTCGGAGAACCGCATCAGCTTCTCCAGTCCGAACTGGTAAATGCCGTGCTTGCGCACCAGCTCCGGGGTCCAGAGGGCGGCCCAGGCCAGCTCGGCCACTTCGGCAGCGTCGAGGTCGGGCCGTGCCAGACCTGAGGCAATGGCAGCCGCCAGGCCAGGGGCGCGCCGCAGCAGGGAGCCCACCAGGTAACCCGAAGCGGGGTGCACCAGGCTGGCGGCCCCTCCGAAGCCCAGCACCCGCTGGCGGAGGTCGGGCAGGGGCAGGTTCATCGGAAACAGGCAACGCTCCTCGTGCTCCTGCTGCAGCACCGCCACGCCCCGGTGGGCCAGCCGCCGCCGCAGGCGGTCCTGAAGCACCTCGATGGGCACCGGTGGCGCCAGGGCCAGGGAGGTTTCCTCCACGAAGAAGCGCCCCTCGCCCAGGTCCATGGCGTAGAGGAACGTGGGGGGGGCCTGGCGCTCCTCAGGGCTCAGATGCTCGCTGCGGTAGTCCATCAACACGAACTGGCCCGGCGGCACCGGATCCGCCGTGAAGGTGCCCACAATTCCGTAGGCCGCCTGGGCCGCCACCGGCCCCAGGGATGGCCGTTGAACGAACACGGGATTGTGGCCCGTGGTGTCGATCACCAGGCGGGCCCTGAGCACCTCCCCCTCCTGGGTGGTCACCTGGGAGCCCTGATCATCGTGGCTCAGCCCAGCCGCCAGTCCCCGCCGCCAGTCCATGCCGGAGCAACGCCCCAGCCAGTGGCGCTGGAGTTTGCCGGGATCAAACAAGCCGTAGTCGCGGCTGAGGGCCACAGGGTCGGCGCCGAAGTAGCTGACGCAAGTCGACCAGCGGTGTTTGAGCAGATGGGACAGGTGAAGCTGATCCAGCTCCGCCGCCCAGATGCCGTAGGTGTTCGGCCAAGGGCTGGTGGGATCGTCTGCCGAGAGCCCCATCACCCGCAGGCCGAGGGGGACAAGCTCGCTGGCGATGGCCAGCCCCGCAGGACCGGCCCCGAGCACCAGCACATCGACTGCTGGGGCTGGTGTCAGGGGGACTCCGGTGGCGACAGGATCTCAGGGCTGTCTGCGCTGGTAGCGGTATCAGTGGCCTCAGCGACATCGCCGACTTCTTCGTCATCGGGGGCCGGGGGAACGAGCACCACCTCGCTGAGACGATCACCGCTGTCGAGCTTCTGCAGGCGCACGCCCGTGGCAGCCCGCGATTGCTGGGGGATGTTGTCGGCCTGCATGCGCACGATCACCCCCCGCTCACTCACCAGCAGCAGTTCCTCGCCGGCGCCCATCACCGTCAGCCCCACCAGCACGTCGCCATCGCGGCGGAACTTGATGGCGCGCAGGCCCAGACCGGCCCGGCGCTGCAGACGGAACTGGGTCACCGGCACCCGCTTGCCCAGCCCACTGGCGGAGGCCACCAGCACCCAGGGACCTTCGGCGCTCTCACCGGCCTCCGGAGTCTCCTCCTCCTCCCCTTCCGAAGCCGACGAGCTGGCCACTTGATCGGCCAGCTCAGCCGGCAGCACATCCATGCTCACCAGCTCATCACCGCTGCGCAGGGCCATGGCGCGCACCCCCCGGGCAGTGCGGCCCAGGGGCCGCAGTTCGCCATCGGTGAGGCGGAAGTGGATCGTCATTCCCTTGAGCGAGCCGATCAGCACGCTGTCGCCCGGCAGGGCCAGCCGCGCCCAGCGCAGGGCATCACCCGCCTCGAGGCTGATGGCGATCAGGCCGTTGGAGCGGATGTTGGCGAAGGCCGACAGCCGGGTGCGCTTGATGTAGCCGCCGCTGGTGAGCATCAGCAGCTGAACATCGTCGTCGAAGGCACTCACCGCCACCAGGGACGTGATCTGCTCTTCGCGGGGAATCGGCAGCAACTGCACCACCGGAGTGCCCTTGGCACCGCGGCTGCCCACCGGCACCCGATAGGCCGGCACGGCATAGACCACGCCGCGATCACTGAACAGCAGCAGGGTGTCGTGGTCGTTGCAGCTGATGAACAGGCGCACCGCCTCCTCTCCCTGGCTGCGGGTGCCGGCCTTGCCGCGGGTGCCACGGCTGGTGGCCTCGAACTCGCTCACCGGCATGCGCTTGAGGTAGCCGTTCTCGGTGAGCAGCACCACCGACCGCTCATTGGCGATCAGGTCGATGTCTTCGAGACCGCCCTCCAGATCAAGGATCTCGGTGCGGCGCTCCGATGGGTAGCGCTCGCGCAGCTGAACCAACTCCGCTTCGATCAATCCGAGCACGCGCTCACGCCGGCCCAGAATGTCTTTGTAATCGACGATCTTGGTGACCAGATCCTCATGCTCAAGGCGGATCTTGTCAGCCTCAAGGGCTGTGAGCCGACGCAGCTGCATCTGCAGAATCGCGTCCGACTGGATCTCACTGAGGCCATGGCGCTCCTGCAGCTGCAGGCGGGCCGTGGCCGCATCCGAGGCCGCCCGTATCAGGGCAATGATCGGATCGAGCTGGTCGAGCGCCAGCAGCAGACCCAGCAGGATGTGGTCCCGCTCCTCCGCCTTGCGCAGCAGGTAGCGGGTGCGCCGCTCGATTGTTTCGATGCGGAATTCGAGGAACACCTCAAGCATGCGCCGCAGGGTGAGCAACACCGGCTCGCTGTTCACCAGGGCCAGCATGTGGGCACTGAAGTTGCTCTGAAGCGGCGTTAGCTTGAACAGGTTGTTGAGCACCACCTGCGGGTAAGCATCACGGCGCAGCTCAATCACGATGCGCATGCCATCGCGATCACTCTCATCGCGGATGTCGGAGATGCCTTCGAGCTTCTTATCATTGACCATCTCGGCGATGCGCTCGATCAGCGCCGCCTTGTTGGTTTGATAGGGGAGTTCGGTGATGATCACCGCATCACGATCGGGGCGGCCGGGAATTTCAAGGGTTTCGATCGCGGCCACCCCGCGCATGGTCACTGAGCCGCGGCCGGTGGTGTAGGTCTCGCGGATGCCGCGGCGGCCGAGAATCTGACCGCCGGTGGGGAAATCAGGCCCGGGGATCAGCGCCAGCAGGGCCCTCTCCTCAAGATCAGGATCAGCGATCAGAGCCAGCAGGCCATTGATCAGTTCGGTGAGGTTGTGGGGAGGGATGTTGGTGGCCATGCCCACCGCGATGCCCGAGGAGCCATTCAGCAGCAGGTGCGGAACCCGCGCCGGCATCACCGTGGGTTCCTGTTGGGAGCCGTCGAAGTTGTCGATGTAATCGACGGTTTCCGCTTCGATGTCCTCCAGCAGGCTGTCGGTAGTGAGCGCCTGCAGCCGTGATTCGGTGTATCGCATCGCCGCCGGAGGGTCGTTGTCGACCGAGCCGAAGTTGCCGTGACCATCGATCAGCGGCATGCGCATCGAGAAGTCCTGGGCCATGCGCACCAGGGCGTCGTAGACGGCCGTATCGCCGTGGGGGTGGTATTTGCCGAGCACTTCGCCCACCACCCGGGCGCATTTGCGGTAGGGCCGGTCGCTGGTGAGACCGAGCTCGTACATCGCATAGAGGATGCGCCGGTGCACCGGTTTGAGCCCGTCGCGGGCATCGGGCAGAGCCCGGCCCACGATCACGCTCATCGCGTACTCCAGATAGGAGCGCGACATCTCAATGCGCAGGTCGGTCTGGATGATCCGCCCGTCGGATTCGCCGGGACCCGTTGGATCCGCCATCTCGCACCACACTGCCGAAGGCCAGGTTAGGCGAGGCTGGGTCCACCGTCTTCAGGCTGCTTGCACTGATGGGCTCCGCCCCCCCCAGCCCCCGCAGCGAGGCGCAGCTGCTGGAGCGCCAGAGCGCCGGCGACCTGGCGGTACGCAGCGGCGCGGAGTTCCGGGCTCTGGTGGCCGCCGAAGGGCTGGAGGCGGCTTACGCCGACACCGATGTGGTGGTAGCCGCCAACGCCGAGTTCAGCGATCAGGCCACGCTCCAGTTCAGCCTCGGACCCTGTGATCCACCGATGCGCCTGCGGGAGGCGCGACTCGACGGGGTGCTGGCCCTGGGGGCCAGCGGCAGCGGTGGCCTGACCCTGCCCATCGGCGGCGGGATCACGGACCCGGTGCGGCGGGGCGGCGCCCAGGTGCTGGCCAGGTTGCTGGCGGGCCTGGAGGTGGAACTGGTGGCCAGTGGTGAAGGCACGGCCCTGCATCCCCGCCGTGAACTGCAGACCCGTCTCCAGCTCGAACGTCTGGGTGTGGCGCGCCTGCTGCTGCATCGGGCCATCAGCGAGAACGGCATCGTGGCGGTGAGCAGCGCCGAGGGGGTCACCCACAGCCCCTACGGCCCCCTGCTGGGCCCCTACGGCAGCGCCCTTTACAGCAGTGCCGGCTGCCGCAGCATCGGCCTGACCATGCCTGGCCTCAGCCTGCTGGGCCCCGGCTCGCCCGTGCTGGTGGCCGGGGCGATCGGCTGGGTGATCGGCGCCGGCAGCGGCCACCAGCCCCAGATCCGGCGGCTGCCCAGCGGCCATGCCCGCGGGCCGGGAGCCGTGGCGGCGGTGAGCGTCGATCTGGCGGATCTGAAGGCCGAGTGGATCCGCCCCTGCCACTTCGAAGGCCATGGCAGTGCCCTGCTGGTGGCGATCGCGGCGCCTGTTCCCCTGATCAACCTGGCCGTGGCCCACCAGGCGGCCTGCGGCGACGATCAGCTGGAAGCCCCCGTGCTCGATTTCTCCATTCCCCGCCGGATCCGGCCAAGCTTCGGTTTCGTTCCCTACAGCCACCTGCTCGCCGGTGAGATCCAGGTGGACGCCCGCAGGCTGCGCTGTGCCCCGGCCCACAGCCCTCGGCTGGCCGAGGAGGTCGGCGCCGATCTGATCCAGCGCCTGCGTGAGGGCTCGTTCCCCCTGCGGCTTCCCCTCCTCCCCCTGAGTGAGCGTCCGGGCCTGATTCCCCTTGAGGGCTGAGGGCAGCAGGGCCGTGACCAAGTCCGAGGAGTCGGCTTAAGCTCCACCGGCGATTTTGCGCAATAACCGGTGGTCGAGTTCCCAGCTGAATCCCAGGAGCCCGAGCAGGGCCAGGATTTACCATCCCCGCCGCCGCCGGCAGGGGAGGATCAAAGTGCCGAGCCCACAGGGGAACGGCAGCAGGACCCTGAACCTGAGCCAGCACCAGCCCCTGAGCTCGAACCCGAACCGGATCCCCAGCCAGACAACGAGCCTGAGCCTGAACTTCAGCCTGCGCCTGAACCTCAGCCTGAACCTCAGCCTGAGCTTCAGTCGGCCGCCATCGTTGACCCCCCGGCCGATCCAGCCGTGGCCAGCACCCTGTTCATTCCCGCCACGGGCGAGGCCGAGCCCAGCGAAGGGGGAGGCGAGTGGGAGCTGCTCAGCGGCAAGCTGCGTGACTGGCTCAGCGGCGCTGACGTCCAGCAGCTGATGCAGCGATACAGCGGCCCCCTGAAGTTGCTGGCTGGCTTTGTGGCCCTGCTGCTGCTGCTGCGGATCTACGCCGCCCTGCTGGGAGCGATCGAGAGCCTGCCCCTGGTTCCAGGCCTGCTGGAGCTGGCCGGGTTGATCTGGCTGGGACGCTTCGGGCTCACTCACCTGGTGCGCAGCAGCGACCGCCAGACGCTGCTGGCCTCGTGGCAGCAGCGCTGGGCGGCGTTTCGTGGACAGCCCTGAACTGAGCCCCTGAGGGCACAACCGCCGTCGGGTTCGCCTCAGCCTGGACCCGGCCAGTCCGGTTGATAGCTTGGCCCGACTGCAGAAACCCCAGTGGTGTCCATTCAGTTAGGCCGTTCTCGAACCGTCCGCCGCGCCTACGGGATCGACGAGATCGCCTTGGTGCCCGGCTGTCGCACCGTCGATCCCGAAGTCACCGACAGCCGCTGGACCATCGCTGGCATTGAGCGGGAGATCCCGATCATCGCCAGCGCCATGGACGGTGTGGTCGATGTGGCCGTGGCGGTGGAACTCTCCCGGCTCGGGGCCCTGGGGGTGCTGAATCTCGAAGGGGTCCAGTGCCGCTACGACGACCCCAACCCGATCCTGGACCGCATGGCGGCGGTGGGCAAGGACGCGTTCGTGCCCCTGATGCAGGAGCTCTACGCCCAGCCCGTGCGTGAGGACCTGATCCGTCAGCGCATCGCGGCGATCAAAGCCGGCGGTGGCATCGCCGCCGTCAGTGCCACCCCGGCGGCGGCCCTGCGCTTCGGTCAGGCGGTGGCCGAAGCCGGCGCCGATCTCTTTTTTGTGCAGGCCACGGTGGTCTCCACCGACCACATTGGTCCAGCCGGCCGCGAAACCCTCGATCTGGCCGCCCTATGCCGTGATCTCGGCATTCCGGTGGTGATCGGCAACTGCGTCACGTATGAGGTGGCCCTCCAGCTGATGCGTGCCGGCGCCGCTGCGGTGATGGTGGGCATCGGCCCCGGTGCTGCCTGCACCTCAAGGGGCGTGCTGGGGGTGGGCATCCCCCAGGCCACGGCCGTGGCCGATTGCGCCGCCGCCCGCGACGACCACGAGCGGGAGACCGGTCAGTACGTGCCGATCGTCGCCGATGGCGGGATCGTCACCGGCGGCGACATCTGCAAGTGCATCGCCTGCGGCGCCGATGCGGTGATGATCGGCTCACCCATCGCCCGGGCCAGCGAAGCCCCCGGCCGTGGCTTCCACTGGGGCATGGCCACCCCCAGCCCCGTGCTGCCCCGGGGCACCAGGATCAACGTCGGCACCACCGGCAGCCTGGAGAAGATCCTGCGCGGACCCGCCAGCCTCGACGACGGCACCCAGAATCTCCTCGGCGCCCTACGCACATCGATGGGAACCCTTGGTGCGCGCACGATCAAGGAGATGCAACGGGTGGATGTGGTGGTAGCCCCATCCCTGCTCACGGAAGGAAAGGTGTATCAGAAAGCCCAGCAGCTGGGCATGGGCAAGTAGTTCTGCGCACCTGCGCCTTCGCGTGGGGGGAAACCACAGAGTCTCAGCGGAGACGGGCGTTAACCTGATGCTGTGGGGGCTCCGGCTCGCACACTCCTCACACCAACCCGCCCGGCGCGTCCGGGCATTTTGTCTTCCTACGGTCCCCCCGCCGAACTGGGGGATTCAGGGCCCTCGTTGCTAGATTCCAGGTACCTTGTCCCCTCCCTCGGATGTCCAGCGCCACCGCCGTCACCGATGCTTCCTTTGAGCTGGACGTGCTCAAAAGTGACGTGCCCGTGCTGGTTGATTTCTGGGCCCCCTGGTGCGGTCCCTGCCGCATGGTGGCCCCGATCGTCGACGAGATCGCCAAAGAATTCGAAGGCAAGTTGAAGGTCTACAAGCTCAACACCGACGAGAACCCCAACGTCGCCAGCCAGTACGGCATCCGCAGCATCCCCACACTGATGATCTTCAAGGGTGGCCAGAAAGTGGACACCGTGGTGGGCGCGGTTCCCAAGAACACTCTCTCAGGCACGATCGCCAAATACCTCTGAGCAGTTCCTCAGCTCCAGCCTCCGCCATTCCAGTGATGTCCAGCGCCCCCCCCTCCCTGGAGCGGTTGGGCCAGTCCCTGGTTGATCATCCCCATCGCCTGCTGATCGAGCGCTCGCTCCACTCCATTCTGGAGATGGCCCGCATCGCCGATGACACCGACGACTGGCAGCTGATCTCCGGTGCCCTGAGCGACCTGCATGACGCCCTAGCTGCCTTCCATCCCCACCGCAGCTCGCGCAAGGTGACGGTGTTCGGCTCGGCCCGCAGCCTGCCCCACAGCTCCACCTATCAGCTGGCCGAGCAGGTGGGGCGTGAAGCGATGGCCGCCGGCTTTGAGGTGATCACCGGCGCTGGCGGCGGGGTGATGGAAGCGGCGAACCGGGGAGCGGGCGCAGACCACAGCTTCGGGCTCAACATTCAGCTGCCCTTTGAGCAGGCCTCCAACCCCTATGTGACGGCGGCAGGGAATCGCCTGGTCGATTTTCGCTACTTCTTCACCCGCAAGCTGTTCTTCCTGCGGGAGAGCGATGCCCTGGTGGTGCTGCCCGGCGGCTTCGGCACCCTCGATGAACTGTTCGAGGCCCTCACCTTGATCCAGACCGGGCGCACGGCACCGATTCCGGTGGTGCTGCTGGCGCCTCCGGGCCATGAGCTCTGGCAGCACTGGCCACAGGACCTCCTCCATGGGCTGAAGCGCGAGGGATTGATCGGCCCAGACGACGGTGGCCTGATCAGCCGGGCCGACAGCGCCAGCGAGGCGATCGAGCTGATCCGCCACTTCTACCGGGTGTTCCACACCACCCGCGTCACCGACGACGGACTGGAGTTGCTGCTGCACGTGCCCCTGGCGGAGGCTGATCTGCTGTCCATCCGCTCCGGCTTCCCGGATCTGCTCAGCAGCGGCACGTTTGAGCTGGGGGAGAGCTGCGACGACAACGATCGCCTGCGACCCTGCCTGCGCTTCGACTTCGATCAACGCTGCGTCGGCCGCCTCTACCAGCTCATCGCCGCCATCAATGCCCTCGATCTGGCCCGCTGCGACGACCTGCTGCACCCCGAACAACGCACCTGCCTGGAGTCACTGCCATGAGCCGTGCCATGAGCCATCGGATCGGCCTAATCGATTACGGCATGGGCAACCTCCATTCGGTGGCCCGGGCCGCTGAGCGCCTCGGCGCCGAACTCATTCCCGTGCTGGACGCCCCGTCGATGGAGGGCTGCGACGCCCTGATCCTGCCGGGGGTGGGATCCTTCGATCCAGCCATGGAGCGCCTGCACCAGGCCCGCCTGGTGGATCCCCTGCGAGAGTGGAGTGCCAAGGGGCGTCCCCTGCTGGGGATCTGCCTGGGGTTGCAGCTGCTGTTCGAGGGCAGTGAGGAGGGGGAAGCCACCGGCCTCGGCCTGCTCAGGGGCCAGGTGCGGGCCCTGCCCTCCAGCCCAGGACATCCCATTCCCCACATGGGCTGGGCGCCGTTGATCTCCACCAACCCCAGCCCCCTGCTGCCAGCGGGCCATCCAGCGGCCTGGGTCTATTTCGTGCATTCCTACGCCGCCGTTCCCGCGGATCCGGCCTGCAGCACTGCGGAGGTCCTCTTCGCTGATCAGCCGGTGACAGCGGCGGTATGGCAGGGGGCCCTGGCGGCCTGCCAGTTTCACCCCGAGAAGTCCGGACCCCAGGGGCAGCGCATGCTCGGGCGTTGGCTGGACTGGCTGGAGCGGAGCGGGGCATGAGTCTGAGGCTCAGTGGCGGGCGCAAACTGCTCAGCCCACCGGGACAGCAGACCCGTCCCACCAGCTCAAGGCTGCGGCTGGCGGTGCTCAACCTCCTGGCTGCCGAGCTGGGCGGATGCCGCTGGCTCGATCTCTGTTGCGGCAGCGGCGTGATGGGCTGCGAAGTCCTGCAAAGGGGTGCCCAGCAGGTGGTGGCCGTCGATCATGACCAGGCCACCCTCGCCATCGCCCGGCGCAATCTGGAGGCCGTCAAGGCCAGCGTCAATCCCGCCTGCGATCTGCGGGTGATCAGGGCCTCCCTGCCGCTCTGGCTGGGCCAGTGCCCGACACAACAGCTGGGAGAGAACGCAGCGGCGGGCTTTGATCTGATCTACGCCGACCCCCCCTACGCTTCAGCCCTCTACGTGCCGATCGCTGAGGCGGTGGCAGCGGCTGGCTGGCTGGCCGTGGGCGGGCGTCTGCTCTGGGAATGCTCCAGCTGCTCTTACCCAGAGGTTCCCTCCGGCTGGAAGCTGGTCGACCAACGGCGCTACGGCAGCTGCGGCCTGATGATCCTGGCGCCCGCGAACTGACTCAGCCTCCCAGGGCACTGCCCCGGCGGTACTGGTTCCAGGCCGCCACGAACAGGCCCACCAGGGTGATCGGGATCAAACCCAGAACGATGCCGCAGAGAAGGGGTTCGATCATCGGGAGCCGGAAGTTGTGCCTGACGCAATTCTCCCACGGCCAAGGCAGGCTGTGTGGGTCTTCCGAGTGATCCGTGACCGGCGATCCTTCCACCGTCCTGGAGGCCACCCCGGCGCCGGTCCAGCGCCAGGGCCTGATCACCGCCCTGGTGCTGCTGGCCGCAGCCGGCTGCATCCTGATGCTGCTGTTCGTCCTGCCGGCAGCCCGCAGCGACCCCTACACCCGGCGCACCCTGGCGCTGTCGGGCTCGGTGGAGACCGGCGGCCGCCTCTTTCGCATGAACTGCGCCGGCTGCCACGGCATCGCCGCCCAGGGGCTGGTGGGGCCCAGCCTGCTGGGGGTAAGCCAGCGCCACAGCGATCGCCAGCTGATCCGCCAGGTGGTGAGCGGCCGCACGCCACCGATGCCGCGCTTCCAGCCTGAACCCCAGGCCATGGCCGACCTGCTGGCCCATCTCCGCAGCCTGGAGTGAGCGGCAGCACGTCCCTGGCCCTGGTACTGGTGGAGCCCGCTGGGCCCCTGAACGTGGGCAGTGTGGCCAGGCTCTGCGCCAATTTCGATCTTCACGACCTGCGGCTCGTGGCCCCCCGCTGTGATCACCTCGGTGAGGAGGCCAGGCGCATGGCGGTCCATGCCGGGGCCCTGCTGGAAGGTGCCCGGCTCTATCCGGATCTGGCAGCGGCCCTCAGCGACCGCACCCGGGTGGTGGCCGCCAGTGGGCGGGTCGACTCGCAGGCTCTACCCATCGAAGGCCCCGCTGACGCCATCCCCTGGCTGCTGGAGCCCCAAGCCTGCCCAGGGGATGGCGATCACCAACCCAGCACCGCGGCGCTGGTCTTCGGGCGGGAAGACCGGGGCCTGAGCACCGATGAGCTGCTCCAGGCCGGTCGCATCCTGCGAATCGGCACCGACGCCGGCTACCCCTCCCTCAACCTCTCCCATGCGGTGGCCATCAGCCTGCACGAGCTGCGCCGCTGCCAGCAGGCAGGAACCACGGCTCATCCCAGCGATCCGGCGGCGGTGACCGGGCCCGAGCCCGCCGTCCGGGAGCGGCTGGAAGCCGCCCTGGTGGACGCCGAAGACCTGCTACTGGAGGTGGGTTTTCTGCTGCCGCACACGGCCCATGCCCGCATGGCCAAGTTGCGGGCGTTGCTGCAGAGGGCCCAGATCAGCGCCGAAGAGGTGGCCCTGGTCCGGGGCATGGTCCGTCAGCTGCGCTGGGCCAGCCAGCGGGGAACCCCCTAAGGTCCTGCCATCTCCGTCCCCCCCGGCTGCATCGTGCCTACGGGTCGCTCCCCCCGTTCTGGATCCCCCGGCTGGTTCCAGCCCTTCGCCCTCGTCCTGCGCCTGCTGGTGATGGGCCTGGGCCTCGGGGTGCTCACCGGCACCGCCTTGAAACAACTGGCACCGAAGCTGGCCCAGGGGGCGATGGAAGCCCCCAAGCCCAGCAGCGCCAGCTCACCGGTGCCCACCCCCAAGGGGGGCCTGGCCCTGGGCCGCTTCGAGCCGCGGGTGGAGCTCACCAAGCTCAGCCAGCGCTGGAAGGCCCTGGCCGCCGAGCAGAAGGATCTCAAGGTGGGCGGCTTCCTGCTGGTGCTGGATGACGGCCGCTACGCCCAGCTCAACCCCGACACACCCCTGCCGGCGGCGAGCTCGATCAAGACCCCGATCCTGCTGGCGGCCCTCGACGACCTCGATTCCGGCAAATTGCGCTGGAACGAGCCGCTGCCACTCACCAAGGAGGTGATGGGCGGTGGGGCCGGCTGGATGGCCAGCCGGCCCCTAGGCACCCGTTTTCCCTTTTACGAAGCCGCCACCGAGATGATCCGGGTGAGCGACAACAGCGCCACCAACCTGCTGATCAAACGCCTCGGCGGCAAGGCCGCCGCCAATGCCCACTTCCAGGCCCTGGGCCTGCCGGCCACGGTGATCAACAACTGGCTGCCCGACCTCGAAGGCACCAACACCACCAGCCCCCGCGATCTGGCCCGCTCATTCGCGGTGGTGGACATCGGCGAGAAGCTCAGCCCCCGGGCCCGAGACCACTTCCGCACGATCATGGCCACCTCCCGCACCAACACCCTGCTGCCCGCCGGGCTGCTCAAGGGTCTGGGGGGCAACTCCAGCGACCCCGACAGCGAGCTGATGGCCCGTGGACTGACCGTGCTCAACAAGACCGGTGACATCGGCATCGCCTACGCCGACGCGGGCCTGATCGAGCTCCCCAACGGCAAGAGAGCTGTGGCAGGGTTCATGGTCAAAGGCCCGTTCAACGACCCCCGTTCCACCGATCTGATCCGGGCCATGGCTGCCGCGGTGAGCGAAACCCTCGTGGGTCGCAGCGATCCCTCTCCCCAACCCCGCTGACGTTGATGCTCCTCCTGACCATGGCCGCCGGCCTTCTGCTCAGCGCCGGCGCGGCCCAGGCCAAAGCTCCCGCCATGGTCCCGGCCGCCGCATCAGCAGCTGCGGGGACGGCAGCCACCGCCACCACCACCGTGCGGAGACCCCAGCAGGTGCGTCCCCTCAGCGGCGGGCTCGACCGGGTGGCGGTGATCAACGACAACAACCCTGAGCTGATCATCCAGCCCGGCATCCTGCTCTCCACCTTCAACGGCAGCGGAACCCTCGCCGGCCAACCGTTCTCCAGCCCTGAGGCCCACCTGAACGTTCCCCTGCAGGGACGCTTCGACCTGTTCAGCCACCACGTCTACGCCGGCCGACCGGAAACCCTCGACTCCGTGCTCTGGCTGGGGGTGGTGGCCGCCCCCGTGAACGGCAAACCCGTGCGGCTGCGGGTGCTGGGGGGATCCACGGCCCTGTCCCAGTCGAGCGATCCAGCCCAGCCGGCAGCTCCTTTCCTGCCCCTGCCGCCCCTGATGAGCCACGACGGCACGTCGGTGTATGCCGGACCCGGCTCAAGGGTGGCCGCCGAAATGCTGCAGAACCGCCGCGGCGTCGGCATTCCCCAGGAGTGGAGTCTGGCCCCGGGTCAGCTCACCACCCTGCTGGCCCTACCGATTCCCGTGAAGGGGCTCGACCCCCTGCTCAATGGTCGCAACCTGCAGCTGCGGCTAGAGAGTGATGGCCCGGTGCAGCTGGCCACCCTGGCCGCCTTCGGAGCTGAGCGTCCACCGGAGCCGGAAGTCTGGAGTCGGCTGCTGCGGGCCGGGCTCAGCGCCAAGGAGCATGTGCCCACCCCCAGGGGGCAGAGCGGCGGCATTATCTATTCGCGGGTGAGTGGTGTGCAGACGGGCAGCCGCTGGAGCGCGAAGCTCAGCGATCCCGGCAGCAAGGTGCTCTCCGTGCGCAGTGCACCGGTGTCCTGGCCGATCGCCTCGCTGGAGCGGGGCAGCCTGGGCAGCGGCCAGGTGCAGACCGCCGAGCTGCGGGCCTTCTACCCCGGCACCGCCTGGGCCGCCCACGGCAACTACGGCGTGGAGTACGACCTGACCCTTCCCCTGGTGAATGACACCAAGGCCCCGGTGGCCCTGGATCTGGCCCTGGAATCCCCTCGCAAGACCGACAGGCCCGAGGGGGGCCTCCTCTTCAACCTCACCCCACCACGGGCGGTGGTGTTTCGCGGCACGGTGGAGGTGAGCGGGCTGGATGGTCCGGAGGGCCGCCCCGCCGGCCGGCGCTGGTTCCACCTGGTGCAGCGCCAGGGCGAAAGGGGCCCCAGCCTCGGGCGCATCAGCCTGGCCCCTGGCCAGCAGCGGCAGCTGAGGGTGCGGCTGATCTACCCCGCCGACGCCACGCCCCCCCAGGTGCTGAGCCTGCTGCCCGCGCCGACGCTGGGCCAGCCAGCTGTGAAACAATCCGAATCCGTGCCGGCAACCCGTCCGTGAGTCAGACCCGCCAACGCAGGGCCTTCCCCTTCACAGCCATTGTGGGCCAGGAGGAGATGAAGCTCGCCCTGCTGCTGAACGTGATCGATCCGCGCATCGGCGGGGTGATGATCATGGGCGACCGGGGCACGGGCAAGAGCACCACGATCCGCGCCCTCACTGATCTGCTGCCGGAGATCGATGTTGTTGCCGGCGATCCTTACAACAGCTCCCCCAGCGACCCCGACCTGCAGAGCGTCGAGGTGCGCCAGCGGGCGGAGAGTGGCGAAACGCTACCGGTGGAGCCGCGCCAGGTGCCGATGGTGGACCTGCCCCTGGGGGCCACCGAAGACCGCCTCTGCGGCACGATCGACATCGAAAAAGCCCTGAGTGAGGGCGTTCGGGCCTTTGAGCCGGGCCTGCTGGCCAAGGCCAACCGCGGCCTGCTCTATGTCGATGAGGTGAACCTGCTCGACGACCACCTGGTGGACGTGCTGCTGGATTCGGCCGCCTCCGGGTGGAACACGGTGGAGCGGGAAGGGGTGTCGGTGCGCCACCCGGCCCGCTTCGTGCTGATCGGCTCGGGCAACCCCGAGGAAGGGGAACTGCGGCCCCAACTTCTGGATCGCTTCGGCATGAGCGTGGAGGTGCGCACGGTGCGTGATCCGGAGCTGCGGGTGCAGGTGGTGGATCAGCGCACCGGCTACGACAGCGATCCCGAGGGCTTCAACAGCCACCATCTGGGCGCCCAGGAGGCACTGCAGCAGCGGGTGGTGGAGGCCCAGCAGCGACTGCCCCAGGTGCTGATCGACCCCGATCTGCGCATCCGCATCTCGGCGGTCTGCGGTGAGCTCAATGTGGACGGCCTGCGCGGCGACATCGTCACCAACCGGGCGGCCCGGGCCCTGGCCGCCTTCGAAGGCCGCACCGAAGTGAACGACGACGATGTTGCGCGGGTGGTGGCCTGCTGCCTGCGCCACCGGCTGCGCAAGGATCCGCTGGAGCAGATCGATTCCGGTGATCGGGTGATCAAGGTGTTCTGCAAGATCTTCGAGATGGCCGACACCGCCCGCGACGCCTTCCAGCTGGCCCTGGCGGCCTGAGGCCTTGCGCATCCTCGGCATCGATCCAGGCCTGGCCCGCGTCGGCTATGGCCTGATCGAGACCGGCCCGCCCCAGCGCCTGCTGGATTGCGGAATGATCCGCACCGAAGCCGGCACTCCGGAGGGGGAGCGGCTGGTGGAGATTGCCCGCGACCTGCGCTGGCTGGTGCGCCGCTGGCGTCCTGAGCTGGCCTGTGTCGAGAAGTTCTTCTTCTATCGCTCCAGCACCACCATTTCGGTGGTGCAGGCCCGGGGGGTGGTGATGATGACCCTGGCCCGCCTGCGGGTGCCGGTGGTGGAGTTTCCGCCGATGCAGATCAAGCTGGCCCTCACGGGATCCGGTCATGCCGACAAGAACGACGTGCTCGACGCCGTGATGCGTGAACTGGACCTGGAGACGCCCCCCCGCCCTGATGACGCCGCCGATGCCCTCGCCGCCGCCATCACGGCCTGGTTTCAACGCTGATGGCGGGCACACCGGGGCCGGGCGACCCCAAACCCCTCTGGAGGCGGCACTTCCGCCAGCAGCGCGCCCAGCAGCCCGAGGAGCAGCGGAGGCGGCTGCTGGAGCAGGCTCAAGCTGGGATCCCCAGACTGATCGGGGCCGACCAGCGGCTGGGGCTCTACTGGCCCCTGGCGGGGGAACCCGATCTGCGGGATCTGGCCAAAGCGCTTCCAGGCCGGCTGGCCCTGCCCGCCATCCGAACTCCGCAGGGAGCGGGGAGGCTGGGTTACGAGATCTGGCAGCCCGGGGATCCGCTCCAGCCCGATGCCGCGGGGGTTCCGGCGCCGGCGCCGGCGGGCAGGCCGCTGCCGGCGTCGGCCCTTGGTCTGCTGCTGGTGCCGGCCCTCGCCTACGACCGCCGCGCTGTCCGCCTGGGCTATGGGGGTGGCTGGTTCGACCGGCTGCGGGCCGATCCCGCCTGGCGCTCGGTGCCGGCCCTGATTGTGGCCTCCGCCGCCTGTGCCGTGGAGCAGCTGCCGCTGGATCCGTGGGACGTTCCCTTCGACGGCTGGCTCAGCGAACGGGGGATCGAATGGTTGCAACCTGTTGAGAGGCCTGCACTCTGATGACCCACGTGCCGATTTTTTGCCAGGATCACCTGGTACGAGCCCCTGTTTCCTTGGACCTCAGCTTCGATCAGTCCCGCCCCTCCCCCGCCCGGCGCGTCGGCGCCTACGCCATCGGAGCCGGCACGATGCCCGAGCGGGTGATGGCGGCGGAGCTGGGCCACCGCTCCCAGCCCAGTGAAGCCCTCTCGATGATGGTCAGCTCGATGGTGCGGATGGTGCAGGCCGGCAAGGGCCAGGCCGCAGGCAGACGCTGGTCAGCCTCCTGATCGCGCCTTAGCGTTGGGGTCAGCCCCTTCGCAAGCGACCAGGCCTTGGCGATGACCACTTCCCGCTTCACGCGGCTCTGCAGCCTGCTGGCACTCCCGGCCCTCGGGGCAGTGGTGGCCATGGCCGTCGCTCCAGGTCCTGTGGAGGCCCACGCAATTGAATCCAGCCTGGATCGGCTCGAATCCCTGCGCGACGGGCTGATGCTCGAAAGCCGCTTCTCTAACGGCGAACCCGTCAAGGGCGCCCTCGTGCGGCTGGTACCCCCTCATGGGGGACAGCCCTTGGACGTGGGTCAGATGAATGCCCAGGGGCGCCTCAGCTTCTCCATGCCCAAGGGCGCCGATGGCGACTGGGAGCTGCAGGTGGATGCGGGCCCTGGACACCGCGACTTTCTTGAGGTGCCCACCCAGGCAGGCCAGGCCCAGCTGGATCGGGTGAGCAGCAGCGATCAGAGCCCGATGCCCTCGGTCCTCTCAGCGCATCAACGTCATTCTTTGCTGCTGATCGGCGGCGTCACCGGCCTGGGCGCTCTGGTGAGTGGGCTGGCGGTGCAGCAGCGCCGCCGCCGCTGAGGGCAAGCGCCACACTGGGGCCACTTCCGCCCTGGCCCCATCCATGAGCACCGGCAGCGACAGCCTTGACGCGATCGTGGAGCGCCTGCGCGGCACCAGTGACCCCAAGCGCCGCTACGAGTACGTGCTCTGGCTGGCCAAGAAGCTTGCGCCCTTGCCCGACGAATTCCGTCAGGAGGTGTTCAAGGTGAAGGGCTGTGTCTCCCAGGTGTATGTGGTGGGGCAGCTGGTCGACGGCAAGCTCCACTGGCAGGGAGATTCCGATGCCCAGATCACCAAGGGGCTGCTGGCACTGCTGATCGCCGGCCTGGAGGGCCTGGAACCAAACCAGGCCGCTGGGCTGGACCCCGGTTTTCTGGCTGAGACGGGCCTTAAGGCCAGCCTCACCCCGTCCCGCGCCAATGGATTCCTGAACATCCTGAAGATGATGCAGGCCCAGGCCAGGGGCCTGGCGACGGAATGATTTCTAGGATCATCGGTTTCGCGGCACAATCGGCATGACCATCGGCATCGGCTTGCTCGGTCTGGGCACGGTGGGAGCCGGTGTCGCGGAGATCCTCACCTCCCCGGACGGGCGCCATCCGCTGGTGGCGGAGCTGGAGCTGCGGCGTATCGCCGTACGCGATCTCAGCCGGCACCGGCCCGTGGCCCTGGCTCCCGAATTGCTCTGCACCGACCCGGCCGAGGTGGTGAACGATCCCTCGGTGGAGATCGTCGTGGAGCTGATGGGGGGTCTGGAGCCAGCCCGCACCCTGATCCTCGCGGCCATTAACGCCGGCAAATCAGTGGTGACGGCCAACAAAGCCGTGATCGCCCGTCATGGCGAGGAGATCGCCGATGCCGCGGCCCGTCAGGGGGTCTATGTGCTGATCGAAGCGGCTGTGGGTGGCGGCATTCCCATCATCGAGCCCCTCAAGCAATCGCTGGGCGGCAATCGCATCCAACGGGTGAGCGGCATCATCAACGGCACCACCAACTACATCCTCAGTCGCATGACGGATGAGGGGGCCGCCTACGCCGAGGTGCTGGCAGAGGCCCAGCAGCTGGGGTACGCCGAGGCCGACCCCGCCGCCGATGTGGAGGGGGATGACGCGGCCGACAAGATCGCGATCCTCGCCGGCCTGGCCTACGGCGGCACGGTGGAGCGGGCGTTGATCCCCACCGTCGGCATCAGCGACCTGCAGGCGCGGGATGTGAGCTATGCCAGCCAGCTGGGCTACCGCGTGAAACTGCTGGCGGTGGCCCAGCATCTGGGCACTGCGGCCGATGGCAGTGAATGCCTCGATGTGCGCGTGCACCCCACCTTGGTGCCCACCGACCATCCCCTGGCGGTGGTCAATGGGGTCAACAACGCGATCCTGGTGGAGGGAGATCCCGTGGGACGGGTGATGTTCTACGGCCCTGGCGCTGGGGCAGGGCCCACCGCCTCGGCGGTGGTGGCCGACATTCTCAACATCGCCGGCATCCGCCAGGCAGCCGGCACAGGCGGCCGACTGGATCCACTGCTGGCGGCCAGCCGCTGGCGCCGCTGCAGCCTGGTGGAGAGCTCCCGCACCCGGCACCGCAACTACGTGCGCCTGCAGACCAGCGACCAGGCCGGGGTGATCGGCCGCATCGGCAGCTGCTTCGGCCAGGCGGAGGTGTCGATCCAGTCGATCGTGCAGCTGGAGGCCAGCGGCGGCCAGGCTGAAATCGTGGTGATCACCCATGAGGTGGAGGAGTCCCGATTCCAGGCGGCGCTGGCGGCGATCCGTGCCCTGCCAGAGATTCAGAGCGTGGCGGCCTGCCTGCGCACCCTCTAAGTGCATCAGCAGACCTGCTGACAGCCAGAACGAGTGCTCATGCCGCGGCTGTTGACGGGCCGGGGGCTGGCAGGGTCAAGATGGATTCATTCCGCATCCCCCCGGATGCTGATGCCCTCACCTGAGCCGGCCCGTTGTCCAAATTGAACTCCAGCTCAGACACCCTTGCGGAACCCTTGGCCCACAACGGCCTTTCCCCACTCCCCCTCAGCGGCCCGGTACCCAGCCCTGACCCCCATCTCTGCCAGCCCTGATCAGGGCTGCCGTTCAACCCGCCACCCCGCGACCGCCATGACCCTCCATCAGGGTGACTGCGTTCACCTCACCACCGATGTGGCCATCAGCGCCGGTCTCCCGAGTGGCGAATCCGCGTCCACCTGGACCATCGGCGAGCCAGCCCATTCCAGTGTGTATCAGGTGATCGGTGTGGATGCACCCCGCGACCGCTGCTGGGTGCGGCGCTGGCCCCTGGCACGAAACGGCTCTCCGGTGTTTGAGGTGTCGATCCGCCAGGTGGAACTGCACCATCTGGCCCAGGCCCAGAGCTACCCGTCGCGGTCTTGAATGGGCGCCTCTGAGCACTCAGGAGCATCCTGCACGCTTTGCCTGCCTTGAAGGGGTTGCGCTCGCTCTCCCTGCTGGCCGCCCTGTTGGTGCTGCTGCTGGGATGCCAGCCCCAGCGGCCCAGTGGGAGGTTGGTGGTGGGCAGCCGCACCCGGATCGACTCGGTGGACCCGGCCGCCACCTACAGCTTCGGGGCCCTGCAACTGATCAGCGCCCTCGGTGATCCGCTCTATGCCATCGATGCCAGGGGCGAGCTGCAGCCCCGTCTGGCCACGGCTTTGCCGCGGATGAGCCCAGATCGGCTCACCGCCTGGGTGCCACTGCGGCAGGGGGTGCGCTTCCACGACGGCACCCCCTTTGATGCCGCCGCCATGGTGTTCACCCTGGAGCGCTTTCTGGCGATCGGCAAGCTCAGCTACCTGCTGGGGGACCGGATCGTTGCGGTGCGCGCCAGCGGCAGCCATGAACTGGAGCTGAAGCTGCGGCGCCCCTTCACCGCCCTGCCCCAGCTGCTGAGCGCCGTCAGTCTCACGCCCCTCTCCCCCACCGCCTACCGCAGCCACGACAAGCGCTTCCTCAATGATCGCTTCGTGGGCACGGGCCCCTACAGGCTCACCTTCTTCGCCGACCAGCAGCAGCGTCTGGAGCCCTTCAAGGACTACTGGGGAGAGCCTCCTGCCAACAGCGGGCTGGATCTGGTCAACCTCAGCAACTCCACCGCCCTCTACGGGGCCCTGCGCAGCGGCGAGGTGGATGTGCTGCTCTCGACCAGTCTGGAGGGCGACCAGCAGCTCTCCCTACACCAGGACGCCCAGCGGGGGCGCCTGCTCGAAGGGGTGGGTCCGGCCCTGGAGATCGGCTACCTGACCCTGCTGAGCGACCAGCCGCCCCTCAAGAACCCGCTGGTGCGCCGTGCCATTGCCCACAGCCTCGATCACGAGCTGATCAGCCAGCGGGTGACCCATGGCCTGCGGCCACCACTGCGGGATCTGGTGCCCCCCAGCCTGAGCGGCTCCGAACCCGAGGCCTGGCCCGCCTTTGACCCGGCGGAAGCCCGACGGCTGTTCGAGCAGGCCGGCTACTGCCGGGGCAAGACGCTGAACCTGCCCTTCACCTTCCGCTCCAACATTCCCGCCGACAAGCTCTTCGCCCTGATCTGGAAGGAACAGCTGCGCCGGGATCTGGGTGACTGCATCGTGCTGGAGGTGAGCGGAATGGAATCCACCACGGCCTACCGTCAGCTCGGCGAGGGGGCTTTCGCCTCGATCCTGCTGGAGTGGATGGGCGACTTCCCCGACGCCGACAACTATCTGCAGCCACTGCTGGGCTGCGACAAGGCCGTGGGCCAGCGCTGCCTGGAGGGTCCCAGTGCCGCGAGCGGCAGCTTCTGGACCCGCCCCGGCCTGAACGAGGAGCTGCGCCGCAGTCAGAGCCTGCAGGGACGGGAGCGAATAGAGCTGCTGCAGCGCCTGCAGCGTGAAACCGCCGCCGCCGCCCCCTACATCCCGGTCTGGCTGGTGGCGCCGCGGGCCTGGGCCCAGGCCGGACTGAGCACCCCGGTGTTCGATGGCTCCGGCCGCGTGGTGCTCAGCCAACTGCAGCAGCGGCAGTCAGCTGCGAGGCCAGCGCCATGAGCCGTCGCCGCCAGCTGCTGGGCTATCTGGGCAGTCGGCTGCTGCTCGCCCCAGTGATGCTCTGGCTGATCGCCACCCTGGTGTTTCTGCTGCTGCGGCTGGCCCCGGGGGATCCCATCGACGCCCTTCTGGGCACCCGGGCACCGGAGGCGGCACGGCAGGCCCTGCGCCAGCAGCTGGGGCTCGACCAACCCCTGCCCGCTCAGTACGGCCACTTCCTCGCCGATCTACTCAGGGGCAATCTGGGCGAATCGCTCACCAACCAGACCCCGGTGCTGGACGTGATCCGCCAGAACCTGCCGGCCAGCCTGGAGCTGGGGCTGTGTGCGCTGCTGATCGCGGCGGTGCTGGGGCTGGCGGTGGGCTTCAGCGGCATCGCCCGCCCCGAGGGCAAGCTCGACCTGGCCGGACGCCTCTACGGCATCGGCACCTACGCCCTGCCGCCCTTCTGGGCGGCGATGGTGATCCAGCTGATCTTTGCCGTCTGGCTGGGGTGGTTTCCGGTGGGCGGGCGCTTCCCCGCCACTCTGATGCCCCCCAGCGGCAGCGGCTTCTACCTGCTCGACAGCCTGCGCGCCGCCAATCTCCAGCAGCTGGCCGGCAGCCTGCGGCACCTGGTGCTGCCCGCCTCCACCCTCGGCCTGCTCCTCAGCGGTATCTTCGCCAACGCCCTGCGCCTCAACCTGAGGCGGGTGCTGCGTTCCGACTACGTGGAGGCGGCCCGCAGCCGTGGCCTCAGCGAAACCCGGGTGGTGCTACGCCATGCCCTGCCCAATGCCCTGTTGCCCGTGCTCACGATCACCGGCATCACCGTGGCTTCGCTGATCGGTGGCGCCCTGCTGATCGAGGTCACCTACTCCTGGCCCGGCATCGCCTTCCGGCTGCAGGAGGCCATCGGCCAGCGCGACTACCCCCTGGTGCAGGGCATCGTGGTGGTGGTGGCGGCCTTGGTGGTGCTGGTGAGCGTGACGGTGGACATGCTGGTGGCAGTGCTGGACCCTCGCATCCGCTTCTGAGCGGCGCCTTCTTCAGGGGCCGATCCGGCGGCGCCAACGCCGGGCATTGGCGCCATCGAGCACGTAGGCCGTGACGCCATCACGGCTGCGCCGCTGCGGGGCCATCGGAATAGTGGCGTCCACCGACGAGAGAAAATCGGAGGTGAGGCTGAGCAGCAACTCCTGAACCCGCACCGGCTCCACCCCCACCAGGCCATCGCCGAGCCGCCAGAGGGCCTGCTCCTGCTCCTTGACGCGCACCACGGAAAAATGGCTGCCGCCCTCCACCATCACCAGGCGGCTGCGGGGATCGGGGTGCTGCAGAAACAGCGCCAGCTGTTCGCTCACCGGCGGGGTGACCAGATCCAGCCCACCGCCGGTGATCAGCAGCGGTGCCTTGAGGCGTTCCAGACCGCGGCCAGGCCAGAGCAGACTGCCGAAGCCATTGAAGCTCACCACGGCGGCCAGCATTACGGGCCGAGCGCTCGCCAGCTCCGGCAGGGGCACCTCCTGGAGCTGGCACTGCAGCAGCCTGGAGATGTTGATCAGGGGGATCACATCCAGAGCCCGCTCGCAGCGGCGGGCCAGGCCCGGAGCCGGGCGCAGGCCGCTGGCCAACAGGGCCGAAAGCCCTCCCAGGGAGTGGCCCATCAACACCACGGAGTCTCCAAGTCCAGGGATCTTTCCCTGCCGCTCTGCCCCCAGCACCGCCTCCACATCAGCCAGGCGATCGGGCAGGGTTTCAGCCCCCGGCGGGGGGCGCTGGCCATCGAGCATCTGGCGCACCGCCGCCTCGTTGCTGCCTGGGTGCTCGATCATCAGCACCGGCCAGCCCCGGGCGGCCAGGCCCCTGGCCAACCAACCCAGCTGGGCGCTGCTGCCCCCGAGTCCCGGCATCAGCAGCACCCAGGAGCGCTGGCGGGGTGCGACGGCCGGCCAGAGCTCCAGCTCCAGCGGGACTGGCCTGTGGGACACCGTCAGGGCGATGGCCCTGGGCCTGGGGTCGGGCTGAATCGCCGCCAGCTTTGCACCGGTCTCCGACTCCTGGCGGAGGCGCAGCGGCAGGTCCCGCAACTGCTTCAGCGCCAGCGTCTGCTCCTCCAGCTGCCGCCGCCAGAGGGCCGCGAGCTGCAGCAGACCATCGAGATCAAGGGTGAGCTGGGGCGTGGGCACCGCCTGCAGCAGGTCCACGAACCGGATTGGTTCGGGCCGCAGCAGGCGCTCGCGCAGGGTGTTGAGCAGCAGCACGCCACTGCCGGGCTTGCCACCGGCGAACAGTTCCCCCACCGCCTCGAGCACCTGACGGCCCGCCCAACTCTGCAGCAGCTGCAGGGCGAAACCGCGATCGGGCAGCAGGGGGGATCGCAGCAGGCTCAACAGATCCTCGCGGCTGCTGCTGTCAAGCAGCTCAAGCCAGATCCCCAGTTCATTGCGGCTGCCCGTCGGATCGAGGCTCCAGGCCTCGAGCTGGTGCAGGTCGATGGGCAGCGAGAGGCCATCGAGCCGCACATCAAGGCGGTCGGCCGCCCGGGCTGGGGCCAGCAGCAGCGGCGACGCCGTGCCCAGCAGCAGACTGGCCAGCAGTGCCAGCCCCCGACGAACGTGTTGTGACAGAGCCGCAGGCAGGAGCAAGTCAACCAATCTGGTGGCTCCAGTTTCCCGCGCCGCTGCGCGAACTGACCGTGATCCGCCTGGTGGGCAGCTTCGGGGCCGGCGGGATCCTCTATCTCACGCCGGTGGTGTTCCATCAGGCGCAGTTCTCGGCCCTGGCGGTGGGTCAGGGGCTGGCCGCCGCGGCCCTGGCCGGCACCGTCGGGCGGCTGCTGAGCGGCTGGTGGCTCGACCATGGCCTCAGCACCACCCGGCCGGTGCTGCTGGCGGCACTGATCTCGGTGGTGGCCGACAGCCGGCTGTTCAGCGCTGACACCTTCGCCGCCTATGTGCTGGGGCAGTTGCTGCTGGGACTGGCGATGGGGATCTACTGGCCGGCAATCGAGCTGGCGGTGCCCCTGAGTGCGCCACCCCTGCCCAGCAGCCGCGCCTATGCCCTGGTGCGCACCGGAGATGCTCTGGGTGCAGCCCTGGGGGTGCTGCTGGGAGCCCTCCTGGCCGGCAGCCAGCACCTGCGCGGCATCTATCTGCTCGACATCGCCTGCATGCTGGTGGTGATCAGCCTGCTTCTGCGCTCACCCCTGCCCATGGCGGCAGCCGCCAGCCAGCTGGAGCGCCGGCTTCCCTGGCGCCAATGGGTGAAACCACTGCTGCCCCTGCTGGGGGTGACCCTGCTGGCCACAGCGATGCTGTCGCTGCTGCAGAGCGCCCTGCCACTGGATCTGGTGCGGGGCGGGCTGGCGCGGGCGCCGCTGAGCGAGAGCCTCGGGGCCCTGCTGCTGGGCCTGCAGCTCAGCTTGCTGCTGCTGCTGCAGTGGCCCCTGGGGCGTTGGCTGGCGCAGCGGCCGGTGGCCTTCGGTCTGGGCTGGAGCCTGCTGGGCTTCGCCCTTGGCAGCCTGCTGCTGGCCCTCTCCGCCCTGGGCTGGCAGAGCCTGCCCCTGCTGGTGCTGGCCCAGCTGCCTCTGGCGGCAGCGGCGGCGGCCTTCCTGCCCACCGCTAGCGAAGCTGTGATCGAGGTCACCCCGGCGTCCCATCAGGGGATGGCCCTGGCCCTGTTTTCCCAGTGCTTCGCCATCAGCTCCTTCGTGGCCCCCCTGGTGGGTGGCTGGTTGCTGGAGAACCAGAGGCACGGGGCCGGCCTCTGGCTGCTGATGACGCTGCTGAGCCTGCTGGGATTGCTGTTGGTGGGTGAGCTGAGCCGCTTCCATCCCCATGCCGCTCAGCGGCAGATCCAACCAAGGCCCTGATCCCCGTGGACGTGGGGAGCCCTCAGGGCTCATCGACCTGGTCGTTGACCTGATCGTTGACCTGGGTCTTGGCCTTCTGGGCACGGATCCAGGCTTCCGACTCATGGGGCAGCGGCTCAGTGCCGTATTCCCAGTCGTCGTAGTCGGGGTCATTGCGGATCCGCTGGTGCAGTTCCTTCTGGACCTCGAAATTGTGGGGGTGATCGGCGGGAGCGGCCGGATCGATGGCCGCTTCAGGGTCGTTGGCGGGGGACGTCTGGGATGAGGGCATCACCGGCCACTGCAGCTCATGACATTGTCCCCCCTGACCGGGGGCGTTGCCGGCACAGACGCAGCGGCGGGCGCGCCGCAACAATGGTTCGGCCTTAGGGATGAGCCGGCCGTGACCTATTGCGTGGGCATGCTGCTGCAGGAGGGACTGGTGATGGCCTCCGATTCACGCACCAACGCCGGTGTCGATGATTTCGCCAGGTTCTGCAAGATGACCACCTTCGAGCGGCCCGGTGATCGGGTGATCGTTCTGCTCAGTTCCGGCAGCCTGGCCGGCACCCAGGCGGTGGTGAGCCTGCTGAAGCAACGGGCCAGCCGCAACGACGCACCCGCGACCCTCTGGACCGCCCAGACCCTGTTCGACGTGGCCCTGCTGGTGTCGGATGCCATGCGCGAGATCGAGCTTCGCGACGCCCCCTCCCTGGAAGGCAGTGCGCTGACCTTCAACGCCTCCTTCATCCTCGGCGGCCAGATCAAAGGAGAAGCCCCGCGACTGTTCCGCATCTACGCCGAAGGCAACTTCATCGAAGCCGGCGAGGACACGCCCTTCCTGCAGACCGGCGAAGCCAAATACGGCAAGCCGATCATCGACCGAGTCATCACCCCGGCCACGACGATGGCGGATGCCACCAAGTGCGTGCTGGTGTCCTTCGATTCCACCATGCGCAGCAATCTGTCGGTGGGCATGCCGATCGATCTGATCTGGTACAGGCGCGACAGCCTGGCCATTCAGCACCGGCGCCGCTTCCTCGACGGTGACCCCTACTTCGCCGCCCTGAGCAGCGGCTGGAGCAGTGGAGTCCGCCAGGCCTTCCGCGGCCTCCCCGACCTGGAGTGGTCCTGAGTGCTGGAATCCGGTCACAGGGGTCTCGAGCCCGAAAGACACGAGCGCCGAGCCTTCGACTCAGACGTTGAAGAGGAACTCCATCACATCGCCCTCCTGCACCACATACTCCTTACCCTCGCTGCGCAGCCAGCCGCGGTTGCGGGCTTCCGGCAGGGAGCCGGCCTCCAGCAGCTGGGCATAGGCCACGGTCTGGGCGCGGATGAAGCCGCGCTCGAAGTCGGTGTGGATCACCCCGGCGGCCTGGGGGGCAGTCATGCCGGCGGTGATCGTCCAGGCGCGGGTTTCCTTCTCACCGGTGGTGAAGTAGGTGCGCAGGCCCAGCAGACGGTAGGTGGCGTGGATCAGGCTCTGCAGGCCGCCCTCGCTCACCCCGAGGCCCTCCAGGTAATCGCCGCGCTCGGCCTCACCGAGCTCGATCAGTTCCGCCTCCACCTGGGCTGAGATGCGAACGGCGCCGGCACCTTCCCGGCCGGCCAGCTCCTCCACGGAGCGGCTGAATGCATTGCCGCCGGCCAGGTCGTCTTCCGAGACGTTGGTGGCGTAGATGATCGGTTTGGCGGTGAGCAGCCCCAGGGGCTTGAGCATCGGGGCCTCCTCCTCCCCCAGCTCCACGTTGCGGGCGGCACCGCCCCGCTCCAGCTCCGCCTGGATCCGCGCTAGCGCGGCATCCTCGACCTGGGCCTCCTTACTGGTGCGCGCCTGTTTCTTGAGGCGCTCGCGGCGCTTCTCGATCTGGCCGAGATCGGCCAGGCCCAGCTCCAGGTTGATCACTTCGGCATCCCGCACCGGAACCACATCACCCGACACGTGGATCACGTCGTCGTCCTCAAAGCAGCGCACCACGTGCACGATCGCGTCGACCTCGCGAATGTTGGCGAGGAACTTATTGCCCAGGCCCTCCCCCTGGCTGGCCCCCTTCACCAGCCCGGCGATGTCGACGAACTCCACCCGGGTGGGCACGATCTCACGGGAGCTGGACACATTCGAGAGCATCTTCAGCCGCGGATCAGGCACCGCCACGCTGCCCACGTTGGGCTCGATCGTACAGAAGGGGAAATTGGCCGCCTGGGCCTGGGCGTTGGCCACCAGGGCGTTGAACAGGGTGGACTTGCCCACGTTGGGCAGCCCCACGATTCCGGCTTTGAGCATGGCCTGGAATCTAGACGGGCCCCCCTCCATGGACCGGGGCCACAGTTGGGGACAACACCAGGAAGACTGGTCTCAGTCAACGGAGCACGTCCATCGCCACGCGGATGCTCGAACAACCCCCAGCCCCGAAGCCGCTACAGGCTCCGCTGCCCTCCGGATTGAGCGCGGGCGCCCCAGGGACCGGCGGTCTGGCTCCGCGCCGCCATTGGCGGCGCTGGGCGGCCGGTGCTGTGGCCCTGGTGCTGGTGGTGGGCGGCGTGGCCATCTGGCAGCGCCAGCGCCAGGCCGCCAAACGCAGCAACCTCGCCGATTTCACCGTGGTGGCCCAGCGGGGCACCCTGCCGGGGGTGGTGAGTGCCAGCGGTGAGCTGGAGGCGGGTCGCAGCGTCAACGTGAGCCCCAAACGCGGCGGAGTGCTCGAATCGCTGTTCGTGGATGAAGGCGACCGGGTGAGCAAGGGCCAGCCCATCGCCCTGATGGACAGCGGTGACCTGCGCCAGCGGGAGCTGGAACTGGGGGCCCAGGTGCGCCTGGCGGAAGCCGAGGAAATCCGCGCCCGCTCCGACTACGAACGCCGCCTCAAGCTGTTCGCCGAAGGGGCCATCAGCGAGGACGACATCGTTTCGTTCCGCACCCGGGCCCTCACCGCCGGGGCCTCCCTCGACGCGGCTCGCAAGCGTTTCAGCCAACGCACGGTGGAGAGGGGGGAACTGACGATCCGGGCCCCCTTCGATGGCTTGATCACCCAACGCTTCGCCGATCCCGGCGCCTTCGTGACCCCCACCACGTCCGCTTCCGCCAATGCCGGTGCCTCCAGCTCCTCGGTGGTAGAGCTGGCCCAGGGGCTGGAGGTGGTCGCCAAAGTGCCTGAGAACGACATCGGCCGCATCAGCATCGGCCAGAGCGCCAGCGTGCGGGTGGATGCCTTCCCCGACAAGCGCTTCGCCGCCCGGGTGATCCAGGTGGCACCGCGGGCGGTGAAGAACAACAACGTCACCTCTTTCGAGGTGAAGCTCTCCCTCAGCGACCCCAACAACCTGCTGCGCATCGGCATGACCGCCGACATCAACTTCCAGACCGGCACCCTGCCGCCCCAGACGCTGGTGCCCACCGTGGCGGTGGTCACCGAGGAAGGCAAACCGGGCGTGCTGCTGGTGGGCAAGGACAACCAGCCCCGCTTTCAGCCGGTGACCCTGGGCTCCAGCAGTGGCCGCAACACCCAGATCATCACAGGGCTCGAGCAGGGCACTCGGGTGTTCATCGATCTGCCCCCGTGGGCGAAGAAGCGGGACTCCTGATGGCCCCGATCAGCCCACGGCGGCTCTGCTCAGGAAGTTGCGGCTGGCCTCGAGGATCCGGCCGCTGGCCTGACCATCGCCGAAGGGGTTGTGGGCCTGGGCCATGGCCGCATAGGCCTGGGGATCGTCCAGCAGCCGGCTGGCCTCCTCCACGATTGAGGTGCTGTCGGTGCCGATCAGCCGCGCCGTTCCAGCTGTGACCGCTTCAGGGCGCTCAGTGGTGCGCCGCAGCACCAGCACCGGCTTGCCCAGGGCCGGCGCCTCCTCCTGCAAGCCACCGGAATCGGAGAGCAGCAGGGTGCAGCCGCGGATCGCCCCCACCAGCTGGTCGTAGTCGAGGGGTTCGCAGAGGTGGGCGCGGGGATGCTGACCCAGCAACTGCTGCAAGGGTTCACGCACCGTGGGGTTGCGGTGCAGGGGCAGCAGCAGGGCCGTGTCGGGGTGGCGATCCAGCAGCTGGCGGAAGCCCTCGGCGATGCTGGTGAGCCGCTCGCCCCAGTTCTCGCGTCGGTGGACAGTGGCCAGGATCACCCGCTGCCGCTCCCAGTCGAGGCCGGGGATCTGGGGCAGGGGGGCCGAGGCGGCCCTCAGCAGCAGTGCATCGATCACCGTGTTGCCCGTGACCAGGATCTCCCCCACCACGCCGGAGGCTTTCAGGTTCGCCTCGGACACAGTGGTGGGTGCGAAGTGCAGCTGGGCCACCTGGGAGATCAATCGCCGGTTCGCCTCCTCGGGGAAGGGATCCAGGAGGTTGTCGGTGCGCAGGCCGGCCTCCACATGGCCCACCGGAATCTGCTCGTAAAAGGCCGCCAGGGCCGAAGCGAAGGCGGTGGTGGTGTCGCCCTGCACCAGCACCAACTGAGGGCGGTGCTCCAGAAACTCCTCCCGCAGACCCTGAAGGGCCGCACAGGTGACATGGGTGAGGGTCTGCTTCGGGGCCATCAGGGCCAGGTCGCGGTCGGGGGTGAGCCCGAACAGATCCATCACCTGAGCCACCATCTCCCGGTGCTGACCGGTGAGCACAACCCGGGTGCGGAAGCCTCTATCGCGCTGGAACGCCAGGATCACCGGTGCCAGCTTGATCGCTTCTGGCCGGGTGCCCAGCACGATGCTCACGAGCGGTGCGGTGGCGGTCAAGGGGGCGAGGCGGTGGCTGGGATCTTAGGGAAGGGCCCCGGGGTTACCCCATGACAGGAGCCCAGTTTCGAGCAATGCTGAGCACACAGGCCGCCGCCCAACCGTGAATCCACTTGAGAGCAGCCATGCTCCCCAGGCCATGGGGGAGGCCACTGCAGTCAGGCTGCCGCCCCCACCTCCGCCGGCGCCCGCATCAGGGGCCCCAGCGCAAACCAGCCCAGCCCAGAAATGGCCCAGCTTTGGCGATCTGCCCCCCAGCCTGGAGGCAATCGTGGCGATCGCCGAAGCCAGGACCTACTCCGACGTGCACATCGGGGTGGGGGAATCCCCCCGTTTCCGAGGTCAGGGAACGATGCTGCCCACGGGCTGGCCCATCACTGACCGGGAGCAATTCGGGCGCTGGCTGGAGGAGATTCTCGAGCCCGGCGACCTGGATCGCTTCCGCAGCGACCTCGACTTCGACGGGGCCCATGCCTTCCCCTTCGCGCGCATCCGCATCAACCTGCTGGAGAGCCTGCGCGGCCCGGCGATGGTCCTGCGGCTGATCCCCCTGCAGGTGCCGAGCCTGGATCAGCTGGCCATGCCAGCGGTGCTGAAGGAACTGGCCACTTACCCCAAGGGGCTGGTGCTGATGACCGGTCCCACGGGCTGCGGCAAGAGCACCACCCTGGCCGCCATGATCGATTGGATCAACCGAACCGCCGCCAAGCACGTCATCACCATCGAAGATCCGGTGGAATTCGTGCACACCAGCCGCACCTGTCTGATCAAGCAGAGGGAGGTGGGGCACCACACCAAGCGTTTCCATACGGCACTGCGGGCAGCGTTGCGGGAAGACCCCGACGTGATCCTGATCGGTGAAATCCGCGACCGCGACACCCTCTCCACCGCCCTGGAGGCCGCCCAGACCGGCCACCTGGTGTTCGGCACCCTCCACACCAATTCAGCTGTTCGCACCGTGGATCGGGTGATGGGCCTGTTCGATCCGGGCAGCAAAGAGCAGATGCGCCGGGAGGTGGCGGAATCGCTGTTGGCGGTGATTTCCCAGGGGCTGATCCGCACCAGGGATGGGAATCGCACGGCCTATCACGATCTGCTGGTCAACAACGAAGCCTGCCGCGACTACATCCAACGGGGGGACCTCGATGAGGTGGAGCAGATCATGGCCCGTAGTGCCTTCGACGGCATGCAGACCATCAACCAGTCGCTGGCAGCTCTGGTGGAGGCCGGAACCGTAGATCCCAGCGAAGCGCTCTCCCACAGCCTCAAGCCGAACGAACTGGCCCAGACCCTGCGCGGCCGGATCGGCTAAGCCCTGGGGTCAGCTCAGGCCATGGTCGCCACTCAGGAGCGGGTGGCCAGACGAATCAACAGCAGACTGGCCAGACCCAGTGACAGGCCGAGCATGGCCAGACGTCCGTTCCAGATCTCGGCCTGGGGGGTGAAGCCGCGGCGCCAGGCATTGAGCTCCTGCGGGTCGACATCGACGGGCTCAAGCCGGTTCTCACTGATCTCAGCAAGGCCCATTTGTTGTCGTCCCAAGACACAGTGGAGATCACTCTAAAGCGATTAACAACCCGCCCGCGTTTCGTAAAGGCTGCCCGCCTGATCCAGCGGCAGCCTGGCCTGGACCCCCAGATCGCAGCTGCTGCGGGCTCCGACGGCCAGGCGGGCCGCTGCCGCCACGCCGATCATGGCGGCGTTATCGGTGCAGTAGGCCAGCGGCGCGACACGCCACTGCAGGCCGAAGGCAGCGCAACGCTCCCCCATCATCTGGCGGAGGCGGCGGTTGGCCGCCACCCCGCCCACCAGCACCACGGTGTCCAGCCCCTGATCCAGGGCGCAACGGCAGCTGCGCTCCACCAGCACCTCCGCCACCACCCGCTCAAAACTGGCGGCGATGTCGGCCAGCGGCAGCTCCGGCGGCTCCTGCTCCAAGCGCTGCACCAGTCGCAACACGGCGGTCTTGAGGCCACTGAAGCTGAAGTCGTAGGGATGGAAGCCGCCCTCGGGCCGCGACACCCGGCCCTTGGGCAAGGGGAAGCGCTGGGGATCACCGTCGGCCGCCGCCACCTGGATCGCGGGGCCGCCGGGATAGCCCAGTCCCAGCAGTCGCGCCACCTTGTCAAAGGCCTCGCCGGCCGCGTCGTCGTGGCTGCGGCCGAGGCGCTGGTAGGCCCCGATCCCCTCCACCCGCACCAGCTCGGTGTGACCGCCGCTGACCAGAAGCACCAGGTAGGGGCCGGGCGGCAAGGGCTCCCCCAGCTGCACCGAGCAGAGGTGACCCTCCAGGTGGTGCACCCCCAGAAAGGGCAGGTCGTGAAGACGGGCGAGGGTGCGGCCGGTGACCGATCCCACCAGAAGGGCCCCCACCAGACCCGGCGCCACCGTGGCGGCGATGCCATCGAGATCGCCGTAGCTCAGGCCCGACTCGGCCATCACCTGCTCCACCAACTGGGGCAGGGCTTCCACATGCCGCCTGGAGGCGATTTCCGGCACCACACCCCCCCAGCGGGCGTGCTCCTCCACCTGGGAGGCCACTGCGCCGGCCAGCACCGTGCGATCGCGCACAATCGCAGCCGCTGACTCGTCACAACTTGTTTCGAGGGCCAGAACCGTTGGCATGGCGCCCAAGGAGCTCCCTTACTGTCCGCGTGTGACATCCTGCCCCGCGGCCCCACGCCGATGCAGGGCTCCGCAGGGCACTCCCCCCGGCTTCTACCCAGGCTCTCCATGCGACGTCTTCTCCCCCGCCTGTGCGCGGTTCTGCTCTCGGCCTTCCTCCTCGTCGGCTTTGCGCCTGTGGCCTCGGCCGAGGCCTCGCTGGCCGGGCTGACCCCCTGTGCCGAGAGCGCCCGCTTCCAGCAGCGGGCCTCGGCTGCCCAGACCGACCAGGCCAAGGCACGCTTCAACGTGTACAGCCAGTCGCTGTGCGGTGATGACGGCCTGCCCCGCCTGATCGTGGATGGCCGCTTCAGCCATGCCGGGGATTTCCTGATCCCGGGCCTTCTCTTCCTCTACATCGCTGGCACGATCGGCTGGGCCGGCCGCGCTTACCTGATGGCGATCCGCGGCAGCAAGGACGCCACCATGCGTGAGATCCAGATCGACATGCCCCTGGCGTTCAAATCCACCCTTGCCGCCTCCGTCTGGCCCCTGGCCGCCTTCAACGAGTTCGTCGGCGGAAAAATGATTGAAGCCGACTCCAAAGTGACCGTTTCCCCCCGCTGATTCCTGGAACCATGAAAAAATTCCTTACCACCGCTCCCGTCGTTGCCGCCGTCTGGTTCACCCTGACTGCCGGAATCACCATCGAGGTCTTCCGCTTTTTCCCCGACCTGATCCTCCGCCCGCTCTGAGGGAACGTTCACCCTTCAGTCGTCGTGCTCAGCTGGGGTTCCAACGACTGATCGACAGGACCAACGGATGTCTGCC
Organism: Synechococcus sp. RedBA-s; assembly: GCF_024345495.1. Taxonomy (GTDB): domain Bacteria; phylum Cyanobacteriota; class Cyanobacteriia; order PCC-6307; family Cyanobiaceae; genus Regnicoccus_A. The sequence continues at coordinate 4,524 of NZ_JAGQBF010000006.1, read as the reverse complement.
CGCGATGTCCTGTCGTTCTGCCACCCGGCTTCCGACTGTCATTCAGATTCAATCAGCGGCCCCCCGGGGCCGCTTTTTTATGGCGGCTGTCAGCCTGCGGCCAGGCCAAGGGCCGCTTCCAACTCAGCCACGGCTGCGTCCAGAGCACCATTCACCAGCACCGCGTCAAATTCCGCTTCAGCCGCCAGCTCCTGGTGGGCGCGCGCCAGCCGCCGCTGGATGGCCTCCTCGCTGTCGGTGCCACGGCCGCGGATCCGCCGCTCCAGCTCCTCAAAACTGGGGGGCTTGATGAACACCTGAAACCCTGCGGGAAAACTCCGCCGCACCTGACGGGCCCCCTCCAGCTCGATCTCCAGCAGCACCGGTTGGCCCAGGGCCAGGTGCTCCTCCACCGGCGCCCGTGGCGTGCCGTAGAGATTGCCGGCGAACTCGGCCCACTCCAGGAAGCCATCCGCCTGCACCTGGGCCTCAAAACGCTCACGATCGAGAAAGCGATAGGTGCTCCCATCGACCTCAGCGGGCCTGGGGGCCCGGGTGGTGGCCGACACCGACAGCCAGAGGCGGGGATGGCGCTCCAGAAGGGTCGCCACCAGCGTGCCCTTGCCCACACCACTGGGGCCGCTGATCACGGTGAGCCGTCCAGGCGTTGAAGGGGATCCCATGGGGGTTTTCGGCTGGCCAGCAGAGTAGGGGGATCCAAGCGCACGCTCCGGCGTGAAACGGCAGCCCATGGCGCCCCAGACCCAGCCCAGCCTGGCCATCCAGGCCATGGATCTCACCACCCTGCGGGCGGTGCTGGCGGAGCTGCGTCCGCTGCTGGTGCCGTCGCGCTTCGAGAAGGCCCAACAGCCCAATCCCCACACCCTGCAACTGGGGCTGCGTGGCCTGAGTGGACTGCGCTGGTTGGAGATCAGCTGGCTGGCGGCGGCCCCCCGGCTGCTGGCGATCCCGCCGCCGCCCAGGCAGGGGGAGGGCAGCACCCTGGCCCGGGTCCTGCAGCACGGCCTCGGGGGGCTGGCCCTGGTAGCGATCGAGCAGGAGGGTTTCGAGCGAGTGGTGGATCTGCATTTCGCGCCCCGGCCCGGAGAGCCCAGCGGCCGCCGTCTGGTGGTGGAACTGATGGGTCGCCACAGCAACGTGTTCCTGCTCGATGACCATGGACGGGTGGTGAGCCTGGCCCGCCAGGTGCGGGAGCAGCACTCACGGCTGCGGCCGATCACCAGCGGCTCCTTCTACGGGCGCCCACCGGCCCTGCAGTCGGATCCCCCCAGCCTGAATGAATCCCAGGAACGCTGGCGGCGGCGGCTGCAGCTGGTGCCGGTGACCCTGAGCCAGGCCCTGCAGCAGGCCTACCAGGGGATCAGTCCGGCCCTGGCGCTGCAGCTGGCCGCTGGAGCACAGGAGCCGGCCCCTGAGCTGCTGGCCCGGCGGGTGGACACGCTCAGCCAGGCCCACTGGGATCAGCTCTGGGAGCACTGGCAGCGCTGGCTGCGCGATCTGGAGCAGGAGCGCTTCGGCTGGGACGTCGATGACGCCGGCACTGGCCCCAGCCACTACCGCTGCTGGGGCACCGCCACCAACGGCCCCGTGAACGCCCCCCTGACGGCCTACTACCGCCAGCGCCTGGGTCAGGGGGAGCTGCAGCGACGCCGGGCGAGTCTGGAGCTGAAGCTGCTGGCCGCCCGCGAGCGAGAGGACCGCCAGCGCCAACAGCAGCAGGACCTGCTCGATCAGGTGGAGAGTGGGGATGAGCTCAGTCGCGAAGCCGACGCCCTGCTGTGCCTGGCGGCCCCCAGCCGCGAGCAGGTGGCCACAGCCCAGACCCTCTACAAGCGGGCCCGGCGGCTGCGGCGCTCGGTGGTCTCGATCACCCCCCGGCTGGAGCTGCATCAGCGGCAGCTGATGCAGCTCGACGCCAGCCTGGCCTTTCTAGCGATGCACAGCCTTGAGCTCAGTGCCGGCCCCGGCAACGGCGCTCAGGCCGGGGATCTGGAGGAGGCCCTCAGCCAGCTGGAGGCCCTTGAGCAGGAGAGCGAGGAGCTGCTGGCCCGGCGAGGCCCCGATGGGCGCCAGCCTCGCCGCCGCGCTCCACCGCGCTCTGCCGCGGCTGGCGGGACCCCATCCCCCCTGGAGCTGCTCACCCCCGGCGGCCTGCAGGTGCAGGTGGGCCGCAACCACCGCCAGAACGAATGGATCAGCCTGCGCCAGGCGCGGCGTGGCGACCTCTGGTTCCACGCGCAGGAATGCCCCGGCAGCCACGTGATGCTCAAGGCCTCGTCCGCGGCGGCCGCGGAGGCCGACCTCCAGCTGGCCGCTGATCTGGCCGCCCACTTCAGCCGAGCCCGACACAATGGCCGGGTGGCGGTGCTGAAGGTGCCCTCGGATCAATTGCAACGAATTGCCGGGGCTTTGGCCGGCACCGTGAGCCACAGAGGGGGTGAGGTGGTCTGGGCTTCACCGCAGCGGGCCGCCCACTGGCTCGCTGCGGTGGAATCTGTGTCTAAGGTCCCAGCGGAGCCTGGGCCATGAGCGAACCAACCCCATCCACTGCCAGCGTCGCAACCGGCAGCAGCGCCAGCGGAACGGCCCTGCCCGAGCCGGCACCCATCCGCGTCAACCGTCCGGACGAGTTCCCCGGCGAAGTGGAGATGAGCCTGCTGGAGCACCTGGAGGAGCTGCGGCGGCGGGTGCTGCGCAGCCTGCTGGCCCTGGTGGTCTCCGCAGCCGTCTGCCTGGTGCTGGTGCGCCCCCTGGTGCGCCTGCTGCAGGTGCCCGCGGTGGGCATGCGCTTCCTGCAGCTGGCACCTGGGGAATTCCTGTTCGTCTCCCTCAAGGTGGCCGGCTACGCCGGTCTCACCCTGGTGCTGCCCTACGTCCTCTATGAGCTGCTCTCCTTCGTGCTGCCTGGCCTGACCCGGCGCGAGCGACGGCTGGTGGCCCCGGCGGTGGCCGCATCGGCGGTGCTGTTCCTGGTGGGGCTGGCCTTCGCCTGGTGGGCGCTGGTACCCGCGGCCCTGCGTTTCCTGGTGAACTACGGCGCCGATGTAGTGGAGCCGATCTGGTCGATCGAGCGCTATCTCGATTTCGTGCTGCTGCTGATGGTCGCCACCGGACTGGCCTTCGAGCTGCCGGTGCTGCAACTGCTGCTGGGGGCCTTCGGTTTGGTGGGATCCCGCACCATGCTGGGGTCCTGGCGCTGGGTGGTGCTGGGCTCCGCCCTGGCCGGAGCGGTGCTCACCCCTTCCACCGACCCAGTGACGATGCTGCTGCTCACCGGAGCGATCACAGCCCTGTTCCTGATTGGGGTGGCCCTGGTGGCCCTGGTGGAGCAGGTGCGGCCCGAGCCCACCTGAACAGCGAGGCTCGCGGCCGGGCTCAGAGCAGAAATTCGCTGCTGCGACCGTCCGCGGCCGGCTCCAGGGCCAGGCTCATGGCCTTCCCCAACCGCGGCCGGTCCCTGGTGGTGCTGAGCCAGCTCCGCACCTGCTCCGCTACCTGAAGGTTGTTGAGCACCTCCACCAGCTCCCGCAGGCGGGCTTCATAGCCAGCGGCATCCAACGGGAAAGACTGCTGCTCCAGGTAGGCCCACATCACCTGCAGGTACAACCGCCCGCGGCGCTGGACCAGCTGCAGGTCGTAGGAGGCCTGCCAGCGGGAGCGCAACAGAGCGATCACCTCCTCATAACGGAGGGGCGCGGAGGCAGAGGGGGTGACGGGATCGGTCAACGGCGAAGCCGACGGCAGAGACAACAGCATGTTGCGGCAACCGCTCAGACCCCCGGTCTGTCCCCCGGTGGACGGAGGGGCAGCGGTCATAATGGGCGGCACGTTGGTTCGGCACCAAGGAACGCCTCGTATGACCCAGATCCCTGTGAGCGATGTGCCCGGAATGGGTCGTCGGCAGTTCATGAATCTGCTCACCTTCGGCACGGTCACGGGGGTTGCCCTGGGCGCTCTGTACCCGGTGGTCAACTACTTCATCCCCCCCAAGGCCGCCGGCGGCGGCGGCGGCACCACCGCCAAGGACGAGCTGGGCAACACCGTCACCGCCACGGGTTGGCTCTCCACCCACAAGGAGGGCGACCGCAGCCTGGTACAGGGGCTCAAGGGTGATCCCACCTACCTGCTGGTGGAGGGTCCCGAGGCGATCGGCAGCTACGGGATCAACGCCATCTGCACCCACCTCGGTTGCGTCGTGCCCTGGAACAGCGGCGCCAACAAGTTCATGTGCCCCTGCCACGGCAGCCAGTACGACGCCACCGGCATGGTGGTGCGCGGTCCAGCCCCGCTCTCCTTGGCCCTGGCCAACGTCACGGTCGACAACGACACCGTGTTCCTGAGCCAGTGGAGCGACACCGACTTCCGCACCGGCGACAAGCCCTGGTGGGCCTGATCCCCCCCCTTCTCACTCCCCTTCGTCGCCCGCTCGCCCAGTGCTGATCGGGCTGGTGCTGGCCACGCGGCTGGGTAAGGCCCGGCAGATCGATCCCGTGGTGATCGCCGACCTGCTGCCCCTGCTGGTGC
>NZ_JAGQBF010000059.1 GCF_024345495.1 Synechococcus sp. RedBA-s | reverse complement strand
CGGAACAGCAGGTTGGAGTGGAGCTGCTCCAGCAGCAGCCTCTCGGAGCGGATCCCATAGAACGCCTGAGCAGCGAGGCCAGCAGCAGTTGCTCCGGTGGAACCGATGGTCGTCCTTCTGAGGCGTACAGCCTGCAGAACGTGGGATTGAGCCGATCAAGAGCCTGGTCCGCCAGTTTGCGGATCCGCCGTAGCGGATGGCTGCTCGGGATCCGCTCCTCGATCGAGACGTAGGAGAACAAGGAGCCGCTGCGCTCCTGTTGGCCTCGCATCAACGTCTGTGCAGTTGATCCATTTTCGCAGAGCTGGCCGAGTTTTTTAGCGAACTCCTAAGGGGGCCAGGGGACCCAGACTCCTGCATCTGGCCCTGAAATCAGCACTCCTCAAACCGCGAAGTCCAGGAGTAGGCGAATCATCCGCCGACCTGAGGCCGCCCGGCCTACTTACGCCTGCGAGGCCGGGCGGATTCGTGCAACTGCCTCCTAGTAATCATGGCGTGACCCCTATGGATTTATCCTCAAAACCGGGGGAGCCCCATAGCCAGGCCACTGCTTCGCTGGATTGTGCCGATGCTTGACAGCATTAGATGGGTGTGTCAACAATGGTGAGTGGATACTGGCCCTGCAGATTACGATGTGAAGAGAGATGAGGCTCCTTCAAACGGGCACCTCGAAAAATCCCGAATCTGGCCAACCACGCAACGTGAGAAGCATTGCAGCTACTGGATTGGCCCTATCTCGCTGGGGCGCAATGGGAAAATTTTCGAGGTGCCCAAACGTCACTTTTCTCCCGATGAAACATTTTTTTGACAATGTCTCAAGGTCCTGTCTATTGGAAGTGTTGCCTTGTCCATCAAGAAATCTGGCAGGGAAGGAAATGCTCTTCCACGCAGGACTGACGCAATTTAACAGTATACTGTCATGCGCCACCAATAGAAAAAAGTTATGCAGGAAGACACCTATTGCCCTCGCACTGGCGACAGCGTGAAAATCTTTTTCGAATGAAAACATCTTCAGCAGGGTCTCATAAAGATCTGTTGCGCCATCTGATTCCAAGCCTCGTGATCGACGGATTGCTACCCGCGGCAAGCTATATCATCCTGACAAAGTATCTGCAGGATATTTCACAGGTTACAGCCCTTGGCATTGGCGCTATTTTCCCAGCGGCGAATGGAATTGTTGGCATAATTCGTCGACGTCAATTTGACATGATTGGAACGATTGTACTGACAGGAATAGGAGTAAGCATCCTGGCAGCAGCGATTGGTGGCGATCCAAAGGTTATGCTCATTCGCGAATCAATGGTAACGGGTGTGCTCGGGATAGTGTGCTTGCTGTCACTGTTAGCACCGCGACCGATCCTCTTCTATGTTGGCCGTCAATTCAATACGAGTCACAATTCAATGACTTTCGAAGCCTACAATGCGATCTGGGACAATACGGAGACCCAAATATTATTTCGAGTAATTACCCTTGCCTGGGGCCTTGGGTGGGTTGGTGAGTTTGTACTTCGAGTCATCATGGTTTCGACCCTGTCCCCACCACAAGTCTTGATGATCACACCTTTCATTTTCAACGGGATCACAGTTGGATTGATCGCCTGGACATTTGCGTACACATCTCGGGCAAAGAAACAGGAACGGAGGGTTCATGATCAAACAAACTTATTAGATTAAAGCAAATCTCAAGAGCTGTGTCTATTTTTATGGGTTGAGATCTGGTTGATTTTTGTTTCAGCCCATTACCAGTATTCATTCAGGCTTGAGGGAATGCTCTTCTGCAGAGCTAAATAGGAACAGGTATAGTGTTTTCAACTAAAGTTTGACAAGCCAAATAAATAAGTCATTCCAAACTGTCAAGTGCACCTAATTGGAACATAACTTCCAATGATTTCTATTCACCATGGGCAATTGCTGCCATCCCCGGGATTGCATGGATAGATTTCGTAGGCCTTGCCAATAAGCTCGGGATAATTCTTGTTTGAAACCATATACTTATCAAATTTAAGCTGATCCTTGCCATCGGTAGTCTTATAGAGTGCAAAGAAATAAATCTCAATCAATGGTGGCCAGCCTGGATTATCATTGCCGTCAGTCAATGGCTCATTGTCGACATAGCATTTCCAGCCTTGTTTTGTTCCGGACTCTTCCAGGGTGGGCGAGGAGAAGTTGCTGTTCTGCATCGCCTGATCGGAATTGCAAACCCACGGATAAAGCATAAAGCTGAATAAAGCCGTAGCACCTGTTCCTTCGTAGGGGTGCTTGCCACCATTAATACTGAGGATTTTGTTGCAAACATCTAAATTCCAGCTTCGGCTCTTGCCAGCCTGGCAGTCGTTCGTACCAATTTTACCAAATCCATACCAGCCTCCCCAATACTTGAATTTGTCAAAGACAGTTCTTGTGGATGGATGGACCATCGAGCAGTGATTCCTGGATCCATCCTTGCCATCACAGACCACTTCCGTGCCAGGCTTATTATAGCCCTCGAATCGTTCTATGTATTTGATATCACCAAGGCAGTCGGGTTGAATCCCTGCACCATCGCAGTTGTGAAAGACCCAATAGTCTGATCGATTTGGATAACTGGTCCAGGCCCTTGCGCCTTGTCTTGGATTCAGTGCTGCTCCGGCCACAATTTCTGTGTAAGGATCCCCACTGCAAGGATTCGGTGTTTGATTTTGAAAATTGAACTGAAACGGTCGGTAGTTGAACGGGCTGCAACTAAGATCAGGCCCTCCGGCACCCCCACAGTTGCTGGTGAGCTTAATGTTGTTCGCATAACAGAATGTATCCGTACCCAAGCCGCTGAAACCTTGAGCTACCAGTTGCTGCTGCCTATGGCTTCCATTCTCGCCGACATGCAGCATTCCGTCATGGGGGGGAGTGTGGGCACTAATGGAGAGTAAGGTAGCGACGGTAAAGAGCATGAGGCACCTTGACCTTGTAATGGTATTGCAAGGTAGAAGCTGGACTGAAACAAGAACTGTATCCCCCTATACCTTCCGCTGTCCACCACTGCCCTTCGTTGTTCATTGCATCGTCGCAACTCGTTCGAGGCTAATGTGCGTACAATAGGGGAGTAGAATGATATAAGACATCGCGTCCCATGCGTATCGCAATTTCCGGATCTCACTCTCTGGGTAAATCCACCGTGGTCAGCGAATGGGTCGCCGCCCATCCTGGTTACCTTAGGGAAGAAGAACCCTTCCGCGCCCTGGGCCTCTTCGGTCCTTATGAGATTAAGTTCCGCGAAGCATCAACCAGGCTTCAGAACGGGATTCAGATGTACTACAACATCTCTCGCATCCATCGATACTCGAGCATGTCTGATGATGTGATTTTCGATCGAGCTCCGGTCGATTATCTTGCCTATTCGCAATACACCGCAAATCAGGGAACCACCGACATCGACGACGCCTTTGTGGCCTCGATGGTGCCCGCCGTGATGGAGTCGCTGGATCATCTCGACATTCTGGCTTTTGTACCGAAATCTGAGGCCTGGCCCGTGGCCATGGAGGAAGACGGTATCCGCCCTGTTGATCATGCATACCGCGACGAAGTGGACGCGATCTTCAAGGAGATCTATCGCGATGGTCGCTTCGATGTCATGCCGAGAGAGCAGGCGCCACGGCTGATCGAATTGGTCGGGCCATCAGAGCAACGGCAGGAGCAGTTGAAGAACGCCATCCTTGACCTTAGGCAATGCACCAGGCCTGACTGATGGACAGGTCACTGGAACAAGCGATCCAGAGCGGACCGGCGGCGGCCTTATACCGAGCTCTGGTTCCCGGAACGCCCATGCACGTTGGCTGCAGTGCTCTCAACGGAGAGGACCAGGCCAGATGCGGCGTCTCTCCGATGTGGCAGCGCATCCCAAAGAACCACTGCTTGCCCTTGGCCACTGAGTGCATTTCAGGATCCCTCTCCTTGCGCTTGCTCTAGTGGCTCCGCCACGCTCGGCCTGCGGCCTCGGTGAGGGCGGAGCTGGGGGCATTGATGATCGTGGCATCAAGGATCCTGCCTTCCCTCAACATCACTCCCCAATCACTCAGCATCTGATTCATACCCTCGAGGATCTGCTCCGCGATCCGATGCTCCTCCAGCAGATGGCGGAAGTTGAGAATCGTAGTTTCGTCGGGGATTCTGCCCTCCATCGTCTCGATCCCTACGAAGCGGCGGAACCAGGGCGTGTCGATCAGCATCTCCTCCATCAGGGGGTCTGAAAGCGTGAACCACTGCTGCAGCAGGTGGATGCGCAGCATCACCTCCAAAGGAATCGGCGGACGACCTCCTTTACTGGACGGCTTGTGATACACGGGCGCAATCAAGGCCAGAAACGCCTCCTAGGGAACCGTGATCTCCATCTCATCCAAGAAGCGCTGGCGACGCGTCCTCTTTTTGGTGTAGATCTGCTCGCAGTACGTGAAGCCCAGCTGGAGGGGGGCGGCCATCCGTTCCAGTCTCAGTTTTGGATCTGGATTGATTTTAGCGAGTTTTTCAGATGTTTCTTAATTGTAATTTTGTGGACGCTCAATTCTATGGTCAAAACTGACTTCTCAAGCTCAAAGTCGAAGATGCCGTTGAATATCTATACCGAAACTGTCGCAGAGAGTGTGAGAAACAAGAATAGGATAAGGCCTACACCGGACCGCCAAGAAGAGTGCGAAAGCTTCACCCCGCTGTGGCTGGGCGCGGTGCTGCAGGCGATCGTTCAGTGATGGGCAGGTTGACATCACTCCAACGGTTTGATCTGGTCTTGAGGCTCCGAGACTGGCTGCCCTGGCAGCCTTCGTTGCAGCAGTTTCCGCCTCGACAACCAGCGCAGTGCCGTGGCGAACACCCACAGTGCCAGCCCAGGCTGGATCAAGACATCGGCCTGAGCCGCTAGTGGCAGTTCGGGACAGGAGAAAGTTGCCGTGAACTGGCTGAGGATCTGAAGCAGTCCGCTGAAGATCGCGCAGAACATCAGCACGACCGCCACGGGGAACAGCACCAGTGGCGTGATCACACCGATCAGAGCAAGCAAGAGCCCAAGCACCTGCAACCCTCTCAGCCAGCTCCGAGTCCGCGTCGTCATCCCAGCGCCTGGGAGCAGCCAGGTGAGCAGCACACCGAGGAGCAGAGGCAGCAGCAGGGTCAAGGCCCAGCGGAGCGCTTCGGTGGCGGATTCAGGCACGACCATGGGGACGGAAGCATGACCCGATCATCTCTGCGTCGGGAGTTGACTGAGGCCCTCATTGCGAAGCTGACGCAAGGCTAGGGTTGCACTGAAAGGGAGCCGATCCTGCTGCTAAGAATCTGGACCTTCGGGGCCTCTCTTGGGGCAATGCATAAAGACAACTGTGGGTGTATACACAGTTTCGCTCAGCCGAGCAGATTGGTCCGGTTAACCCCAAGCTAAGCGAGGGCCGAGCCGTGCCCTGCAGCACATGGTTAGGCGTCGCTGTTGAATGCAGGAAGACCATCAATGCTGTTTTGGTTGTTGGCGGCGCGGTAGGACTTAAGTTTCTCCGAGCCTTTGTTGGCAGCCCATCGGTCGAGCGTGTCGCGATGGCTGCGAAAGTCGTAAAGAGGCACCGAATAGCCGCAAGAATCAGAGACACGATGAACTGCTACGTGAACGAAAGCACGAGTACCAGGGTTGGCCGGGAACCGTGAAGAATACTCCGGGAATCTGTCGTCGCTGGGAGTAATAACGGTGCCATGCCCGTGGAGTCGGACAATCTTGGGAGGGCCGTCGAAGGCACAAAACATAATCATGATGCGACCGTTTTCGCGGAGGTGTGCAGCGGTCTCGGCACCGCTGCCCGTGTAGTCTTGATAAGCTACCTCTAGCGGCCCGAGCATGCGGAACGCCTCGCCACCCTTGGGCGATGCGTTGATGTGGCCGGTGGGAGACAGCGGCGCAGTCGCGACGAAGAAAACACGCTGCTTATTAATCCAAGCTGCGAGTTCAGAGTCTATGGTTTTGCGTTGCTTACTCATGGCACGAAGCGATGCCTAAGGCTGAATGGGAGGATCCGCATAAGACTGTTCATCATGATACTCAACTCTAGCCGGTTGATTTTGCCGGGAAGGTGGCTGTTGCTGAACGCTTTCCCGAGATCTTAATTGCCATCTCGCAGAAGTTGCAGCAGAATGGCGAGAACACAGCACTCCCCCCATCCAAGAGCTGGCCGACCTGGATGACCGGACGACTGTTCTTCCAGACCCTCAGCTTTGATGCGCTCGAGGTTCTCGCCTTGGTCGAGGACGCAGGCTCGACACCCAGCGAGGTGGACGCAGCGGTTGGCTTCGGCAATCGGCACACCGCTGAGTTATTCGGTGCCCTTGTTCGCCATGGGCTTCTCGATTGGGTCGGCCGAGACGGCAAACCCGGGACCATGCCGGACTCAAGGCGGTTCACTTCAACAACCTCCCAGCTCACACCACTGGCGCGCAGCCTGAGACACGATCAGAACTTCAGCCTCAAGGCCTTCGGTGCCTCTCTTGGGACTGTGTATGAAGGCAACTGTGGCTGAGTGAATCAGTCCCGCTCAGCTGCCAGTTCGCAAGGCCAGCAGCAAGCCGTGCTGGCAAGTGATCACGGCCTCAAGTGGAGGCTCTCAATAGCCTGACTGCCCGACACAAGTCTGAGAACCCTTGCAACAGCATGCGTCTCAGTCAATGGGGTGGGCAGGGAGCCATGGGAGCTTGGGGCTGCGAAACCAATCCAATCCCCAGTGGATCCCCAGACCCGGCTCCATCGTG
>NZ_JAGQBF010000058.1 GCF_024345495.1 Synechococcus sp. RedBA-s | reverse complement strand
GCTGGAGCGCTACCGACAAGTTCACGGTGGTGCTGGAGAGCGCCGGACTCAATGCCACCGAGCTCAGCGCCTACTGCCGCGAGCGGGGGCTGTTTCCTGAGCAGGTGAGCCGTTGGCGGCAGGCAGCCCAGGATGCCAACGCCAAACCAGTGCTGGGCCGCGTCCCTTCGCGTGGTGTAAATCCCGAGGCCCGATTGCCCTGATCTGAGGGTGAACAGGGGTGAATGACGGGCTGTCATTCGCGAGGCGCATATGCACCTCGTTGTTTCACGATGAATCCAGACGATTGACTTGTCAAGTCTTTCGCCTGGATTGCCGATCGGTTGTGGCCTACGCTTGCAATCTTGGCCGTGACGTCCGCAGTGCCGGCCCCCGGGCGGTGATCGCCGCCGCTGCTTCCTGGATGGATGGCTGCGCAGGCAGCTCCTCCAGCGAGGGGATGGCGGCCATGCTCTCGGCCGAGAACATGCGGCGGCCCTCGAGCTGCCAGTGCTCGTCCTGCTCCAGCAGCACAGCCCCCACCAAGCGGGTGATCGAGGCGTCATTCGGGAAGATGCCAACCACTCGGGTGCGGCGTTTGATCTCCTCATTGAGGCGCTCGAGCAGGTTGGTGCTCCAGGCCTTTTTCCAGTGTTGAGGCGGGAAGTGACGGAAGGCGAGCACGTCTTCCCGGGCGTGCAGCATGAGCTCAGCAGCCTTGGGGAAGCGCTCCACCAGTGAGCTGGCCAGATCGGCCCAGCGGGCCTCGATCTCGGCAACCTTCTCCTGAGCGAACACCGAGCGCAGTGCCGCGGTGACCATGCCCTGGTGCACCTTGGGAACCCGCTGCAGCAGGTTTCTGGCGAAATGGACCCTGCAGCGCTGCCAGCAGCAGCCCTGCAGCATCCGCCGGATCGCGTTGGTGAGGCCCACGTGGGCGTCGCTGATCACCAGCTACCAGCTTGACCCCAGAGAGGCCGCGCTCCTTGAGCGAGCCAATGAACTCGCTCCAGAAGCTCTCGGTTTCGCTGTCGCCCGTCTGGATCCCGAGCAGCTCGCGGCGACCATCGGCATTGACGCCCATGGCCACCACCACAGCCCGAGAGCAGACCTGCATGGCCTTGCCCAACCGGCCGTGGAGGTAGGTGGCATCCAGATACAGGTAGGCGTAGCCGGACTCCTGGAGCGGGCGGCTAAGAGTTTGCGGAAAAACCGACTAAGCAGCCGCGTTTTCCCATCTCCGAGCTGATATCTCTGTGATTTCGTCAGATGAGGTCGTTTCAAGCGCTCAGACAGCCCGATTTCGCCGCATTTGGGCTGTTTTGGCGGCCCGACTGCCGCCGTTTGAGCACACCTTTGGGCAACTGGCGGCTCATGCCCTTGCCATGGTGGGCCTGAGCAAGTTGCCCAGTCGGATCAGGTTGTAGGCGATCACGTGCAGACCGAATACGGCGCTCACGTTTTCCTGGCCGCGCAGTTTGAACTGGCGCAGCCCGCCGAACGCCTTGATCCAGCCAAATACCTTCTCGATGCCGCGGCGGGCATTGATCGACTTGGCGTAGCCCACGTGGCGGGTGGTGCGGGCATCGATCGCTGAGCCACCGCTGCGGGCGGTGTTCTGCGCCACGTGGGGCGTCACGCCCAGCCGCCGCATCTCGGCCACGAACCCTTTCGTGTCGTCGTTCTTGTCGGCGCCGATGGTCTTCTGGTGAGCACCGGCACTGTCTGCTGCCATCTCCTGGGCGGCATCCCGCTCACCGGTGCCCGTGGCCTTTGTGACGCGGCAATCGACGATCAGGTCGTGGCGGTTCTCCATGAGCACATGGCCGCGGTAGCACAGCTGCGCTGGATGGGCTTTGGATTTCCGGGCCAGCAGAGCGTCGGGATCCGTGCTGGAGCGGTGGGTCTCGTTGCTGAGCTTGATGCCGCGAAAGTCACCCTTGGCCCGCTTCCTTCCCCCCTTGGGGGCACCGAATCCCTCGCCAGGACCTGTGGGCGGAGGCGGAGGATCCTCCTGACCATCAATCCGCTTCAAGGAGGCGTATGACGCCCAGGCCTGCAACAGCGTGCCGTCCACGGAGAAGTGGTCATCGCTGAACAGCGGTTTGACCTCGGGAGCTCCCATCAGCTTCTCGAGGAACTTGCCCATGACGTCCTCGTTGAGGAGGCGCTCGCGGTTCTTGGTGAAGGTGGTGGGATGCCAGATCGGATCGTCAGGGCTCAGGCCGACAAACCAGCGAAACAGCAGGTTGTAGTGGAGATGCTCCAGCAGCAGCCTCTCGGAGCGGATCCCATAGAACGCCTGCAGCAGCGTGGCCAGCAGCAGTTGCTCCGGTGGAACCGATGGTCGTCCCTCTGAGGCGTACAGCGCGCAGAAGGTGGGATTGAGCCGATCAAGAGCCTGGTCCGCCAACTTGCGGATCCGCCGTAGCGGATGGCTGGTGGGGATCCGCTCCTCGATCGAGACGTAGGAGAACAGGGAGCCGCTGCGCTCCTGTTGGCCTCGCATCACTACTGGTGCAGTTGCCCCATTTTCGCAGAGCTGGCCGAGTTTTTCAGCGAACTCTTAAGGAACGCCTGCACCTGCACGTCGATGTCGGCGCAGATCCGGCTCACCTGGGATTTGGAGATGCCGCTCTGGACTCCCAGGGCGGCCACCAGGGCATCGACCTTGCGGGTTGAGATGCCGCCGACGTACGCCTCCATCACCACGCCGTAGAGGGCCTGATCCACGCGTCGCCGGGGCTCAAGGATCGAGGGCAGGTAGCTGCCGGAGCGCAGTTTGGGGATCCGCAGTTCGATGTCACCGACCTGCGTGGTGAGCAGGCGGGGGCGGTAGCCATTGCGGTAGCCGAGGCGGTCGTCGCTGCGCTCGTGGCGCTCCGCGCCGAGCACGGCGGCAACCTCCAGCTCGATCAGCTGCTGCAGGCCATGGCGCACCAGCTCCGGGATCAGCTCACCGGCGCTGCTCCCATCGAGTAGCGGTGCCAGGGCAGAGGCGTCAGAATGCTTTGAGGGCATGTTCGTCTGGTTGAGGTAGGACTCAAACCAGGGTCACGGGCCTGCCCACCCCAGGGCCGACTGAAAGTCAGGCACAAGGGTCGTTGTGCGGCCAATCTTGCTCTGGTTGTGTCGGGGCTGCTCTCGTCCCTTGGCCCAGCCTGCTGCCACTGCTGATCTGATCGCTTTCCTGCAATCCCTTCCAGAAGGCCGCAAGCGCCGAGGGGTGCGTTACCCCCAATGGCTGCTGTTGCTGATGGCCATCCTCGGGATCCTGAGCGGCTGCCGCAGCGCACGTGATCTGGAGCGTTTTGCCAAGCGGCACCGCCAGGCGTTCAGTACCGCGCTGGGCCTGGAGCTGCAGAACGCCCCCCCTGCGATTCGACCTTCCTATACCTGCTTGAGAGGGTCGAGCTGGAGCAGCTGTTCTCGTTGCTCAAGGGCTGGATGCTGGCCCAGAACGCAGATCAGGACAAGGAGTTTGATCAACTTATTTGTGATGGAAAGACGCTGCGGGGCTCTGCCAGCCAGAGCGATGGAGCCGATGGTGCCACGCGATTTGTTACCCAGGTCACGCTCTACACCAGGGAGCTGGGCGTGGCGATCGCCCAGACCTCCTTTGATACCGGCGAGTCCCACGAGCGTGCTGCCCTCAAAGCGCTACTGAGCAGCCTGGAGCTCGACGGCGTTCTGATCCAGGCCGATGCGCTGCATACCTCGCCTGCGTTTTTCAGCTCGCCGCCGAGCAGGGCGCCGACTTGCTCCTGACCGTCAAACGCAACCAAAGCAACCTGCACCGCCAGATCGTCGCTCAGTTCCGCGGTCACCGGCACTTCCCAGTGGAGATCAGTGATTTCGAGAAGAGCCCTGGCCGCCAGGTGCGCTGGCAGCTCAGGGCCCGCAATGCCACAGACGCCATCCGTGAACGCTGGGTAGGTGCCAGCTGGATCATCGAGCTGGTGAGCAGTGGGCTGCGCGACGGCAAGCCGTTCAGACACGTCCATCTGTTCATCACGACCCTACGCACCAGCCCAAAGGGGCTGCTGCGTCTGATCCGCCAGCGCTGGGCGATCGAGAACGAGTGGCACTGGCCACGGGACACCCAGCTCGGCGAAGACGCTCACCGCTACACCGAGCGCAATGGCGTCCAGGTGCTGGCCCTACTGCGCACCCTGGCTCTCAATCTGCTGCGCAACAACGGATTTCAGTCAATTAGAGCCGGCTTGATGGCCGTAGCCCACGACATCAGCCTCATGCTCAGCTGGATGGGGATCACCTCAGTTGAGGCGAGCTGAATTGACTTTCAGTCAGCCCTGCTGCCAACCCCTTGCAACGCCAGCGGCTGAGCCGGGTCGCTGTGGTGCGCGCTCAACCCCGGCTACGCCGGGGTTGAGGCCTCAGGGAATTTCCACCACTGCAGGGGACGCAAGCTTCGGCATCTCCAACCGTGAGTGTCTACGTCTTGGGGTGCCCGTTCTTGCCCATGCGGTAGGCGGCATCCACTCCACCATGCCCGATGGCGGCTGCGGCCAGCTGTTCGCCCCCCATCCCAAGCCGGATGTGGTGGCCGACTGGATTGCGTCCCACCTCAACCCCTATGAAAACTACATTGGCTGGCGCGCCGCCCTGGCACTTCGCTCGCGCGAATTCACTTGGGAGGCGGCGCTGGAGAGACTGGAGGAGATTATTGGCTATCCTTAACCCATCCCAAGCAGCGTTGGGTGAGATGACCTGTTCGTGCTCGGTACCCTTCAACCGGTTCAGTCTGTGATCGCCCCAGTGCGGGCAAGAGTGCTGAGCGGAGAGAAAATGTTGACATCCCACGGCCTGGCCTGAGCATGAGCCTGCTTGTTGCCCTCCATCGCATTGGGCCTTATCACCACGCCCGCTTTCAGTACGCAGCGCAAGAGCAGAAGCTGCACGTGCTGGAAACCCGGCCCCAGTCACAGGAATACCCCTGGGCCTTTACTCCTGGGAGTGCCTACGCCATCCATCGCCTCGGCGGCCATCTCAACCCGGAAGCTGACCCCCCCATTGGGGACCTAGATCGCCAATTGGTTGCCGTACTTGCCAAGGCGCGCCCCCGGGTGGTGGTAAGCGTCGGCTGGGCCGACCCTGCCTATCAGCGGCTATTGCTGATCTGCCACCGACAGCGCATTCCCATGGTGATCGTGAGCGACAGCCGCGAGCGTGATGAGCCTCGCTCCGCCGTGAAGGAATGGATGAAGCAGCAACTGCTGCGCGGCTATTCCGCCGCTGTTGTGGCCGGCACTGAAAGCCGTGCCTACCTCGAGCAGCTGGGCTTTTTTCCAGAAGCAATCACACAACCCTGGGATGTAGTGGACAATCAGCTCTTTTCCAGTGCCGCAGCAGCAGCAGCAGCAGACGGCTCGAAGTCAGATCCAGAGGAGTTCCTTTGCGTGAGCCGGTTCATAGCTAAGAAAAATCACCTAGGCCTACTGCGCGCTTACAGCCTCTATCAGCACGCTGGCGGTCGTTGGAACCTACGGCTGGTGGGTTCACGGGCAGAGGAAGCGGCGATCCAGGCAGGGATCTATGAACTTCCTGAACCAGAACGGGTGAGTCTTGAGCCATTTCGGCAACTCAACGCCCTCACCGATGTGTATGGGAGAGCCAGCGCCTTCGTGCTGGCCAGCAGCTCCGACCAGTGGGGCCTTGTGGTGAATGAGGCCATGGCTGCCGGATTGCCGGTCCTGGTGAGTTCAGCCTGTGGCTGCACTGTTGATCTGATCGACCACGGCAGCACCGGCTTCTGCTTTGATCCCCTTGATCCCAGGACCCTGGCCCAGTTGATGCACCGGATTGAAGCCCAATCAGCCCAGGAGCGTTTCACAATGGTTGTGGCGGCGAGGCGGCGGCTGGAAAGCTTCAGCCTCGCCAGTTTTTCCCAGGCACTGCAGGACGCTGCTGTCTATGCATCAGCGAATCCTGCATTCTCATGGCGATCAAGATGCATCGCTAAGCTCCTTTCCCATAGGCTTCCATGAACCGGATCAATGGCAAGACAAAAACGTTCACGATCTATCTGCAAGATTCTTCTCATATTAGCTGGTATCAGCGAGGCAATTGCACGCTTTGGCGTGGGCCTGGGCACTCCCCCATTGTCGATTGTTGATCCGGAAATCGAATACATGTTTCGCCCTGGTCAAGAGCTAAGTCGATTTCATCATCGATTCGCCATCAATGCATATGGCATGCGCAGTGATGGCATGGAAGCCGAGCCTGTACATGGCGTTCGACGGATCCTTGTATTCGGTGACTCAGTAATCAACGGAGGCGCTCAAATCCCTCAAGACTCGATTCCCACTGAAGTGATGAAGCAAAGACTACGGTCACAGGGGAAGCGGGTTGAGATTGGTAATGTCAGTGCTGGAAGCTGGGGTCCTGGCAATTGGCGTGCCTGGGCCGAACGCTACGGATTTATGGGGGCCAGTGATGTGGTGGTGGTTGCTTCCAGTCACGACGCATGCGACAATCCAAAGTATACTTCTTTGAATCCGCTGACACAACCCACGGAGAATCCACGACTGGCACTTGAAGAACTGCTTTTTCGTTATATTTTGCCCCATCTCCAGTCACGAATAGGCCTGGATCGATCAACTTCGATGCACACAAGCACCGCCTCTATGGTTTCAGTTCCAGCATGTGAAAATATCTCGTCACCTGAAACACGCCAAGGGTTGGCTGACCTCCGAGCATTGCTTACGTCAGCCAAAGCCTCAGGAGCACGCGTCAAGCTTATGCTTCATCAAGAGCGTGACGAGCTAACAAGAGGTAAGCCCTATGAGCAACACAATCAACTGGCACTTTTAGCTCAGCAGCCCCCGGGTTCAGGAAAGATGTCACCCCTTTGATCCTTCCATCCGGGGGCTTGAGGACATGACCAATGCGCGGATACAGCGAGGCCGTCAAGGCTGATGTGAGGAGGCGGATGAGCCCGCCGCACAGGCAGAGCGTGG
>NZ_JAGQBF010000057.1 GCF_024345495.1 Synechococcus sp. RedBA-s | reverse complement strand
GGCAAGAGGATGGGGGGCGTGGGCGAGGGGACAGGGGCTGGTGGCAGGGCTTAGCGGAGCCTCTGGCTCAGCGAAACATCGAACTCACCGAGCTCTCTTCGTGGATGCGCCAGATGGCTTCGCCAAGCATTTTGGCCACGGACAGCACCTTCAGCTGGGGGAAGCTGCGCTCGTCGCTGATCGGGATGCTGTTGGTCACCAGCACTTCCTCCAGCAGTCCAGGCTCCGAGAGGCGCTCGATCGCCGGCGGTGAGAAGACCGCATGGGTGGCGCAGGCCAGCACCCGCCGGGCCCCCTTGCGCCGCAGCAGGCGTGCCCCCTGACAGATGGTGCCGCCGGTGTCGATCATGTCGTCGATCAGCACTGCCGTCTTGCCATCCACATCGCCGATCACCGTGAGGCTTTCGGCCACGTTGTGATCCGATCGGCGCTTGTCGATGATCGCCAGGGGGGCATCGTGCATGCGCTTGGCGAAGGCCCGCGCCCGCGCCACACCGCCCACGTCGGGGGAGACCACCACCATCTCGCCCAGGTCGCGGGCGGAGAGGTAGTCGACCAGCACCGGTGAGCCGTAGATGTGATCGCAGGGGATGTCGAAATAGCCCTGGATCTGCGAGGAGTGCAGGTCCATCGCCAGCACCCGGTCGACGCCCGACTGGGCCAGCAGGTTGGCCACCAGCTTGGCGGTGATCGACTCCCGCCCGGCGGTCTTCCGGTCGGCGCGGGCATAGCCGTAGTAGGGGATCACCGCCGTGATCTGGCGGGCGGAGGCCCTGCGGCAGGCGTCCACCATGATCAGCAGCTCCATCAGATGATCGTTCACCGGGGCGCAGGTGGGCTGGATCAAAAAGACATCGCAGCCACGGATCGACTCCTGGATCTGGATGTAGAGCTCGCCGTCGGCGAAGCGCTTGATCACCCGTGGACCATCGGGCACGCCGAGGTAGCTGGCGATTTCGTGGGCCAGGGCGGGGTTGGAGGTGCCGCTGAACAGGCGCAGACGGCGGGTGTCATGGGGCTTGCTGTCCTGCTCCAACCGTTCAGCAGTCAAAAAACTGGTCACGGCGGGCGTGAGCGAGCAGGACTGGAGCCTGATGGTAGAAGCCTCCCGGCCCAATGAAGGCAAACAATGATGAAGGCAGCGGGGACATCCCCCATCGCCACAGCCTCCATGCCGCTGCTGCGGCTGGTGCTGGTGGGGGCCGCGGCGGCAGCCGACGCCACTGGGGTGGAGGAAGCCGCCGGCCTGCTGGCGGACCTGATCGGGGTGTGCGCCCTGCCGCCGCTGCTGGCGGCCACGGATCAGCCGGGGCAAGCGGGGGTGGACACCTTGATGGCCCAGTTGATCGGTCGTGATGGCGCCTGGCTGGTGCCGCTGCCTCAGGATCCCGGTCGCTTGCAGCCCTGGGGGGGACGCTGGTCGGAGCTGCTGGGGGCCTGGCGCCAGCCGACCGCGCTGCTGATCGAGGCCCACCAGGCGGATGGAGGCCTGCCCGCGGCCAGCACGGCCCTGTTGCAGCACTGCGGCGTGCCCCTGCTGGGCCTGATCCAGTGGGGGGGGCGCTTCGATGCCCAGGCCCGCCGCCGGGATGGACTCCCCTGGCTGGGGGCGCTGGCTCAGGCCGACAGCACTGACGCCAACGCGGTTCTGAGCGTGAGCCTGAGGCAGCGTTGGGTTCAGTTCGCCGCTGAGGCGCGATAGCCGCTCAGGGCTTCGCCGGCGGCCACAGCGGCGTGGGGGCTTTGGCACTGATCTGGCGCAGGGTCTGCTCCGGCTTGGCCGGGGGCTCCAGCGGAATCTGGCTGTAGCGAACCGGCTTGTCCTGGCGCAGGCCCGCCGTGATCAGGCTGAGGGCTTCCTCCTGGCTGAGGTTGGTGTCCAGTTGGGAGGTGAGCCGCTGCCAGCGCTCCGGCAACTGGGCCCATTGCTCCGGGCGCACCAGCTCGCTCAGCAACTGCGTGATCACCTGCTGCTGCCGCATCCGCCGTCCGGCCTCTCCCTGGACCTTGTCGACATAGCGCACCAGCTGCTCCACCTGGGCCCCCTTAAGCCGCTGCAGCCCGCCCTGGAGATCGATGCTGTACGCCTGACTCTTGTCCTTGTAGGTCAGGGGCTGATCCAGGTTCACCTCCAGTCCCCCCAGGCCATCCACCAACTCGCGCAGGGCGGAGCGCGGCAGCACCACATAGCGCTCGGGCTGGCCGGGATCAAGGCCCACCAGTTCGGCCACCGCGCCCGCACTCAGGGCTGGGCCTCCTTGCTTGAACAGGGATCCCAGTGGTTGGACGGTTTTCTGTCCGGGCACCTTCACCGCCAGTTCGTTGGGGATGGCGAGGATTTGCAGAGGGCCGCCGGGCTCGACCCGAAACAGCAGCAGAGTGTCGCTGTTGGGGGCACCGGCCGGGGCTGCGCCGTTACTGGCGGCGGCGAGGCGATCGGCGTCGCTGCCGATCAGCAACACGGTGATGGGCCGCGAGGGCGGACTGGCCAGGGGAGCGGCCTCGCCGTTCTGCTCCTCAGTGCTCAAGCCCTGATCCTGCAGCGGCCAGAGCCGGTTGATCAGGCCCACCGAGGCCACCAGCCCCAGGGCCCCCAGGCCCAGCGCCGCCAGCAGCACCCAGGGTGGCTTTCGCCGTGGCCTGGCCGGGGATGCTGAGGGGGACCGGTGGGGCTCCTGCCGCTTCTCGTCTGTCCTGGGCTTGCCTGCCACGACCGGATGGAACTGAGGAATCGGCTTACTTTGACGCAGCTTCACCAGGGCCGGCGCCATGGCCGATAGGTTGAGGCTCCCCACATCCCGTCGGGATTCAGCATTGAGCGCCGCTTCCCGTTCAGGCCCCGCCGCCGCCGCCGTTGCCGCTGCCGCCGCTGCTGCTGCTGCCGGACAGCCACTGGCTCCCCATCAACGGGCCCGCCCCCTGGCCAAGGGCAGCACCAAGCCGGCCCGGGATCTCTGCAGCGAGTGCGGGCTCTGCGACACGGGCTGGGTGGCCTACGTGCGCGACGCCTGCGCCTTCCTCACCCAGGGCTTCGATCGGATGGAGGAGCGGGCCCACGGCCGCAGACGCGACCTGGCCAACGACGACGAGCTTTATTTCGGTGTGCACCAACGCATGCTCACCGCCCGCCTCCAGGCTCCGATCGAGGGGGCCCAGTGGACCGGAATCGTCAGTCGTATCGGTGTGCTCGCCCTCGAGAGCGGCTTGGTGGACGCGGTGCTGTGCGTGCAGCAGAGCCCGGACGACCGCTTCACCCCGGTGCCGGTTCTGGCGCGAACCCCCGCTGAGGTGCTGGCCGCCCGGGTGAACAAGCCCACCCTCTCCCCCAACCTGGAGGTGCTGCAGCAGCTGCCCGGCAGTGGCATCCGCCGGCTGCTGGCGATCGGGGTGGGCTGCCAGATCCAGGCCCTGCGGGCCGTGCAGGCCACCCTTCCGCTGGACGAGCTCTACGTGCTGGGCATGCCCTGCGTCGACAACGTCAGCCGCAGCGGGCTGCAGACCTTTCTGGAGAGCGCCAGCCGCTCAGCGGACACGGTGGTGCATTACGAGTTCATGCAGGACTTCCGCATCCATTTCCGCCACAGCGACGGCAGCGAGGAAACCGTGCCGTTCTTCGGGCTCGACACCCCTCAGCTCAAGGACGTCTTTGCCCCCAGCTGCCTGAGCTGCTTCGACTACACCAACGCCGGCGCCGATCTGGTGGTGGGCTACATGGGGGCCAGCTTCGGTCGTCAGTGGCTGGTGGTGCGCAACCCCAGGGGGCAGCAACTGCTGGATCTGGTGGAAGCCGAGCTCGACACCGCTCCTGTCACCAGCCAGGGGGACCGCCGTGCCGCCGTTCAGCAGGGGATTGAGGCCTATGACAAGGCCGTGAAGCTGCCTCTCTGGCTGGCGGAACTGGTGGGTTTCTTCGTCAAGCGCTTCGGTCCCAAGGGGCTGGAATACGGTCGCTTCTCGATCGATTCCCACTTCACCCGCAACGCCATCTGGGTGCGGCGGCACCACCCCGATCAGGCGGACCGCCACATCCCGGCCTTCGCCAAGGCCATCATCAGCCGATATCGCTTGCCCGATTGATGCCCGTGCCCTCCGGCCCCGACCCCGGGCCCTCCAGCCGGCAGTGCGGTGTGCTGCTCCATCCCACCGCCTTGCCGGACACACCGGGCTGTGGAACCTTCGGTCTGGCGGCTCGGCTTTGGATCGACCAGCTGGCCGCCGCCGGTATCACCGCCTGGCAGTTGCTGCCCCTGGCCCCCACTGACGGCACCGGCTCCCCCTACAGCTCCCCCAGCGGCTTCGCCCTCAATCCCTGGTTCCTTGATGTCGATGCGCTGGTGGCGGAGGGGTTCCTCGACGCCGCCGCTGCCGAGGGGCTGCCCGGCGGCAGTCTCGAGCGGCTTGACCTGGAGGCGGCCCGGCTGCGGGCCGTGGCCCTGGGGGCGTGCCTGCTGGAGCGCTGGCCGGCCCAGAGCCGGGAGCACCAGCAGGCCTTCAGCCGCTGGCGGCGCCAGGAGGACGACTGGCTGGCTGATCACTGTCGCTTCATGGTGCTGCGGGAGCGCCACGGCCAGCAGCCCTGGTGGACCTGGCCAAGGCCCCTGGCGCGACGAGGCCGCCTGGCCCTGCGCCAGCTGGATCTGGACGCCGCCGCGACACTGCTGCAGGAGGCCCTGGTGCAGTGGCAATTGCAACGGCAGTGGCAGCAGCTGCGCCAGCACGCCAGCAGCTGTGGCGTGCGTCTGATCGGCGATCTGCCCTTTTATGTGGCCCACGACAGCGCCGATGTCTGGGCGAACCGCCGCCTGTTTTCCGTGCGCGCCGATGGCTCGCTCAGCGAGCAGAGCGGCGTGCCCCCCGATTACTTCTCCGACACCGGCCAGCTCTGGGGCACCCCGGTCTACCGCTGGAGCCTGCACCGGCTCACCGGCTTCCGCTGGTGGATGCGCCGGCTGGATCGCCAGTTGCGACTGCTCGACCTGCTGCGGCTCGACCATTTCCGCGCCCTGGAGTCGTACTGGAGCGTGGCGGGCCAGGCCGAAACGGCCCAGGAGGGCCGCTGGAAGCCGTCACCGGGGGTGGCCCTGCTCGCCAGCCTGGAGAGCCGCTGGCAGCGGCAGCAGCAAGGTAACCACAGCAGCGCCGGCACTTCCGCCCCCGTTTTGCCTCTGATTGCCGAAGACCTGGGGGTGATCACCCCGGAGGTGGAGGCCCTGCGGGATCGTTTCGGCCTGCCGGGGATGAAGATCCTTCAGTTCGCCTTTGATGGCAACGCCGACAACCCCTACCTGCCGGCCAACTACCAAGGCGACCACTGGGTGGTGTACACCGGCACCCACGACAACGCCACCTGCGTGGGCTGGTGGCAGCAGCTGCAGGAGGACCAGCGGCGCCAGGTGGGGGAATTGGTGGGACACACCATCGACGCACCGGGCTGGCAACTGCTGGAGCTGGCGCTGGGCTCCTCGGCCCAGCTGGCGGTGGTGCCCCTGCAGGACCTGCTCCACCTCGATGACCAGGCCCGCTTCAATACCCCCGGCACCGCTTCAGGCAACTGGACCTGGCGGCTGGGCCAACCGATCGCCAGCCTCCAGGAGCCGCTGGGGGGCCTCCAGGGGCTGGCGCAGCGCTACGGGCGCACAGGCAGCGGCGTTGCCGAGGTGGTGGTGGGCGGCAGCCGGTAACGGCCAGCAGCGCCCGGCTCAGGTGCCAGGGGTTGGCCGTCCCAGAGCACGGCGCCCTGGGGTGGCACAGGGTTCAGGGTCAGGCGCAGGGGAGGCCGCAGCTGCAGCACCAGCTCGCCTGTGGCCCCGTTGAGCTCGGTTTTCACCCCCGTTTCACTGCCGAGGCTGATCCGGGTGGGTTGCCCCAGCCGTAGTTGCAGCACCCCAGCGGCAGGCCTGCGCTCGAGGCCGCCCTCCAGCAGCCGTTGCCTGGCCACTCCCTCGGCGGCCCGCTGCAGGGGCCTGAGGTCTGGATAGGCCCGCAGCAGCTCGGCGTTGGGATCCGGCGCCCGTTGCTCCGAGGCCGACAGGGGCGGGATCGGGCGCAGGATCAGCAGGTTCTCCGCAGCCAGTTGCCTCTGTTGCAGGTTGACGCCATAGATCAGAGCCAGAGTCAGTCCCCCGTAGATCACGGTCCCCTGCCAGGTGGTGAAGACATCGATCGAGCCGGGAGTGAAGCGGGCCAGCAGGGCCTGGCGCCCCGACACGTTGTGCTGGGTGCGCTCGGGCCGATCCGGCAGGGCGCCGTTGAGGGCGCCGGCGGGAAGATCCAGGTGCTGCACCAGCAGCGGCAGCATGGTTCGCAGGTAGGCCGGCTCCGGCAGCCGATCGCGCCATCCCCGCTCCAGTGCTTCCAGCACCGGGGTGCTCACCCGCGTCTCGATCGCCAGCTGGCGCAGGCTCAGGCCCCGGGCCTCCCGCTGCTGGCGCAGCTGCCGCCCGGCGTTGAGCAGGGGATCCTCGTGGGCTTCCACCGGCTGGCTGGGGGCGGCTGTCCGCCAGGGCCACCACCGCCTCAGGCGGGTTGGCATGGCCGTGGGAATCCTGGAGGGCGGCATCGATCAGGTCAGTGGTGCGATCGGAGGGCGGTTCAGGTCCGCGCGTCGAGATCGCTCCATTCTTGGGGGACGAGGTGGCGCCAGCGTCCCTCGGGCAGCTCACCGAGGCGCAGGGGGCCGATCGCCACCCGCTGCAGATCCCTGACCGGATGGCCCAGCAGCTCAGCGGTGCGCCGGATCTGCCTGTTCCTGCCCTCGCCCATCTCCAGTTCCAGCAAGGTGCCCCGTGTTCCCCGCGCCAGCTCCCGCACCCCCACCGGCTGACTGGGCTGCCCGTCGAGGGGAACACCGCGGCGCCACTGCTCCAGCGCCTCGGGCGCGGGCTCGCCGGCCACCCACACCCGGTAGTGCTTGCGATGGCCGAAGCGGGGGTGGGTGAGGCGCAGGGTGAGCGCGCCGTCGTTGCTCAGCAGCAGCGCCCCTCGACTGGCGCCATCCAGGCGCCCCACCGGATGCAGGCCCGTGGCTTCGCTCAGTTCCGGCGGCAGCAGATCCAGCACCGTGGTGCGTCCCTCGGGATCGTGGCAACTGCAGATCACACCGCGGGGCTTGTTGAGCAGCACGGTGATGGCCGGGGCCGCCGCAGCCACCGGCCTGCCATCCAGTTCGAGCCGGTCGCTGGAGAGATCCGCCTGGTCCCCCAGCTGTGCCACGGCTCCGTTCAAGGTCACCCGGCCCTGCTGGATCAGCTCCTCGGCCCGGCGGCGGGAGCAGAGCCCAGCGCTGGCCAAGAGTTTCTGGAGTCGTTGCGCCGACATGGCTGGGGGCTGCGCTCGGGGTTGGAGTGGGGAGGGGGC
>NZ_JAGQBF010000056.1 GCF_024345495.1 Synechococcus sp. RedBA-s | reverse complement strand
CACGCTCTGCCTGTGCGGCGGGCTCATCCGCCTCCTCACATCAGCCTTGACGGCCTCGCTGTATCCGCGCATTGGTCATGTCCTCAAGCCCCCGGATGGAAGGATCAAAGGGGTGACATCTTTCCTGAACCCGGGGGCCGCGGCTGTTGCAGCTTTTGATTCACGTTCACAGCTGCGGCTGCCAGCCGATCTGCGTCTCACTCCAGAACAGTTTGAGCGGGTGTGCGCAGAGAACCCTGAGGCAGTGCTGGAACTCGCTGCTGATGGGCAGCTGATCACCATGACCCCTACAGGTGGTGAAACAGGCTCGCGTAATGGTGAATTGATTCTGCAACTCAAGCTTTTCACCAGGGGCAATCGTGGATGGAAGGTGTTCGACAGCTCCACAGGGTTCCGCTTGCCCGATGGCTCTGTCCTCAGCCCCGACGCCTCGCTGGTGAGTCAGCAGCGCTGGGAGGCGCTCAGCGCTCAGGAGCGCAGCAGCTTCGTGCCCCTCTGCCTGGACCTGGTGGTGGAACTGGCCAGCCCCAGCGACGAAGGTCCTCGTGGCCTCACCGCCCTGCGCCGCAAGATGGCCGCGTATCAGAGCAACGGTGCCCGCCTCGGCTGGCTGATTCTGCCCCAGGAGTGCGCTGTAGAGGTTTGGCCCGCCAGTGGCGAGCCCAAGCGCCTGGAGCAGCAGGAGTGGCTGGACGCTGGATCCGAGTTTCCAGGGCTGCGCCTGGAGCTGGCCGAGATCTGGGCGGGGTGAAGACGCCCCTCGGGCAAACTCCTCACACCAGCTGAATGCGTTGCACCAGATCAAGGAAGTAGGCCTGTGCCCAGATCTCCAGCGGCTGCGGGTCGGCGATGAAGCGTTGGATGTCCACGCTGGCGTTCGCCACATCCAGGCGAGTGATGCGTTCGGCCAGCAGGCTTTGGAGGGTCGCTGCCGTGAAGGGCTGATCCACAGGCCAGTGGCCGCTCTGGCGTGCGCGCTCTGCCAGATGATCGAGATGCAAGGGCGTGCCACGACGTACGTACCACTCCAGATCAAACCAATCGCGTCCTTTCACCCGTTGCTGCCACTGGCGAAACAGCACCGCATGCATCTTGCCGGCAAACAGACCCGGCAGGCTGAAGCACTTCACGTAACACGAATAGGGCTGCAGCAGAAGCTGCTCCTCGGTGTTGAACCCCAGCGGCGGGTCGGTGTCGACCTCAAGCTTGATCTTCATCGATCTGGCCCCACCGATCGCCATCTCCACCATGGTGGTGGTGGGTTTCAGGAAGGCTGAAACAATGGGGGTGTCGACTGTTTTCTTCTTCTCGCGGATCTCCACATCAATCCCCATCCCGGCAAATTCCTCCCCCAGCCCCTGCAGATAGGGCTGCAACGAGAACTCTGGATCCGGCCGCAGCAGCGAGAAATCCAGATCCTCCGAAAACCGCGGTAGCTGGTGAAAGATGCGCAGGCAGGTGCCGCCATAGAACGCTGACTTCCCGAAGAAACCACGCCGAACCAGCCCCGCCAGGGCAATCTCCTGCATCACCTCCCGCAGCGCCTGGCTGCGTTCCGCAGCGCTGCCCTGCGGCACACGCAGCAGCATCTGTTCCACAACTCTGTTCACCGGTCCGTCGCTCGTCACACCAGCTCCTGGTGAAGGGTCTCGATCACCGTCAGCAACGTGCCCAGCTGGCGTTGCTTGAAGCCGCTGGCCTGGCACCGGCGGATCTCGCTGAGGCTGAGCTGGCTGAGTAAATCGGGATCGAGCCTCAGATCCTCGAGCAACCACTGACGCATGGCCACCCGTGACAGCAGCGGCAGCTGCCGGCTGAGCACCAGCCGATCACACAGGGCCTTGGTGGGACTGGCGATCAGAAAGCGGAGGCCATCGGGGCCCTCACCCAGCTGCTGGCTGATCGCGTAATAGGGGAGCGGCAGGTGGTGATAGGAAAAACGCCCGAGGCTGTTGGTGAGCCGGCGGCTCGGCTTCGGCGTTACGGAGGTCACCTCCGCCACCCCTTCCGGGATCAAGCCGTGAAAGGCCAGGGCAAAGTCGAGCGACACGTAGGAGGGCCCATAGAGATGGTTGGCCAGCAGCGGCAGGCAAGCCGGGCTGGTCCGGAGGGAAGGCCCCGCCAGGTAGAGCCCGCGCCGCAATGGCTGCAGGGCTCCCTCCCGCAGCCACTCACTCACCTTGTCGTTCGGCCGCAGGTAGCCGCTGAGCACCTCATCCAGCACCTCGCGCGCCAGGGGCAGCGACCCGAAGCGCCCCAGGGGATGCTCCAGCCTCTTGGCTCTGGACTTGTCTGATTTATGAGGCATCATCGGATTTTATCCGATCATGCTGCTTTTTCTGGCATCCCTGATGGGTGCCGATGACCCTGGTCTGCGCCGCCCAGCAGGGCCATCTCGAACATTGGCTGTCCGCTGGTGTCCTGCAGCCCGTCGTCGCGGTAGGTGGGGGCCACATCGCTGCTGCCGATCAGAAGGCGCCGTTGGCGTGGATCCCATTCGTAGGGAATCTCATAGAGGCCCAGCAGGTCTGCGGCCAGGGCCCAGGAGGTGCCGTTGCGATCGATCTCCACCGCCAGCTCCTCGCCGCGGGCCTGCATCGTGGCGGAACGTCTGAAAACGACGGCGGGGCTGCTGGCTTCCGGGCCGTCTCCCTTGGCTCGTGCGGCCAGCTGCTCGCGGATGCTGCGGCGCAGCTCCTCACCGCCATCGTTGGCTCCTCCGCGGCGCAGCTGGAGAAAATCCCAGCGTTCTCCAGTACCGCCCCAGATCACCGGACCGTAGTTGTCGTGCATCACGCGGCCATCGCGATTCGACGCGGCTTCTGCATGGGTCATCACACGCTGAATCATGATGTCGCCCGCCTGCCAGCCCCAGTCGTGGGTGAGGCTGGCCACTTCGCGGCACATCGCGCTGATCTGCGCCTCAGTGGGAGGCACCGTCCAGGGATCAGGCCTGCCGCCCATGCAGGCGCAGCAGATCGCCACCGAGTTGCTGTTGCGCCTGTAGGTGTGGCTGTAAAGGTCAATCGTGTAAGCATGCAGCCGCTGAACCCGTCCATCGCCCGCCACGATCGTGTGATAGGCCCCGGGACGAAGCCAGTCGTAGGGTGTTGCGCTCCAGTGCAGATAGATTGTGGGGGCCATCGGTTGGCGGTTGGGGGGATGCCTTGGGGGAAGGTAGCGAGGCTTGGTCATCGGAAATGTTGCCATCCGATCTTTTCCATCGACCAACGCTCATGTGCCTCAGCTTGAATTCATTTGAAGGAATTGGGGGCCTTTTTGCGCCCGATGCCCCGCCTACTCTGCTGCCTCTGGCAAAATGACTGGCCTCCTCTACATGGGAGATGTACCGATCCGCCTTGATCAATACGGCGTTAGTGTGGTGTTATGGTGCCACCAGCAGCTGTTCGGCGCCGGCTCAATCACCTCGGCGCCTGAAGGTCTTGGCTATCACCCCGGGTTGGGGCATGCGCTGTGGCATAGCCTGCGCAAGTTACGGCTGGAAGGCCTTCCTCTGATCACGTTCGCCCATGACTGGTATCCGGATGCCAGTCGCTGCCCCCGCTGGGGGCTATGAATCTGGGATCAGAGCTTCCGTCGCCTGTTTCGGTACAGCGCTCTGGTGTTTGTCGTTTCCGAGGGCATGGCCCATGAGATCGGCCCACACCCCAACCTCCAGGTTTTGCCGCCCTGGCAGCTCTACTACGCAGGCCTCTGCAACGAACTCTACAAGCCCTTGCTGGAGGAGCTCATCGATGCAGTAGTCGTCGATCCCTGTTTTGCCCTGCATTGCTCTGGGCAGGATGCCCACATCCATCAGATGCCAGCCATGAACCCGCGGCTGTGCAGCTCCGGGTTTCTCGATGGTGAGGTCTGGAACTGTAACAGCTGGATCGTGGAAGTGATCGCCACCGGAACCCGCGACGGCAGGGACTTCCGGCAGACCCACCTCTTTCTCACCAGCTTGCGCACCACCCCAGAAGCCCTGCTGCAACTGGTGCACGAGCGCTGGAGCATTGAGGGCTGGCACTAGATCCGTGACACCCAGCTGCATGAGGACGCCCATCGCTACCGGGGCAACGGCGCCAGCGCGATGACGACGCTGCGGACGGCAGCCCTCAAGCTGCTCCGACTGGCTGGATTTCACTCGATCCGAGCCGGCATGCAGGCCGTACCGTAACTCACGACCTCTCGGCACTACTGGCGATGGCGACGAGAAAGCCAGAACCAAGCACGGCTTAGGACTTTGAATCAGCCCTGGCAGCAGCCCCATCTGGGCGCTGAGCCGGGGCCCGTAGCCTCTGGTCTCCACACTCTGCGGGCAGCACCGCCGCGGTGCTGATGGCGCATCAGGGGCAGAGCAGACAGTGCACCTGGTGCTCAACTACCACAGGAACCAGCGGTGGAATCTCCACCACCTGGTGGCACCACAAGGGCTCCGGATCGTCTCCGTTCAGGGCCGTGGCGCAGCGGCGAGAGTCTATCGGGTGATGGGCGTTCACCTCCGTACAACGTTCAATCGGCAGCAGATCACAGCCATGGCCAGGGTGGCCCTCCAGGGCGCCCCGCCGGCGGCTCAGTCCATCGCCCAGGCTCATGCCGTAGCCGCTGCTGCCACCAGAAAAGCACTTCTGGGCGGGGACATCCCTGGACGGCGGCATGGAAGACTTCCGCAAGCTGCGCCCTTGCTGCTCCTCCAACTGGGCGAAACGGTCGCCTAGAGTTTCCAGCTGAGCGGTGAGGCGCTCAACAAACGCTTGAACATTGGGAGGTGTCGCGTACCAGTCGCTTTCTTATGTCCCAGCGGTTGGGAGTATCAACTCGGGCAGTCTCTGCCTAAGATCCAAGCGCCGCCAGGATAATTGTCAAGGCTGATCGCTCAGGAATGGGCTTGTTCGGCCCGCGAAAGCATACAATAGGGCGTGGCTCAGGATGTCCAGCACTGCCACCAGCAGCAGATACCAAGCGGCGATACGAATCCCGCCCTGCATCCGTTTACCCCGAATCGCCTTTTTGAAGCTAATCAGATCGAGATGAGTTGCAGCAATGCCGATTTTGGGCACAGAGAAGCAGCAAGCCCGCACAGCGAACCCAAAGGCTGCAGCTCAGACCACTGTGCTTGTACCACACTTTGAATCAGTCCTGCTCCTCAAGTAAATACTGCCTTCCGTCCTGCAATTATTCCTAATGGGCATTCCACTTCTTGCATCTATCCCGCCTCAGATTCGCGGTGAACCTTTCAATAATCAGGCTCAAGATTCGTTTCAGGCAAGGATATTGGCCTCATGGTTTGCGGCTGGGTTCCAGCCTGTCTCGATAAACACGCGCCAAGAGTTCGATGCTAATCCTGGCTTCGAGGAGGCACTGGAGAATGCTGGCGTCTCGGTTCTCTCTGTCGAGCCATCAAAGGAGGGTTTCCCTGACTATCTTCCGAATCTCCTGAGCCTACTTGGCGCAGCGTGCCAGCGCTTTCCTGACCAGCCCATTGCTATCACAAACGCGGATATCCATATTTCTCTAACGGAGGCTTCGCAGCGAATCCTTCACCAACTCGATACAAACCTCTTTCTTCTCGCGCACCGTTGCGATGTGTCCTCAATGAGTGAACTAGTTGCGATTACAGACCTACCAGACCCAAGGCAAGCGTTAGTTCCTTATAACTCTGGGATCGACTTCATTGCCTTCCATTCCTCACTTGTGCCACGTGTGCACTTACTCCTCAGCTCAGAATTAACCATTGGACTACCCTGGTGGGACCTGATCCTTCCTCTTGCGCTACAGGCGATTGGCCTGAAGCGCTTGCATCTTGATGCCAGTCAGTTTCTCCATCTCAATCATACGGAGCGATGGAGCTGGGAGTTCTTTGATCGAATTGGGAGAAGCTCTACTCAGCATCTCAGTGATGCCATTCAAGCGAATCCCAGAGTTTCTGAACTGGCGCTCAGTTGGTTTGTCAGCTACCGTCAGATGACAGCTCTTCGCTTTGCACTCGGGCCGAAGGATCTTATTCGACGTCTCCTGTTTCGGCATCACCGCTTTCCCGGCCCTATTGCTCGTCCAACCCTGTTTGCCGTTGCTGCGATTTCCGAATCTTTTGTGATGAATCCTCTTCTCTTGCGGCAGGTGGGTTGCGGTGCAGGGGGGCCTAAAAGTCCTTCAGCGTAGTTCTTGGCGGTGCTGCGCCCGCCTATCTAAACTGTCGCCAAACAACCAGCCGGATGCTCAGGCGATTCTTGTCACACTGGCGATTTTTAAAATGGTTCTCAATCAATGGGATTTCCGCCGAACATTTTTCAGTAGTTATTGGCCGGAGCTGACAATCAAGTCCGAAAGAAGTTTTGACATTGATTTGGCATATGCACAAGGGGTATGAGAGACGGCAAGCTGAGAAGAAAGAAACTCCTTTCCAGCTTGCAAGTATTTCTGATAAGTATCAGGTTTAATATTTCGGAGTAAGCTAACAAGTTGTGATACGGAATTGTTTTTAACCATTCGTAAATCTATAAATGGAAGGTTTGCGTGTGCTCCGGTAAATGGAAAGACTCTGCTATCAGTGGCTGGTTTGTATATTGGAACTGAGCCAGCCCGAATAACATTAAATAACTTTTCTGTAAGATATCCATCGTCGCCTATTAGATTCTCTGTTGCAAAAAAATACTTAAATCCCCGAATTATAGATATTGAATTGCACGATGTAGGGCCTTTTGAACATGGATTTGCTTTGGGCTTGAGCACGCGATGGTGAGGGGCAAAGGATGAGCCATCCCACTGGCCTCCGAAAACACGAAAGTCATCGGGGATTAATTTTGCTAGTCTTTTTGAGAAATGTCTGCGGAGTCTCAAGCCATCCTCTTGCCTCAGCCACCTGAATACACCAGCAGAGTCATAGCGATAAGCAGACCAGTGACTTCGCACTCTTCTTGAGATAGTTGCAGTTAGACGAGAGGGCTTATTAGTGCTCATCATTCCCACGAGTCTGTGACGATCATGAGTATAGTCTTGCCCTTGAGCCGACAGATAACTCAAATTAGAAGGAAGTGTATAGTAGTAGCGCTTTACGCTGGATGGTAGAAGGCTAGTGTAATGTATCACGTGGCTCCAATTGCTAAATTCTGATTTACAAAGTAACTCAGGCATGGAATGAGCAGATTCCATGACGATGAGAATTCTTGGCCCACCCGGATTGAGCAACTTGTCACAAGCTCTTTCGATTTCTATCCTGGAGATAGGCAAGTCGACAGAAATCAAGAAGTCTGCTCTCTTGTCCTCGCCAAACTCTTCAATTGGACACAGAAGGATGCCATAGCGGATAAGCGCTTGTCGTAGTAGGGCATGGGGTATGGTGTAGTAACTGTGGATTCTGGTAGAATCAGTATCAAATAAAATTGAAGATGAATAGTAAGATGTACTCCATTGAACAAAAATACCACGCTTCATATTTCTATCATTTGGTGGATCTGCCTCCCCTTTGCGTGATGCAGTAGCCGGGGCATGAATGCATTGATCTGATCCAAGTGTAAATCATAGAATGAATTGAAGAGCACTTATTCCGAAGCTGCATCTGTGCTTCATCATTCCAGCATGAATCCAGGCGAATGTTTTGTCAAGTCTCTCGCCTCAAGCGTGTTTTAATGCTCCACAACTTTTCTTGTTTTACAGTCTTGCCGATAATGACATCTAAGTACTAGGATTTGCTTGGAAGTAGCTTTCATGTGCGATCTTCAATGTTGTTTACTTGCATGCAAGTTTTAGTCAGGCCGACCTTCTACAGCGTCATCCTTATTCTCCTTCGTTCGTTGCTGATGCCTGCCTTTAGGCCCATTGACCGATACATCTCATTTAAGACTGTCCGCTGAGATAGCAGCACACAGTACATCACGGAGCGGCGGCGCTCGCTCAATCCCTGTGCACCAGAACTATTTTACGGCATTGCTGTATGCCCTGGTTGGGGATGTAGGATTCCAGAAAATGCAGTGGGATAAGAGTGCAGGTCAGGAGCCAATAGCGAATGCTCAAGACGCTCTGCAGAAGCGATTTCAGCTCAATTCCCATATGGCTCATCAGATCACCTCAATTTTCTGCTGGGTCTGGGAATCCACCGAGGCTTGGAATTGTTTTCCAGCTTCACGCTCTCAAGCCACCCCGACCTACCCATTGCCCCCGGGTTCAGGAAAGATGTCACCCCTTTGATCCTTCCATCCGGGGGCTTGAGGACATGACCAATGCGCGGATACAGCGAGGCCGTCAAGGCTGATGTGAGGAGGCGGATGAGCCCGCCGCACAGGCAGAGCGTG
>NZ_JAGQBF010000055.1 GCF_024345495.1 Synechococcus sp. RedBA-s | reverse complement strand
GCCGAGATCAGCCTGGCCCGCTTCTTCTGGAGGTATGGCCATGTAAGACCACACAGCTCCTTGGGAGGCAAAACTCCCCATGAGGTCTACACTGAGACCAAACCCTGTTCCTCCCGCCCGGAGTTAACGATGTCAGGGGGCGAATCTGTCCAGTAAAAGCCGTCCACCTCAGGGGGAGCCTGTCGTGAGCGCAACCCATGCGCCAGTGATCCTGCGCCGCTTAGCTCTGATGGCGGTGGATGGGCTGCTGATCGCCTTCAGTTTCTGGCTGGCCTTCGCCCTGCGGCTCGGTGAGCTGAATCCTCCCCAGTTCCTCGGCAATTTCTGGCTCCTGTCCTGGTCGGTGGGCCTCGGCTTGGCCGTTCTGGTGCTCAGCGGCTGGTATCGCAGCCTCACCCGCTTCTCCGGGAGCCATTCCCTCTACGGCCTTCTGCCCCGCAGCGGGCTGGCGGTGCTGCTGCTGCTCCTGGTCTGCACCCTCACCGGACCGGGCGAACCTCCTCCCCGCAGTTTCTGGCTGCTGTTCTGGCTACTGCTCTCCGCGAGCCTGATCGCCAGCCGCATCGTCATGCGCGACCTGCTGCGGCTCTCGCTGGCCGCCCGGTCCTCCGCCACCCTGATGGAACAGGGTCTAGGACGGAACCAGCAGCAGCCCACCCTGGTGTACGGGGCCGGTCAGGCGGCGGCTCAGCTGCTGGACGACCTGCGCTATCTGAGCCCATACAAGCTAGTGGGCATTCTCGACGACGACCGGGCCCTGTGGGGGCGCAGCTTGCAGGGGTTGCCCATTCACTCACCCGATCAGTTGAGCCAGCTGATCGAGCGCCATGGCATCCAGCAGGTGCTGTTGGCGATCCCCTCGGCCCCGCGCCGCCGCCGCCGGGAGCTGGTGGATCAGTGCACCGCCTTTGGGCTGTCGGTGCTCTCGATTCCTTCCCTGGCCCGCATCGCTGCCGGGGAGGAGGTGGTCACCGACCTGCGGCCAGTGGCGATCGAGGATCTGCTCGGTCGAGAGACCTGCAAGCCTGACCCTTCCCTGCTGCGTGCCGCCGTGGCCGGCAAGGTGGTGCTGGTCACGGGCGCCGGTGGCTCGATCGGCTCGGAGCTCTGCCGCCAGATCCACCGCCAGCAGCCTCGCCGCCTGGTGCTGCTGGAGCGCAGTGAGCTGGCCCTCTACGAGCTCGAGCAGGAGTTCAGCAGCCTTCGGCATCTCGTGAGTCACCCCCTGCCCGGCCTTGTGCCGGTCCTGGGGGACGTGGGCGATCGCCGGCGCCTGGCGAAGCTCTGCCATGACCATGGCGTGCAGGTGCTTTTCCATGCCGCCGCCTACAAGCATGTGCCCCTGGTGGAGGCGAACCCCTGCGCCGGGGTCGCCAACAACGTGCATGGCACCAGCGCGGCCCTGGAGGTGGCCTTCAGCTGCGGCCTGGAGCGCTTCGTCCTGATCTCCACCGACAAGGCCGTCCGTCCCACCAACGTGATGGGCGCCAGCAAGCGGGTCTGCGAACTGCTCGTGCAGGCCGCAGCCGCCCGCACGGCGGCTGCGGGGAACGGGCCCATCTGCTCGATGGTGCGCTTCGGCAACGTGCTGGGCTCCTCGGGGTCTGTGGTGCCCCACTTCCGCCGTGAGATCGCCGCCGGTGGGCCGCTCACCGTGACCCATCCGCAGATCACCCGCTACTTCATGACGATTCCCGAGGCGGTCGAGCTGGTGCTGCAGTCCAGTGGCATGGCCCGTGGCGGGGAAGTTTTCGTGCTCGACATGGGCGAACCCTTGCGGATCCTTGATCTGGCCCGCCAGATGATCCGTCTCTCGGGCTTCACGATCCGCGACGACGCCCATCCCGATGGGGAGATCGCCATCGCCTTCACTGGCCTGCGTCCGGGGGAGAAACTCTATGAGGAGTTACTGATCCAGGAGAGCGATCAGCCCACCGACCATCCCCTGATCCGCAAGGCCAACGAGGAGTTCCTTGCCCCCGAGCAGCTGGAACCCCTGGTTGAGGAGCTGCAGCACGTCCTGGAGGAATGGGACGACCAGCGCCTGATTCCTGCCCTGCGGGCTCTGGTGAGGGACTACCAGCCCCTGAGCGGCCCCGTCAGTGGCAGTCGTACCATTGGCTGCCATCCTGCCGGCGAGTACGGGATCGCCCCGCTTCCCTCCGCGTGAACTCACCCACGCTCGGGTTGGCCACCACCGGATCCACATGGGCCACCTGCTGCCAGAGCTCGCGCTCCGCCCAGCGCACAGTGTGGCTGATCCGATCGTGCTTCGACACATGGCACCAGCGGTTGCCGCCGCACTCCGCACAGAACAGCTCCTCCAGCCATTCGTTGCTGAGCACCAGCACCGGGTAGGCCTGGATCACCAGCCGCGCTTTCTTGTCGCTCATGCCCCGCTTCTTGAGCTGCTCGGGGGTGAGCAGGTGCAGAAAGTACTTGCGGCCGTTGCCCAGCAGGCTCTGCTCGGGGTGGGCCGGGCAGAACAGCTCCCGCTTGCGCGGCCGGCGGTTGCGCCGTGGCGATTCAGGTTCCGGAAGCGCTGATGGCATCGACGGTGGCATCGGGGACTGGTGGACTCACCTGAACGTGAGTTTTAACGGAATCCGGCGTGCCCGGCACGGACCGGCTGGGGCTCCGCTCACTTCGTCTCCATCCAGTTCGCGCCCCAGCCGGTGTCCACCACCAGGGGGACGCTGAGGCGAATGGCGTTCTCCATCACCTCCTTGACGACGGCCAGCACTAGAGGAAGGGCTTCGGGGGCCGCCTCCAGCACCAGCTCGTCGTGCACCTGCAGCAGCAGCCGGGCGGGCAGGGCCTGGGTGTGCAGTTCCTGATCGAGCCGCACCATCGCCAGCTTGATGATGTCGGCCGATGAGCCCTGGATCGGGGCATTGGCCGCCGCCCGCAGCTGCTGGGCCTCCATCCCGGCGCGGCGGGCCACCTCCAGCTCGATCTCCTCAGGTGGCTTGCCCCGCAGCCGCCCCAGGCCGCCCGGATCGAAGGCAAAGGGACGACGCCTGCCCAGGATCGTTTCCACGTAGCCGCGGCTTAGGGCCAGCCGTTCCTGCAGCTCCAGAAAGGCGAACACCTTCGGGTAGCGCTGCTTGTACTTGCTCAGGAATTCCTTGGCCTCGGCCTGGCTGACGCCGGTTTCGCGCGCGAAGCGCTGGGCGCCCATGCCGTAGATCACGCCGAAGTTGATCGTCTTGCCCAGGCGCCGCTCCTCTGGTGTCACCTCGTCTTTGTCGAGCAGCAGCCTGGCGGTGAGGGCGTGCACGTCGTCGCCATTGGCGTAGGCCTCCACCAGCACCTCTTCGCCGCAGAGGTGGGTGAGGATGCGCAGCTCGATCTGGGAGTAGTCGGCGCTGATCAGCTGCCAGCCCTGCTGGGGCAGGAAGGCCTTGCGGATGCGGCGGCTGAACTCGGTGCGGATGGGGATGTTCTGCAGGTTTGGGTTGCTGCTTGAGAGCCGGCCGGTGGCCGTGACGGCCTGGTTGAAATCGGTGTGGACGCGGCCGGTCTCGGGCTCCACCAGGGCTGGCAGAGCATCCACGTAGGTGCTCTTGAGCTTGCTCAGGGTGCGGTGCTCCAGCACCAATGGCACCACCGGGTGGTCGCCGGAGAGCTTCTCGAGCACGGTTGCATCGGTGCTCCAGCCGGTCTTGGTCTTGCGCGATTTCTTGCGATCGAGCCCGAACGTGTCGAACAGCAGCTCGCCCAGCTGTTTGGGCGACGCCAGGTTGAAATCGACCCCGGCGGCCTGCTTTGCCCCGGCCTCAAGGCTGGTGAGGGTGCCCGCCAGCTCCTCGCTCAGGGTCGCCAGATAGGGCTTGTCGATGCGGATGCCCGTGGCCTCCATACGCGCCAGCACCGGCTCCAGCGGCAGTTCCACCTGATCGAGCAGCTTCGGCAGCGCCTCCCCTAACTCCTCCAGCTGGCCGCGCAGCAGCGGCGTCAGCCGCCAGGTGACGTGCACGTCCATGGCGCAGTATTGGGCTGCGGCTGCGATCGGCACCGCCGCAAAGCTCTCCCCCTTGGCCACCAGCTCGGTGAAGCTGGTGGGCGTGAAGCCGAAATTACGCTCGGCCAGCACCTCCAGCCCGTGTTTGGCGTTGGCATCGCGCAGGTAATCGGCCAGCAGGGTGTCCATCACCACCCCTTCGAGGTTCAGGCCATGACGCAGCAGGATCAGGCGGTCGTACTTGGCGTTCTGCAGGGTCTTGGGGTGAGCGGTGCTGGCCAGCCAGGGGGCCAGGGCCGTGAGCACCTGATCGAGGGGCAGCTGCTGGGCGGGCGGTGGCGCGGCTTCGAGCAGATCGGTGGCCTCAGGCGGCTGGTGCGCAATCGGGATGTAGGCCAGATCAGGTCTGCCCGCACCCCAGCACAGTCCCACCCCCACCAGTTCCGCCTGGAAGGGGTTCAGCGAGGTGGTTTCGGTGTCGAGAGCGATCGGCTGGTCGGCATCGGTGGCGGCCATCAACCGCTCCAGCAGGGCTTCCAGCTGCGCCGGGGTCTGGATGAGCTCCGGCTCCAGGACCGGCGCGGCGCCTTCTGGGGCGGGGCTCGCTGCCGGTGCACTGGGGCTTTGCGTGGAGGCTGACGGCTCCTGGGCCCGGTGATCGGCGGAGAAGGCCCGCTCGAACGCCGCCAGCTGCCGGGCCAGGCTGAACAGCTCCAGCTCCTCCAGCCGTTGGGCCAGGGCCGCTCCATCCACGGCCCCGAGCGTCAGCCGCGGTTCGGCCGGCAGGGGGATGTCCACCAGGATCTCGGCGAGCATGCGCGAGCGGTAGGCGCTCTCCCGATCGGCTTCAAGCTTCTTTTTCAGCGCTCCTTTCTGCTGCTCCAGCGCCGCGTAGATGCCATCGAGATTGAGGTGGGCGTTGAGCAGGCTGATCGCCGTCTTAGGGCCCACCCCTTTGACCCCGGGGATGTTGTCGCTGGCATCGCCGGTGAGGGCCTTGAGGTCCACCACCTCCTCCGGCGTCACGCCGAGCTTGGCGATCACCCCCTCGCGGCGGATCGTGACCGGGCCTGAGCTCTTGGCATAGGGGCCGCCGCCCATGTAGAGAACGGCGATGTCGCGCTCGTCATCCACCAGCTGGAAGAGGTCGCGATCACCCGAGAGGATGCGCACCCGCCAGCCCGCGTCCGCGGCGCGGTTGGCCAGGGTGCCGAGCACGTCGTCGGCTTCGTAGCCGGGGGCCATGCACAGGGGCAGATCCATCGCCCCGGCGAGGATCTCCTGCAGGTTGGCCAGGTCGGCGAAGAACTGTTCCGGGGCCTCATCGCGGTGGGCCTTGTAGCTGGCGTCGGCCTCATGGCGGAAGGTGGGCCCGGCGGTGTCGAAGGCGATCACCACCCCCTGGGGGGTGAGGCCCTTGACGTTCTCCAGCAGCGCCTTGAGAAAGCCGTAGGTGACGCTGGTGGGTACCCCCTCCTTGGTGCTCAGCCCCCCCTCGCCGCCCTTGGCGAAGGCATAGAAGCTGCGAAAGGCCAGGGAATGACCATCCACCAGCAGCAGCATCGGTGCTTCGGCCATCCCTGTCCCGTTCTCCATTCCGGCTCGGGCATTCTGGGGGGCCCGGTCGCCCAGCCATGACTGATGCCCCCGAGAGGCTCCAGCTGCTCTGGGGGATCACCGTGTTCTCCGGGGCGCTGGCCCAGCTCACCTCCCTGCTCACCGGCCTGCCGTCGGTGGTGCTGCTGCTGGCTTCGGGCCTCTTGATTGGCCGCTCCGGCCTGGGCCTGGTGGATCCCTTCGCCCTGGGCAGTGGCCTGGAAACGATCGTGGGCCTGCTGGTGAGCTTGGTGCTCTTCGACGGGGGCCTCCAGCTGAGCCTTCCGGGCAGCACCACTCGCCTGGCGGTGCTGCGGATCGTGGTGGTGCGCCTGCTGGTGGCCCTGCCCGCCGGCCTGCTGGCGGCCCACTGGCTGGCGGGCCTGAGCTGGCCTCTGGCGGCGGTGTATAGCGCGATCGTGCTGGGCACGGGCCCCACGGTGGTGACGCCCCTGATTCAGCAGATGCGCCTGGCGCCTCCCCTGGGGGATGTGCTGGAGGGGGAGGGGCTGGTGCTGGAGCCCATCGGCGCCGTGCTGGCGCTGCTCCTGCTGGAGCTGGTGCTCACCGACCGCTACGACTGGCAGGACCTTGCCCTGGAGCTGCTGCAACGGCTGGGGTTCGGTGTGGCGGTGGGTGCCCTGAGCGGCTTCCTGCTGGCGGTGCTGCTGCGGCGGCTGCCGGTGGACCCGGAGAGTGGCCTGCGCCTGCAGCTCACCCTGGGGGTGATGTTCCTGATGTTCACCGGCTGCGAGGTGGTGATGCCCGAGTCGGGTCTGCCCGCCGCGGTGATGGCCGGGGTGCTGGTAAGTCGCTTCGCCGACACCGAGGCCGCCATGCTCGATGACCTGATCCGCCAGCTGGCCCAGCTGGCCATCAGCATCCTTTTCCCGCTGCTGGCGGCCGATGTGGCCTGGACCGACCTCAGCCCCCTGGGTTGGGGAGGAGTGGGCTGTGTGCTCACCTTGATGCTGGTGGTGCGGCCCGTGGCCATGCAGATCGCCACCTTCGGCCTGCCCCTCAGCGGCGGCCAGAAGCTGCTGCTGAGCTGGCTGGCCCCGCGCGGAATCGTCACCGCCGCCGTGGCCAGCCTGTTCGCCCTGCGCCTCTATGAAGCCGGTGTCGAGGGGGCGGGGGCCCTGCAGGGGCTGGTGTTCCTGACGATCCTGATGACCGTGGGCCTGCAGGGGTTCACCGCCGCTCCCCTGGCGGGGCTGCTGGGCCTGCGCCTCAGCGAAGAGGAGCTGGCCGTGGCCGCTCCGGAGACGCCCTAGGCGGGTGCCACGGCCAGCATCAGCCGGGTGCGGTCTTCACCGCTGCTGTGCAGCAGACGCCAGGTGGTGATCAGATCCGGTCCCTGCAGGCTGCCCAGCAGGGCGGCCCTCAGGCTTTTCATCAGCACACCCTTTTTCACTCCCGCCGCTTTGGCGGCCTCGCTCAGCAGCGCCTGGGCCTGCTCAACACTGAGGCTCCCCCCCGCCTGCAG
The DNA here is from genome assembly GCF_024345495.1 of Synechococcus sp. RedBA-s. Classification (GTDB taxonomy): domain Bacteria; phylum Cyanobacteriota; class Cyanobacteriia; order PCC-6307; family Cyanobiaceae; genus Regnicoccus_A. Next base: position 1,557 of record NZ_JAGQBF010000055.1, on the reverse strand, counting down.
CCGCTCCAGCAGCGCCGTCAGGGCGGCGGTGGCCCCATCGGCCTCCAGCTGCTGGCTGGCGCCGCTGTCGAGAGTTGGGCGCTCGAAGAAGGGGCGGGCCTGCTCCAGGCCATCCTTCAGGGTGATCAGGGACGGGCCCAGCAGTTCGGCCAGGGCCAGTTCCCAGGCCTCGCGGCTGCCATCGCCTGAACCCTCCTCGCCAGGGGCCTCCCAGCCTTCGCTTCGCCAGAGCGGCTCCAGTGCCTGGCGCAGGTCGGCGCTGGGCAGCTCATGCAGCACCTGGGCATTGAGCCAGTTGAGCTTGTCCCAGTCGAAGCGGGCCCCGGCCCGGTTGACCCGCTCAAAGCTGAACGCGGCGGCAGCTTCCGGCAGCGTGAAGCGCTCGGCCATGCCCTCCGGCGGCGACCAGCCCAGCAGGGTCATGTAGTTCACCAGCGCCTCGGCGCTGTAGCCCATGGCGCGGAACTCGCCCACGGAGGTGACCCCATCGCGCTTGGAGAGCTTGCGGCCCTCCGGATTGAGGATCAGCGGCGTGTGGGCAAACACCGGCAGCGGCAGGCCGAGGGCTTCGTAGAGCAGCAGCTGCTTGGCGGTGTTGGCGATGTGGTCCTCACCGCGGATCACATGGCTGATGGCCATGGCGGCATCGTCGACCACCACCACCAGGTTGTAGAGCGGGTCGCCGATGCGATCGGCCGGGGCCCGCCGGGCAATCACCATGTCGCCGCCCAGGTCGCTGCCGCGCCAGCTCATCTCGCCGCGCACCAGATCGCTCCAGCCGATCGTGGCGCCATCATCGATGCGGAAGCGCACCACCGCTTCGCGGCCCTCGGCGATGAAGGCCTGCTCCTGCTCGCTGCTGAGGTGGCGGTGGCGGTTGTCGTGGCGGGGGGCGGAGCCGCTGGCCTTCTGGCGCTCGCGCATCTGCTCCAGCTCGTTTTCCGAGGCGTAGCAGCGGTAGGCCAGACCGGCCTCCAGCAGCTGGCTGATGGCGCGGCGGTGGTCCTCGATCCGTTCGCTCTGGATCACGGGTTCGGCGTCCCAGCTCAGGCCCAGCCAGGCGAGGCCATCAAGGATGTCGGCCGTGAACTCGGGCCTGGAGCGCTCGCGGTCGGTGTCCTCGATGCGCAGGAGGAATTCGCCGCCGTGGTGGCGGGCGAACAGCCAGTTGAAGACCGCCGTGCGGGCGGTGCCGATGTGCAGGGTTCCCGTGGGGCTGGGAGCCAGACGAACCCGAACGGTCACTGGCGGATGCTCATGAGAGTGAAACGGGACTGACGGGATTCGAACCCGCAACTTCCGCCGTGACAGGGCGGTGCTCTAACCGGTTGAACTACAGTCCCAGATGAGAGGCGAGAAGGGTGAAAACCCTTGCCAAACCAGGCTTCTGGCGTCGTGAGATCGACAATGAAAGTATCCACAGCCCCCAGGTGGCCGCGATCAAGGTGGAGCGTCGCGGTAAAGTAAGGCGTGCAAAGCTCTTCTACCTACGCGACCGTGTGGGGAAAGCTACCCGCGTGAAGCAACGCTTCGATCGCTGAAGCTTCACTGCTTATT
>NZ_JAGQBF010000054.1 GCF_024345495.1 Synechococcus sp. RedBA-s | reverse complement strand
CCCTGCATCCCCAGCTTTGGCGTGCAGCGCCGCCAGAAGCAGCCCTGGTTCACACGAATTGAGCTGCCGCCGCTCCTCGATGCTCTGTGCGGTGCTGTCTCAGTCGACGGTCTTACCTGAGATGTGTCGGTCAGTCAGGATCCAGCCACCGGCCAACAGGGACGGCATCACCTGGATCCCAGTCTGATCCAGAAGGCTGTGCGGCGAGCCGCGCTCGCTGCAGGTGTCAGCAAGCCGGCGACACCTCACACCTTCCGCCATTCGTTTGCCACCCACCTGCTGGAGCGGGGGCAGGATATCCGCACGATCCAGGAATTGATGGGGCACAGCGATGTCAAGACCACGATGATCTACACGCATGTGCTGAATCGAGGCCCTCTGGGCGTGAGCAGCCCCGCCGACCTTTTGTAACGGCATGAACGGCCTTATGCGGATCCGTCTATGAAGCCGTGACGTGTGAAGGTTCTCTGCAACTTCCTTGCAAGGACAAGGTTTTCATGCTGTTGCACTCAGGTCGACCCGCTCTTATGCTGCCAAGAGAAGCAAGTTGCCGGTATTCACTGGATCCGCCCATTCAGCGTTAGGCTAATTCAGACGGCCAGATCACCATGAGTCGAAACCCGCTGCCTGAATGCCTTCTTGAGATGAACTATTTCAGGCTTCTTCTGGAGGAATACAAGCAGATTATGAATAATCCCAATATTGTGGTTTTCAAGCCAACGGCCGTCCAGGAGAAGTGGTATGGCTTTGATCAGTCATTCATCTCAACTACCAATAGCAATCCGCAAATAGCCGATGATATCAGAGGCTTTATTCATAATGACAAGAAGATATCCGAGCCTATCTACCAAGCCGTTTTCCTTCAGTTCAAGGTCGTTGATCGAATGCAAAGAAGGAGTGCCAGGAGGCCGCCGTCATTCGTAACCCCATACTATCGCTCAGAGCTATATCTGGATAGAAACAAAGATACAGGCCTGTCTCAGCACGAGACCCTCCTCCGCATCTCTAGGCTGGAGAATGGTGAGACGCACTACGTATGCCCGATGATCTTCTCCATAGAGGATGTCAGGCGTACCCCCGCAACAAGTGACTTGCAGGTTGTTGATATCCGTACAGCCCCCTCAGGGTGGGTTACAACTGAAAAGCACGCTATCTGCTTTCAGACACCTCAGTCTGCTCCGGTCTGGTGCAGTGATCCCATTCCAGGCGAAAGCCTCACGTGGAAGCAAGTAGTTGAGAGACTCACCGACCTGAGTGAGGATGAAGTCTTTTCTCTGATTACTGAAGCCAAGAGCATTAAACAGAGTTCGGGAGATTTTAGCAAGCTTATGCTTCAGTCAGCTGAATCAGAGCCCAATCCACTGGATGGTTCAATGGTCGTATTTGCTAGAGAGGCCTAACATCCAGATGCAGAAGACGGGAGCATTAGTCGTGTTCCGAGCCATTTCACCACTGCCCGCTTCTGATCTGGAGCGTTAGCCGCATAAGGCCTAGGAATCAGATTCCATCTCAGGTATTTGAGATAAGGCTAGTCTGGCCTGAAGAATCCTGGCGCTTCTACTATTTGCTTGATTGTCATCGAGGGTTTTTCAGAGTAATCCCCGTCGGTTCCTACTTGGATTAGGAGGTTTCTGTCTTGGACTGGATGACTCTTGCGAAAGGGCTTAATTGTTTTTACATCTACTCCTGCTCGGACAAGCGTAAGGGCTACCAGCTTAACATCTGATAATGGCACATCTTTGCCAAACCATATTGCATTGGTTGCTCCTTGCTGCTGTGGCACTCCCTTTACAAATGTAAAACCTAGGTCTAAAAGAGTTTTTTCTACGACATCGGAATCCACATTCTTTGGGAAGTACTGAACAGTAATTCGTTGTCTTTCTGATTTGATAGATGGGGTGTTTGACCTCGCTGCTTCCTGAAGCAGCCCATTCGCAAGCTTGCTTTTACGGATTCTCTCGGGGCTTGCAACTGCCGCAGTTTCAGGAGTAAAACCAAATCCAATCAAAAGGGTTTGAAGGCCCTGTATCGCTTTGCCAACATCTGCGCTTACAGACTTAAGCTGCATCTGAAGTTCCAGAATTTTAAGCTGGTCAATTTGATGTTGCTTTTCTGCTTGCAGAGCTTGCCGTTTTGCGCTTTCAGCTTTTTGCTGGCCAAAGGCGATTGCTAGGCCAGCAGGAATAGTAATCATCAAGACAAGCGTAGGTTTAGCCCACCAAGCCTTGCGATTTTTGGGATCCAAAAAAAGACTGAATAAGCCTGACCCCACCAGCCAAGCCTGTGTCAACCAGAGCTCCATCTTGGCGGCAATAATTAGAATCTAAGCATAAAACGTCCACAATGAATTGCAAGAGCCTGAAACGGCCTGTCACATTACTTCGATCTTCACCGTGCTATATCCGGCTAACAAGCCCCTCGAGTGGACAGGCCACCACCGGCTCACTGCTACGCCGCTCGGAGCTTCCTGTCTGCCACTCAGGGGCAGCGTTAGACAGGCCGAAGATCGGTTGCGTCGCCGTATCCCTGGAGATACAATGGTGGCATGCTGGAGATTCGGGAAACCCCTGCCTATGCCGCATGGTTCATTGGGCTGCGTGATCGGGCGGCAAAAGCACGCATCGACATTCGGATTAGACGTTTATCCCTGGGTAATCCAGGTGATGCCCGTCCAGTCGGAGAAGGTGTCTCTGAGCTTCGGATTCGTTATGGCCCTGGCTACCGGATCTATTTCATAAGCCAAGGCAACAAGCTTATTGTTCTTCTCGCTGGTGGCGATAAGGGCTCGCAAGCAAATGACATCCAGCATGCCAAGGATCTTGCTCGTAATCTTTAGGGAGAAGCCAATGACCAAAACCGAAACAGCTGTCTGGGATCCAGCCAATCATTTCACAAACAGTGATGACATGGCAGCCTATCTTGAAGCCGCTCTGGAGGATGGAGATCCAAAGCTAGTGGCTGCTGCCTTGGGTGATATTGCTCGTGCCAAGGGCATGTCGCAGATAGCACGTGAAGCTGGACTGGGCCGGGAAAGCCTCTACAAGGCTCTCACATCAAGCGGGAATCCTGAACTGGCAACCGTCTTGAAGGTTATCTCTGCACTCGGACTTCAACTGCATGCCAGTCCTGCTGTTGAGGCGGAGACGGCTGTCTAACAATGCCATACACCTGGGCCGCCTCCAAATGACTCCATTCGTCGCATGAGATCCTTGCGGCCAGGTGATGGCAAGCGTTCGAAGGATCGGAGCGTGGATTGAGGATCTGGGCTCGTGAAAGACCTTAATCAGGATGAGCACACTGCTGAAGCTCACTCCGATGGAGATAGACCGGCTGGAACGTAGGAGCTGCGACTGTGCCTTGCTCAAGAGGGATGACAGCGGTGGCTGGTATTGCTAATACAGGGGTACGGATCTGGATATCTCCGCAACGCCATGGCCGCCTCGAAAAAAGCTTCTGCCACGAACACCTCTGGCAGCGCCCCTGCCTTGCTAGGGAGGGCCCGCACGGTGATCTACTGCCACGGGATCTCGAACATGCCTCCCGAAGGGGTGTTGCGATCGGAGTGGGACCGGGCCCTCTTCGGTGCCGACCAGGGGGAGCGCACACGCATGGCTTATTGGGTGGACCGGGAGCGCTACCCGGAGGCGGCAGGCTTCTCCACCCGGGCCATTGGTGAGGACCGGGCCACCCTGCAGCCGGGGACGGATGCGCTGCTTGCCGCCTCGATCCAGGACAGTGATGAGCCGGCGGAGTCGGAGGCGTTCGTGGCCGCGCTCACGCAGGAACTGGAGGCGGCTGCCCGGACTGCTGCCAAGCGGGGGGCGCCAATGGGAGGAGCCGCAGCGCTCTCGATGGAGGCGAAGGGGCTATGGAGCCCGGTGACGGCGATGTTCACCAAGGCGTTCCTGGCGGATGTAAACGATTTCCTGTTCAACAAGACCAAGCGCGAGCGGATGGTGCAGACGGTGAAGGACCGGGTCATCACCGGCGGGGCCCCATTCGTGGTGATCGGCCACAGCCAGGGGAGCATGGTGACGTACCAGGCGCTGATGGAGTTGGGAGCCGCCTTGGAGGTGGATCTGTACGTCACGATAGGCTCGCCGCTGGGGCTGCCCCAGGTGACCGACGTGCTGCAGAAATGGCACGGAAAGAAGCTGCCGATCCCGGCCGGTGTGAAGCGCTGGGTGAACATCGCCCAGGAAGGCGACATCGTCTGCATGGACCAGAGCCTGGCCGACGAGTACAGCGCCGCCGGAAAGCCCACGATTCTGGATGAACGGGTGGAGGGGATCGTCTGGCCGCCAAGCAAGGCCCATTCGGCCAGTCGCTATCTCTCGCGGCGATACACCCAGGAAACGGTGATGGCGGCGCTGGATCGCTCCCGCTTCCAGCCGGTGAGCCCGATGACGGTGGCCCGCAGCCTGGCCGATGCGCTGGATGTGGAGGCCGCCGCCCGGGTGCCGGTACTGATCGAACTGGCGGACCGCTCGGCGGGCGCGGGGGACGGGAGCGACACCCTTCAGGACGCCCGGAACACGGTGCTGGCCTGGATCAATGCCAACGTGCTCACGGATCCGATCAACGCCGAGACGGTGTTTCTGGAAGACCAGCTGGACCGCTACGTGGCGGTGAACCTGACCCGCGCCGAGGTGGAGACCCTGGCGGCCGAAATGAGCCACCAGTACGGCGCGGCCTCTCCGGCGGTGTACCGGATTTTCAGCAACAGCAGGAAGAAGGCCCTGATGCGCGATTCGATCCACACGGTGCAGGCCCGTACCGCCCAGCTGGGCTACAACGCCTGCGGCCAGGGGATCACCTGGGCTGTGCTGGACACCGGAATCGACCGGCAACATCCCCATTTCCACAACCCCGCCTTCGCCCCCCAAGGAACGATCACCGCCGAGTGGGACTGCACCGCAAGGGGCCCGGTCCAAGCCGGCAGCGGCAACGACGCCAACGGCCACGGCACTCATGTGGCGGGCATCATCGCCGGAGGTCTTCAGTCGGTGGACAGTGCGGCAGGACCGGACATGCTCGCCATGGCGCCCCGGGCCAGGCTGGTGATCTACAAGGTTCTGGCAGACAACGGCAGCGGCTACGACGCCTGGATCATTAAGGCGATCGACCACATCTGGAAGCAGAACCAGGACGGACGGCGCCTTGCGATCCAGGGGGTGAACCTAAGCCTGGGAGGACCGTTCGATCCAGCCAGCTTCGGTTGCGGCGATTCACCGCTGTGCGCCTCCCTGCTGCGGCTGGTGCGTCAGGGCGTGCTGGTGGTGCTGGCGGCGGGCAACGAGGGTAGCGGCGACATCGTGGTGGACGGCTCCAGCTCCACCCGCTCCTTCGACCTCTCGATCGGTGATCCAGCCAACCTGGACGAGGCCATCGCCGTGGGGTCGGTGCACCCCACCCTGCCCCACCGCTACGGCACCTCCTACTTCTCCTCGCGGGGCCCCACCGCCGATGGCCGCCTCAAGCCCGACGTGGTGGGCCCGGGGGAGCGGATCCTCTCCTGCCGCAGCAGCAGCGACCCCAACCGCACCCCCAACCGCGACAAGGGGAAGTGCCTCGATGAGCTGTATGTGGCCCTCTCCGGCACCAGCATGGCCGCGCCCCACATCTCCGGTCTGCTGGCCTCCTTCCTGTCGGTGCGCACCGAGTTCATCGGGTATCCCGACCGGGTGAAGCAGATCCTGCTTGACAACTGCACCGACCTCAAACGCGACCGCTACCACCAGGGGGCGGGGCTGCCGAATCTCTCCAAGATGTTGCTGCAGACATGAAGTAGAAGGAATGATGGCAGTTTGCTCATGTTTGTCAGACCAGAACATGGCGCAAGCGCAGGAGTTCTGCCAATGAAGATGAGCCTGCGAAGGTTACTTGCTTAAGGGCGACGCATCGAACACACCCCTCGAGTGGACAGGCCACCACACGCTCTCTGAGTACTTCCACGCTCCTTGCCTGCCACTCAGGGTCAGCGTTCGAAGGATGTGTTGTCCTTGATGGGAGCCGGCAAGGCAGCGTTGCGCGACCGTAGCCAGGGGGCTACAGTTGGTGCATGGTTGAAGTCCGCCAGACAGAGCGGTTCGTCCGATGGCTTGCGGGTCTCCGTGATCTGAGGGCCCGGGTGAAGGTTCTGGCCAGGATCGAGCGCCTCATCGGCGGCAATCCTGGTGACGTCAAGCCCGTTGGGGCCGGCGTGTCGGAGTTGCGGATCAACTACGGCCCTGGATACAGGGTCTACTACCTGCAGAGGGGAACTGCCTTGATCATCCTTTTGGCTGGCGGAGACAAGAGCTCACAAGCCAAGGACATTGATGAGGCCCTTCTGTTGGCAGATCACCTGACGGAGGAGACCTGATGAGAACCACGACGACCCCTTACGACGTTGCCGAGCATCTGCGCACACCGGAGGAGATGGCGGCCTACCTGGAAGCCTGCATCGAGGAGGCGGATGGTGATGCTGCCTTTATTGCTAAGGCCCTGGGCGATATCGCGCGGGCCCAGGGGATGACCCAGGTGGCCAGAGAATCAGGACTTTCCAGGGAAAGCCTCTACAAGGCCTTATCTGGAGAGCGCAGCCCGAGCTTTGACACCATCCTGAAGGTCGTCTCGGCCCTTGGACTGAAGTTGAGCGCCAGTGTGAGAAGTGAAGCGGAGGTGACTTGAGATCTGCTGGCGGGTTATGGGTCCGAAAACGCTGCCTGTGAAGATGCGACACCTTCGAACAAGCCCCTGGAGTGGACAGGCCGCCGTCGATCCTGCTTCGATAGCAATAGCTACTTGCCTGCCACTCAGGGGCAGCGTTAGCTGTACAGGAAGATCGAGCTGGCTATCCTTGAGCTGATGGGGAAGATCACGGATGCCGACAGTCCTCAGAAGCGGTCCGTACAGGTTCTACTTCTACAGCCACGAACCCAATGAGCCACCACATATACATGTTGATCGAGATCAGGACTCTTGCAAGGTTTGGCTCACGCCAGTTGCACTTTCTTCAAGTCTTGGATTTAAAGCCAGGGAGCTACGTGAGATTGAGCGGCTTGTCAGCTTGAACAGAGGTATTCTGTTGAAGGCATGGGAGGAGTTTCATGGCTAACCCTGGCGAGCGGGTCATAGAGGTTGCCTGCACAGAGGACAAGCTGATCGTTGACCTCGCAGACGGACGCTCCATCTCAGTGCCTCTGGCCTGGTACCCGCGCCTGCTGCACGCCTCCCCTCTAGAGCGTGGCAATTGGCAGATTGCTGGCGCTGGCTTTGGAATCCATTGGCCAGATATTGATGAGGATCTGAGCGTGGAGGGTCTACTGCGTGGAGCGCCATCACCTAGGGCGAAGGTGCTGAGCAGCTAACACCGCCATGCACCAGAGCCGCCACCGTTTAGTTGGTACCTCAAGCAATATCTTCTTGCGGCCTGGTGATGGCGAACGGTTAGCCATTTAATAGAGACACTATGTTTTACCTTGATCAAGTCGTTCCCTGGGGCCGTTCGTTCGACGAATACGCTGCCATGTTTTCATTGGCCGATGCTGATATGACAGGCCGCATCCTTGGCTGTGGGGATGGGCCCGCTGGCTTCAATGCAGAAGCCACCAGAATAGGTGCAAAGGTTATGTCTTTCGATCCAATCTACAGATGCAGCAAGGCCGATATCGAAGCTCGCATTGCCGCCACCTACGAGAAAGTGATTACTCAGACTAGGCAGAACCAGCATGAGTTCGTTTGGGAAGCCATTACATCAGTCGAGGAGCTAGGTCGGGTCCGCATGGCCGCGATGCGAACCTTCTTGGATGACTATCCAGTCGGCTTGATTGAGGGTAGGTACTTGAACTTGGAATTACCATCTCTGCCATTTCCTGATGGCGATTTCGACTTAGCACTTTGCTCGCATCTTCTATTCTTGTATAGCCAGCAGCTAGATGAGGGGTTTCACTATGCTTCACTGCTGGAGCTATGTCGAGTTGCCAAGGAAGTAAGGGTGTTTCCACTGCTTGCATTGGGCGGTGCGCTTTCACCTCATCTTCAAGGGAGTGTCGAGATGCTGCGTGCAGCAGGTTACCAGGTGTCGATTGAGCGGGTGCGCTACGAGTTCCAGCGAGGCGCTTGTGAGATGCTGCGGATTCAACGTGATGATGGCTAAAGTCAAGATTCACCAGTCGTTCCTAGAATGTTAGGTTGAGTGTATATGGCTACTGACCGCCGCTGCTCTTGCGCGTTTTGTCGCATACTCAGACCATGAAACAAATAGAAGTTAGGCAGGCTGTTTTTTCGGATTTGCAGCTTCTGTCACCCCTGCTGGATGCGTATCGCGTCTTCTATGGAGCCAGGCGTGATGTTGATGCGGCCAGACAATTTCTACTTGAGCGTTTCAATCATGGGGAATCGGTGCTCTTCATTGCGATGATTGAAGAGACTGTAGCTGGTTTTTGCCAGCTCTATCCGAGCTTTTCCTCTGTTTCACTGGCGCGGACTTTCATCCTGAATGACCTGTATGTAGTGGAAAGTTATCGCAAGCAGGGCATTGCAACTATGCTCCTTCATGCCGCGGCTGAGTTTGCCAAGGAGGTCGGAGCGATAAGACTTACGCTTTCAACTGCTATCAACAATCAAGCAGCTCAAGACCTATATGGGCAGGCTGGCTGGATTCGAGATAAAGACTTCTATGTTTACAACCTGAAGATATCGGCATAACATCCTGCTGCACTTGGCCGCCTCCACAAAGGCCCGCTAGTCTTTTGAGATTTCTGCGGCAGGTGAGCAGAGCGTTAGAAGGATCAAGGACCACCTGCTTGACGTGTTGACGTCATTGCTTTAGTTATCAAAAATGACCGAAACCAAGCGCGCTACTATTTACTTCAACGAGAGTGTCCATAAGGCACTGCGCCTGAAGGCGCTTCCTCAGGCCGGTCAACATCTGAATTGGATAATGATGCTGTACGAAACAGCTTGGCTGATGATGCAGAAGAACTCAAGCATACTGAAGCTCACCAGTCAAAGCAAAGCATCAGGCTTGGCTCCTATGTACTAGATCTTAGGAGTAGTTGAAGGAAACATCTCAATCAAGTCATCTGCAGTCAAGGCACTTGAAGCAATCTCGGACAAAAGGGCACCTCGAAATATTGCCATTTCTGAGTCAACATTGAGAAGCCACAAGCTCATCCTCTGCACATGCAGATCCGCCAGATGACTGGCATCCATGACTTCAAGGCGAGACGATTGTCCCGCTACCAAATGATCAAGC
>NZ_JAGQBF010000053.1 GCF_024345495.1 Synechococcus sp. RedBA-s | reverse complement strand
GCCACGCTCTGCCTGTGCGGCGGGCTCATCCGCCTCCTCACATCAGCCTTGACGGCCTCGCTGTATCCGCGCATTGGTCATGTCCTCAAGCCCCCGGATGGAAGGATCAAAGGGGTGACATCTTTCCTGAACCCGGGGGTGATGGAACTGAGCTTGTGCTCACGATTCAGTGGGTGGTCTGTGATGAATTTGATAGTTTTTAAGAGCGACATAGTGATTCCCTTTCTACGACTGACGATAGAGCTCAGCGGCTTGCCGACGCGCACCGCTGGAGCGCCTCGTTAGTCATCTCGAATCGGCACGTTGAATCATTGCAGGTCATTGCAGACCGCCAATGGTCTATAACGGCGGTATTGATCAACGGCATTCCACTGATCATGGCTGAAAGATGCAACAGGCTGAACCGGTGGGTGAAGCTAGCGAGCAGGGCCGACTGAAAGTCAGGCACAAGGCGGCTGGTGCAGCCATGCTGGTGCCGGTTTTGTCGGGACTGCTCTTGTCCTTTGGCCCAGCTTGCTGCCAGTCCCGATCTGATCGCCTTCCTGCAGGCCCTGCCGGAGGGGCGTAAGCGCCGAGAGGGGTCCGTTACCCCCAGTGGTTGCTGCTGTTGATGGCGATCCTGGGCATCCTCAGCGGCTGCCGCAGCGCCAGGGATCTGGAGCGTTTTGCCAAGCGGCATCACCAGGCGTTCGCCACGGCTTTGGATCTGGAGCTGATCAAGGCACCCTGCGATTCCACCTTCCTCTACCTGTTTGAGAGGGTGGAGCTCGAGGAGCTCTTCGGGTTGCTCAGGGAGTGGATGCTGGCCCAGATCGCTGATCAGAACAAGGATTTCGACCAGCTGATCTGTGATGGCAAAACCCTGCGCGGTTCAGCTGCTCAGCTCGATGGCCCCGATGGAGCCACGCGATTTGTCACCCAGGTCACGCTCTACGCACGTGAGCTTGGCGTGGCGATCGCGCAGACCTCGTTTGACACCGGAGAATCCCACGAGCGCGTAGCCCTGAAAGCTTTGCTGAGCACGCTGGAGCTCGAGGGCGTGCTGATCCAGGCGGATGCGCTGCACACCTCGCCAGCGTTTTTCAGCTCGCCGCCGAGCAGGGCGCCGACTTGCTCCTGACGGTCAAAAACAACCAGCGCCGGATGTATCAGCAGATCGTCTCCCAGTTCCGCGGCCACCGGCACTTCCCTGTAGTGATCAGCGATGTCGAGGCCAGCCATGGCCGCCGGGTGCGCTGGACTCTCCGAGCCCGCAACGCCACTGAGGCCATTCGTGAGCGCTGGGTGGGCGCCAGCTGGATCATCGAGCTGGTGAGCACCGGCCGGCGTGACGGCAAGCCGTTTCACCACATCCACTTGTTCATCACCACCCTGCGCACCAGCCCAAAAGCGTTACTGCGACTGGTGCGGCAGCGCTGGGCGATCGAAAACCAGTGGCACTGGCCTCGCGACACCCAGCTCGGCGAGGACGCCCACCGCTATAGCCAGCGCAACGGGGTACAGGTGTTGGCTCTGCTGAGGACCTTGGCCCTGAACCTGTTGCGCTGCAACGGCTTTCGCTCAGTCCGTGCTGGTCTGATGGCCGTGGCGCATGACATCAGCCGAATGCTCGGCTGGGTCGGAATCAGCGCCGCAGAGACGGGATAAGACAACTTTCAGTCAGCCCTGAGGTAGCGAGCACGAACAGGTCATCTCACCCATCGCTGCTTGGGGTGGCCTGAGGATACCCAGTAATCTTCTCCAGCCTCTTTACTGCCGCCTCCCATGTGAATTCGCGCGAGCGAAGTGCCAGGGCGGCGCGCCAGCCAACGTAGCTTTCATAGGGGGTGAGGCGGGATGCAATCCAGTCGGCCACCACGTCCGGCTTGGGATGGGGGGCGAACAGCTGGCCGCAGCCGCCATCGGGCATGGTGGAGGGGATGCCGCCTACCGCATGGGCAAGAACGGGCACCCCAAGGCGTAGACACTCGCGGTTGGAGATGCCAAAGGCTTCCGCGGAGGAAAACAACGAGCCAAAGTGCCAGCTCTGCAGTTCGGCCGCAAAGCGAGCGGTTTCGGTTTGTTTGTCGAGGAAACCCAGGGGGTGGAGGGCCGGATGGGGCGGCAGCACAGCGGGATCCGGGCCGATGGCCCGCACCACCGCCGGGATTCCAAGAGCCTTCAGAGCCTCAGCCAGCTGCAGCAGGAAGGGTCCACCCTTCCGCTGCCAGTCCTTGCCGAGAAACCCAAGCCGAAGCGGTGTCTTTAGGCTAGGAGGTGGCGGCAAGGGAGCCGCCGGCAAACTGGCAAGCCGACTCTCATCCAGGTTGGCGCCACCGGGCACCACATGAACCTTGACTGGATCAATTCCATAGTCGGCAATCACTGAATCGGCGGCCCACTGAGCCATACACACCACGGCATGAGCCTGCTGATAGGCGTGTCGTTCACGTTCAAGCACCTGATTCCGAAACCCCTCGCTGAGGCGCTGGCCCGTGCCGTTATCGTCGAGAACCTGGCGAGTGGTGGCATCAATGTAGAAATCCACCCGCCAGGGGGCGGGCCAGGGTTCGGGCGGTAGCAGAGGAAAGTGGCTGAGCAGGGCCAATGGCTGCTCGGAAGAAAAGCCCGACTGAGCCATTAAGGTTTGACCGAATGTTTGGCTATACTGAAAGCCACCTGCTTTTCCGCTACGCAGCAGCTGGGTCAGATTCCAGAGCCGGCGCTGATGACGAATCCGTTCGGGTTGGAGCCCCAGCCCTCCCTGGAGCAAGCCATCTTGCATACCTGCCTGAAGCAGGAAAAATGGAATGTTGCTCCAAGTAGCCGGATTCGTGGCATCACCGCAGCACAGAAGATAGCGATTCATGTCTAAAGCCTTGCACGATCAAAGTATTTAAAACCTGAAGACGTGGAATTTAATCTCTAATGACACATGTTCTGATTTGCTGCTTTGCTTGGGCTCGCGATCTGGTAATAGTTGTAGCTTCTTTAAGTGGCATAAGTTCTAAGTTTAAATTGGTTGATTAGGACTAAGCCTGATGTTCGAATAGATGTCAAGAAGTGTATGTCTTATGATTCACATATATATATTCGAAAGTTATCATGCGTTTCAAATTTAGTTTCTTACAGCTTCTATTTGTTCGTGAATTAATGCAGAGGAGGAAGTTGTGGAAATAATGGCTACAGCATTTGAGCTTCTTGATTATGCAGCTTGCCATTACCTCGAAAAGAAAAAATTAATAATATCGACAAGTAAATCAGCCACTGCACTGTCCGAAGACCGTATTGATAGCTTATGGCGAATGATGTAAGAATAATGCAACTCGTAATAAGACGAGCATAGAGATTATTGAGCTGAGTTGCTTTATAAATCAGAATGCCATAAATACTATTGAATAGAACGAAAGCCGCCGGACTGAACACAAATAACTCTCCCATCGCGCCCATCGGTCTAAAATAGTCTACTCGCCATAAGTCAGGATCAGCATTTATAAAATGAAAAGAGGATGGAAGTGGAATGATACTGTAAAGTAAGTCGTTCAAATTAAATTGATAGGGAGCCTGGTCAATTACATAAATTAGATGCAGAAAAGAGTGCTGGAACAAGTATGCAAGATTGATGGAAGAAAGTGAAGAAATTACGTCATCTAAAACTACAAGAAGGGAATCAAGCGACTTGTCGCCAATGAATCTACTTGATATGGCTAGAACGAACAGGAAAGCGCTTATTGAGGCCATTGAAAGTGAAAGTTTCCATTTTCTTTGTGACGCATAGTAATACGTATAAACAAGAAATGGTAAAATAGCCGATCTGGTCCCGTCAAACCATGCGAAGAGTAGAGACGTCAGGCAAACTAAGGCAAACGATATAAAACTATACTTTCTTGTATGCAAATTAATAATGGATAAACAACCGCTAACTAAGACGAAAAAGGATGCTCCCTTGCCCCCAACCTCGCGCTGAATCTCGTTTGTGCCAACTTCATAAAATTGAAAATTTTCAATGGCTGTGAGGGCGTAGAAAGAGAATATAGCAACAATAACTAATAGTGATAAAAATGCCAGACTAGAGTTTTGAAGACGGAATCCAAGTGATAACTTGGGTAGCTTAATAATAGTCTGCTTTATGGGACCTAAGATATTGAATCCGATTAATATTCCTATGATCTGCACTAGAGGGAGCCAAGCATAACCAATAATTTCGGAGCATGAAAAGGCGCTTGCATAGCCAAAGTCGACATCATCAAGATCGAGACAAACTGATCGCAGGGACAGCAGATAGATTACAAGTATATAGCCAATAGCGATGATCAAGGGAAGTGATGAGTTTCGAGCTTGATTTTTAGTCAGATCCAATCTAGAGCTTTTCATGTTCATATAATATTCAAGGGCAAAATCCAAGTACTCTCGCCATAGCTCTAGGTTAATTGGGCTAAGTCCAGAACATAATAACCAGCGAGTCTCTTCAGCAGCAGGCCTGTCTGTATCAATCTCCTCCCGTGGTGGTGTGGCATGTGCGGGAGGGTGCGCTCAGGCGAGTGGGGCATGGGAACATTCAATGTCCTTGTCTAGTGGGTAGCATGAGTTTAGCATCGGAGTCTAGTGTTGTGGGAATTTGTGGGTCTGACGCAATTCCTGCTGACTCATGGGCACTCAGGCTCTCTTTCTGTAGGCTTTCTTGTACTTTCAGGTGCGCCCTTTCTGAGGTCCCCACCAATGCTTGACGACCTCAAGTCACTGGCCTGGTCTCTGCAATGGTTGGTTTGTCGGCTACGCATCACTGTAAGTTTTTGATAGTGTTCTCAGAGCCTTGTGTTTGTTTTGATCGACGCTAACGTTGATTATGGATTTGAAGAATGACAGTGATCGATTCATTCCTGCGCTCGGTTCAGAGCCAAGAATAATGGCAGCGATGACACCCTCCTTGCTGATTGTCGTTCCCACACGAAACTCTCATCAACTCCTGCCGCGCCTGCTGAACTCCTTACAGGCCCAGAGCTGGCCTCACTGGCGCCTCCTCTTCATCGACGGAGCCTCAGCACCCGAGCACCGCCAGTGGCTCGAGCAATGCTGTGCCAAGGATCTTCGTTGCCGCTGGATTCCCCAGTCACCAGACGAACCGGGAATCTTCGGGGCGATGAACCAGGGCTTCGCCGCCGCCGGCCCAACCGACTGGCTGCTGTTCTGGGGCAGTGACGACTGGGCGCCAGCTCCCGATGTCTTTGAGCGGGCTGGTCAGGCCCTGGGCCCGGATCAGCCCGACCTGATCGTCTGCCGAGGACGCTACGTGTCGATGGTCGCTGATCCGGCTGCCCCGCCCTGTCTGGCCCGCGCCACCGCCTTGCGCTGGTTCGGCAGCTACCGCCGCTCCCTGGCCCTGGGCTCCACGCCTCCCCACCAGGCCACCCTGATCGGCCCCGGCGCTCGTGCCCACCTGGCCCGCTATACCCCGGGCTTTCGCCTCTCCGCCGACCTCGACTACTTCCTGCAGCTCTCCCGTTGGCCCGATCTGCGGGTGCGGGTGTTTGAACTGGAGCTCGTGCACATGGCGATGGGAGGCGCGAGCGGCGTGCAGCACCGGCGTCGCCTGTACGAGGTGCGCCGCGCCTATCGCCGGGCGTTTGGCTGGCGCTGGCCTCTTCCCTTCCTTCTGCGCTACTTACAGCGGGGATTGAGCCTGCTGGAGCCTCGCTCCCCCCGCGGTGGGGCAACTCCCTGGTTTAGGGGTGGACTAACTTGAAGCCCAACCCACTTGCAATGCACTGCCTCGGGTGATGCAACCGTGAATGCGCATGCTTGCGAGACAATCCTGGGGGCGAAAAGCGGGCGGCCCTGGGCCAGGCTCGTCCCACTGGAGGAGCCCCAGTCCATTCGGCAACCCGGCGTGATGCGCGGACGCCTGCAACTGCCCCTGCTGTGTGGCTTGGAGATCCAGATCAGCGGGTGTACGTGAGCTCGGCGTCGGCCTGGGAGACCGCCACCAAGCATCGTCTGGGTCGGTTGCCATCCGCCGAAGTCCTGCTGCAGGAGGGATCCAACCTGCAGCAGGCGCAGGTATTCTTCACCCTTCCGGTGAGCTGGCGCCATGGCCTGCGGGCCGGCAGCTACGCCCTGGCTCACCGTGATCCTTTCGATCGCTTGCTTGCCGCTCAGGCGGAACTCGACGATCTCACGCTGGTCACCCTTGATCCCGCCCTGGCGGCTTTTCCCTGCCGCAGGCTGTGGTGAGCCAGCCGCCCACCCTGGTGCTCTTCGGTGCCAACAGTCTCTGCGGCGAGGCGCTGATCGAGCAGCTCCCTGAGAGCACGGCCTGGCGGTGCCTGGGGCGGCAGCTGCCGCCGGCTGTGGCCGCAGAGCGTTGGCGACGCTGCGATCTGAGCGATCTGTCGGATGGGGCACTGCAGGCTGCGGCCGCCGTCCTTCCCCCTGGCCCCCAGATCTGGATCTGCTTTGCTCACCTCTGGTTGCTGGCGCCATTCCTGGAGGCGCTGATGACGCTGCAGCCCAAAGCCCTGGAAGGTTTGCGCGGGTTGGTGGCCTGCTCCTCGTCGAGCGTGATCACCAAGCGCTTCGCGGCCAACGGCTTCGATCGCGACCTGGTCCGGCGCCTGGCCACAAGTCAGCAGCAGCTGCTGGCCGACTGCCGGGAGCTGGGGGTGTCGGCCCGTATCCTGGCGCCCACCTTGATCCATGGGTGTACGGCCCACCACCGCGACCACAACGTGGAGACGCTGCGCCGCTGGCTACGTCGCTTGCCCCTGCTGCCGCTGCCGGCTCAAACCGGCCTGCGCCAACCGATCTCCGCCGCTGATCTGGCCGCTGTCGCCCTGGATCAGGCGCAGCGACTCACCGCCCCAGACGCAGCGTCCGCCCTGTTGCCCCTTGGTGGCGATGAGGAGTTGAGCTATCGCCAGCTTCTGCAGCGTCTGCAGGGCGGTGATCCCCGCGCCGCCCGCTGCCTCCTGCTGAACCTGCCCACCCGCCTGTTCCAAGTCGTGGCCTCTCCCCTGCTGCTCCTCTCCCCGAAGACCTTTGAGGCCCTGCAGCGGGTCAGCGCCGATCTGGCGGGCTTCCCATCGGTGGCGGAGCTGCTGGATCGCCCTCGTCGACCGTTCGCCCCCGCGATCCCCGCTGAGTGACGACGATAGTTCGATGATGGCGCCTTCCCTGATGGGTCTGGCCACGGTGGCCCTGGCGGCCCTGCTCAGCGCGGGGCTTCTCGGCTTGTTGCTGCCGTTGCTGCTCCGGCTTCTGCCCGATCACCCCAACGCCCGCAGCGCCCATGGCCAGGCCACGCCACGCGGGGGTGGGGTGGCCTTCGTGCTGGTGGGGGTGCTCTGGGGCTTGCCCATCACCCCTCTTCTCTGCACGCCGCTGGCCCTGGTGGGCTTGTTCGACGATCGCTACGACCTGCCATCCGGCCTGCGTTATCTGGCCCAGTTGCTCACGGCCATGGCGCTGCTGGCGGCTGCGGCCCTCCCCGTCGTCTCTGGAGGCTGGCTGGGTGTGCTTGCCGGCCTGGTGATCGTGGTGGCGATCACGGCCACGATCAACTTTGTGAATTTCATGGATGGCCTCGATGGCCTGGTAGCCAGCTGCCTGGCTGTGTTTCTCACGGTGGCAGCCCTGAGCCTGGGGGCCGCCTGGCTTTGGCCGCTGGTGGGAGCCTTGCTCGGTTTTCTGGCCTGGAACTGGAACCCGGCCCGGGTGTTCATGGGGGATGTGGGCAGCACCTTCCTCGGCGCTGTGATGGCGAGCGTGGTGCTGCAGGAGCCGAACTGGAGCAAAGCCCTGGGTCTGCTGCTGGTGGCCACGCCGCTGCTGGGCGATGCCGTGATCTGCGTCGTGCGGCGGTGGTGGGCCGGCCATTCGCTGTTTCAAGCCCATCGCCTCCATCTCTATCAGCGCCTTCATCGGGCTGGAGTGAGTCCGCGACGGATTGCGGTTGGATATGCGAGCGCTACGGCTCTTCTTGGGGTGGTTTTTCTTGTGGGTGGAACTATGGCCGTAATGATTCTGGCGGTGTTGCTCGCGTCACTCGGTATTTATCTCGATCAGGCCAAGGCTCTTCACTTTCGGGAAAGCTGAATCGACAGAGAGCAGCTCAAGGTGGCCTTAAAGGATTTCAAAAACCACCATTTCTTCTTCAGACACTAGTACTGATAGGAGACAGCTTGATAAGCTCTTTGGCATCCACCAGCATGGGGCTCTTGATGGTGTGGTCAAGCGGCAACGATCTCGGTCATGCTGAAGAGCTGAGCTGCGCTCAGGTCGTTACCAGTGTAAAGGGCCTCGATGATGCCGTCCACATAAAGGCCAAGTCCGCCTGTTGTGTCACGGACTTCAAGAGATCTGCCGAAGCCGGCTTCGATAAAGATGTTATCGCTCGGGTCCAGACCTTCGAGGATGTCAACGTACTCTCCGCTCGTATTCTCGGCGGTGGTTCCAGTGAGAGGGTTCATCAGGAAATGATCAGAGTGGATCAGGATCTGATCCACTGATCCGTCTCGGGAGTCGCCGAAGATGTTGGCCCCGAAGCCACCGTGCATCACGTCGGCTCCATCACCGCCGATGATCAGGTCCCGACCATCCTCGGCAAAGATGAGGTCGTTGCCGGAGCCTCCGATGAGTGTATCGTCGCCTGCGTAGCCAAGGACCAGGTCTGCTCCATCAGTGCCGCTGAATGATTCAGCAAGTGCAGAATTGGAATCACCAACGATGACCTGCGAAAATATGGAGAGTCCAGCGAGATAGCCCAGGTAGTCGGTGCTGTCCTCACCGTAGAGCTGATTGATGAGCTCGAAGTCGATACGAGATAGATAATTAAGATTGGGATTGGTGAGATGGAAACTTGAGAATGGATCCGAAGTAAGGCTCTCTACATATCCTCCCCCGTCAATATCCCCCAGGCCTAAAACATTGGCAATTTCATGGGCTGCAGCAACCGCGAACAGTGCAGGGTCAAGATCTGGGGCCAGGGTGATGCTGGCGCCGGTTCGCACCGTGCTCCAGGTGGCCGACCAATAGCCTGATAAGCCGTTGGTCTCTCCGAGACCCACCTGGATCTGGGCGCCGCCGTTGTTCGGGGATACTTCCTGGAAGGTCACCGATTCAAGAGCCTCGTCCCAGAGCTGGAAAGCCTTGCGGAGGAGCGCCATCTCCTCTTCCGTAGGAGCTCTGCTGCCGAAGGTGGCGACCGACCAGGTGATGGTTCCGCTGGCCCATCGGTTTCCGTAAAATTCGGACGTAAAAACGGAATTGAGATCCAAGGCTCGGAAAACTTTCTCAGGCTGATTGAACGCCTCAAGGCGTTCTTGTGCAATGCGCTGTATGCAGGTTCCTGAGCTGGTATGAGCTGAGCCTGACTGACCGACACATCTCAGGTAAGACCGTCGACTGAGACAGCACCGCACAGAGCATCGAGGAGCGGCGGCAGCTCAATTCGTGTGAACCAGGGCTGCTTCTGGCGGCGCTGCACGCCAAAGCTGGGGATGCAGGG
>NZ_JAGQBF010000052.1 GCF_024345495.1 Synechococcus sp. RedBA-s | reverse complement strand
CCTGCATCCCCAGCTTTGGCGTGCAGCGCCGCCAGAAGCAGCCCTGGTTCACACGAATTGAGCTGCCGCCGCTCCTCGATGCTCTGTGCGGTGCTGTCTCAGTCGACGGTCTTACCTGAGATGTGTCGGTCAGTCAGCCTTCTCACTCACATCAGCCGAGGCCCAAGCCGCGATCCTGACGGCTACGCCCGCATCTTCGAGCGGCTGCACCGTGATGCGCCGGAGTTGTTGAACGATCGGCCGAATGATCCGAAGCGGTAAGCCTGGGACAATTTGTATAGCTTACCTGGAGAGATTACGGGTCCTCCCTGAGGGGGCTACCCCTGCCGGTATTTTCGCCTATCGTTCTTGCTAGTGAAAACCTAAACACCCTGAACATGGCGAGATACCTTACCGCCCAGGGCTGATTCAAAGTCTTAACTCAAGCTTGGTTCTGGCTTTCTCGTCGCCATCGCCAGTAGCGCCGTGATGTCGTGGGTTACGGCCTGCATGCCGGCTCGGATCGACTGAAATCCAGCCAGTCGGAGCAGGTTGAGGGCTGCCGTGCGCAGCGTCGCCATCGCTCCGGCGCCGTTGCCCCGGTAGCGATGGGCGTCCTCGTGCAGCTGGGTGTCACGGATCCAGTGCCAGCTCTCAATGCTCCAGCGATCCCGCACCAGTTGCAGCAGGGCTTCTGGGGTGGTGCGCAAGCTGGTGAGGAAGAAATGGGTCTGCCGGAAGATCTTGCCGTCGCGAGTGCCAATGGCGGTCACCTCCACGATCCAACTGGTGCCGATCCAGCCCTCACGGATGTGCTCCGGTGCCTGTTTGGCGCGGAGCGTCCAGGTGATGTCGCGCCCGTGGATCTTCTCGTGATCCATTGCGAGAAAAGGGATGTGGCGTTTCCCCTGGAACAAGCTGCGGATCTGACGGTGCAGAGTCTTCTGGTTGCCCTTCACGGTCAGCAGGAAGTCGGCCCCCTGCTCCTGGAGCTGCCAGAAAACGGTTTCTGGGTGTGGAGGGCATCCGCCTGGATCAGCACCCCCTCCAGGTCGAGCTCGCCCAGCAGCTGTTTCAGCACTGTCCGCTCGTGGTTCTCACCGGTGGCGTAGCAGGCCTGTGAGATCGCCACACCCAAGGCGGCCGAGTACAGCGTCACCTGCGCGATGAACGCTGAGCCACCACCTTTCGTGGACTCGATTGAGCCCCGCAGCGTCTTGCCAACCGCTTCGCGGAAGCCAAGGGCTACACACACCAGCTGATCAAGGTCCGTTGCACCACCTGGGATCTGAGCGATCGTCCAGTCACGGATGGCCGCACACAAGGCCGCGACATCCACCTGCAGGAAGAAGTAGCGGAACGCCGAATCCGATGGCGGCCGCCGCAGTTCAAGGCCCAGCGATTGGGTGAGCGCGCCGTGGTGGCGGCGGGCAAACCGCTCCAGATCCCGCAGACTCTGGCAACCGCTCAGGACCCCGAGCACCGCCACCAGCAGCAGGTACCAGGCCGGAATGCGCCCCCCACGCCGCATGCGGGCATCCGGAATCGCCTGCAGGTAACTGATCAGATCAAGATCGGTTGCGGCAGGAGCGGTTTCGGGCACAAGGACGGGGCGATACCACCGACCAAACCCCATCCAGACAGCTCAAGGCCAGAGTGCCTGTGACACACTTTTAATCAGCCCTGCCAAAGGCCCGCGTGTCCTCCAGTCGATCAGGGAAGAGCCGCCCATCGAGATGGTCGCACTCGTGCTGAACCACGCGGGCATGAAAGCCATCAATTGATCGCGCGATCGGATGCCCATCTGCATCGAAGCCTCGATAGTGAATCGCCCGCCAGCGGCTCACCTGTCCTCGTAGCCCCGGAACACTGAGGCAGCCCTCCCAGCCCAAATCCCGTGCCTCGTCGATCGGGGTGATCTCTGGATTGATCAGCACTGTTTCCGGTATTGGGGGTGCATCTGGATAGCGCGGGTTGAAGGTGATGCCAAAGATCACAACCCGCAGCGGCACAGCGATCTGCGAAGCGGCCAGACCCGCCCCATCGCAAGCCGCCATCGTGTCCCGGAGATCGGTGATCAAAGCGAGCAGATCAGGTGTCCCAAACCTGGTGACGGGGCGGGACATCTGGCGCAGGCTTGGATCACCCAGGCACAGGACGGTTCGTTCTGTCATGAACGGTCTTTCAAGCTGGAGTCCTCACTCCTCCTCGTTTGCCCCACCCACGGGCACCAGCCGGATCTGGTTCTTGCCCAGCTTGATCTCGAACTCATTGCCTGGTTTGAGGCCCAGCAGTCCGGTGTAGGCCATGCCGACCAACAGGTTGCCATTGCCCTGCACCTTGGCGATGTAGCTCAGGCTGCGGCCAGCTTTGCCCTTGCCATGGCCAGCATCCTTGCCGAAGCTGACGCCCTTCGCTTCCAGCAGTGCCTCGTAGAAAGCGGTGAAATTCAGCCGCTCGCTGCCGTTCTTCTTGCTGCTCACATAACCGGCAGCGCGCACCAGTCAGACTTGGAGGCATCTCCCTGTTCCTTGACTTTGGCAAGCAGATCAGGGCCGGTGAGCGACATAGATGTGGGGCAGCAATCGATACAACATAGCTGAATGGTTGAGGCTGCCTACGCCAATTGTGTAGTTAATGGTCTTTTCAGCGGTGCAAACTTTCGCAGGCCTCTCCATCACCGTTCCGCTCCAGATACCGGTGACCCTGGCGGAGCAGGTCCTGGGCTTGTTGATAGGAGCCGATCGCCTTGAAGCTGTAGTGCCGGCCTGCAACCGTGCCAGAGACAATCCCAAGATCCAGAGAGGCTCTACTCATCACTGGGGGGCACTCAACTCCAGAAGGGCACACCGCACCTCGTCCACCGAGAACCCCTCCACGGCGATCCATTTGCGCCGGCTGCTCTGGCCACGCACTAGTGTCACCCTGCTGGGAGCGACGCAAAGTCGCTCGGCGACGAATCGCCGGAATGACTCATTGGCAGCACCCTCAACCGGCGGGGCCGTCAGGCGGATCACCACCGCGTCATCCCTCAGCCCCACCACCTCGTTGCGACGGCTGCTCGGGTGGATCCACAGGGCGATGCTCTCTCTGGTAGTCATTCATCCCATCCCACTGTCTGCCGAGGATTGAATTGACATGCCGCAGCAATGAGGGCATGGGGATGATCAGCAGCGGTTGATGCTGCCGCTTCCTCTCTCCCTGCGATCGCAAAAAAAGCCGGCGCCATCGGTGAAGGGCCGGCGAGGAGAAAGGGCGATTGTGGTGGCCGCAAGCGTTGGTGGATCGCAGAGAACGACCCGCCTCAACGCTGGGACAGAAGAGCGAGATCGGCGATCTGCTTGAGGATGCCATCTCCGCTGAACGCCTCCACGATCAAACCGATCGTGAACCCCAGCATGGCGACGCGTCCGTTGAGACGCTCAGCACGTCTGAGCTCATCGTCTCGGATCTGCTTGGCGGCAGTGTTCAGGAACCAGGTGTCGTTGGCTTGAGTGGCTCGAGTCATGGGGAACCCTTGTGAGTACAAAAAAAGTTACGGATATCGCTCAGTGGTTGACGTAGGGAGGAATACCTAGTTCTGATCTGCGCACAAATCCTGGTCTCAGGCAGGTAGGCCGGTCTTCCTCTCAGAGGCCACCTCCGCTCCGGCTTTCGATGCGTTCTTCGACCGCCTCCCATACCACCCGGTAGGCCAGGATCTGGGCGGCGCTGATGGCCTCAGCAGCAGGGTGCGTCCAGGCACCTGGCAGGCCAACGCCTCGAAATCCTCCGGGACCACCGTCAGACCAAGAAGCTCCAGCGCCGTCGCCACATCGGGTAAATCGGGAACCATCGGCCGTCTCCTCATAGGCCTGTTCACGGAGAACTGGGAAGGTCCTGCCCGCGGCCCGCCACTGTCGGATGGACGACCGACACTGCCGCAGGTCAGCGATGACAATTTCAGTTCACTGCAGACGAGCCGCCTGGCCCGCATCACCCCCCGCTGCCCAGCGCCCCGATGACCCTTCACCGCCGCCAGTTCCTGGTCTTGCTCGGTTTGAGCAGTGGAGCTCTGGCGGCTCCAGGACTGGCCACATCCGCATCGGCCGCTGTGCCCCGCGCCTCCGCCGCCATGCCCTTCGAGCCGGTGCTGGCCCCCCTGCCCCTGGCCACCGATGGCCTGACGGCCGAACAGCAACGGCGTCGCTACGGCCGCTACGTCCTGGAGGACCGGCTGGTGGTGCCGGAGGGCTTCCGCTCTGACCTGCTGCTGGCCTGGGGGGATCCCCTCGGCGACAGCCGGGTGGGCTACAACAACGACTTCCTGGCCCTCACCCCCCGGGGGCCAGGCCAGGCCTTGCTCACCATCAACTTCGAGTACATCAGCGAACGCCCCTGGCTGGAGGGGTTCGCCGAGGTGGTGGGCCAGCCCCTGCCCTTTTCCGAGCTGGTCGACGCCCTCCAGCCCCTGGGTTGGCGGATCGACTGCACGGCCCTGGCGGCGGCGGACCCCCTCTGGCCTCTGCTGCGCGGCGTGGTGGACCAGGCGATGACCGACCTCGGCATCGGCGTGGCCAGCCTGACGGCGGCTCCAGGTGGCGGCTGGGTGCGCTCCCCCGGCCCACTCGATCGTCGGATCACCGGCCTGAGCGGCCTGAGCCGGCCGGAGCAGCGCCTCAAGGTGAGCGGACCCGCCGCCGCCGTCTTCCGCCGCCGTCAGCGGCTCGGCTACGACGACGGCCTCGCGGACCGGGTGATCGGCACTTTCGCCAACTGTGCAGGCGGTACCACCCCCTGGGGCACGGTGCTGAGCGCCGAGGAGAACTTCCAGAGTTACGTCTGTGAGCCGGTGTATGCCGATGGCAGTTCCCAGCACCCCCGCGAGCGGCCCCTGGTCTGCCGGCAGGGCGACCTGGAAGGCCTGGGCAACGTCTATGGGCTGGCCGGCAACAAGTACGGCTGGATGGTGGAGATCGATCCGTCCGATCGCGCCGACCCCGGCACCAAACACACCGCCCTCGGCCGTTTCCGTCACGAAGCGGTGGCCGTGCGGGCCGTGGCGGACCAGCCGCTGGTGGTGTACTCAGGCTGCGATCGCCGCGGCGGCCACCTCTACCGCTTCGTGAGTGCTGGGCTGGTGAAGGATCCGCGCGACAGGCGCAATTCCGCCCTGTTCGGCCAGGGGCGGCTGGAGGTGGCCCGTTTCTCGGCCGATGGGAGCGGCCGCTGGATTCCGCTGCTGCCCTCCACGCCGCTCGATCCCTTCCTGCCCTCGGGTTTCGGAGTCGCCGGCCTGTCGGTCCCCGTGATGCTGCCCAACCCCGACCGGCTCCAGGCCGGCGGTGTCACCTTCATGGCCGACGCCGAGGTGGTGGCCTACTCAAAGCGCTTCCCCAGCCTGGCCGCCCTGTATCCCGGCGGCGGCGAGGAGCAACTCGGTGCCATCCTGATCGACGCCCACCTGGCCGCCAATGCAGTGGGCGCTACACCCACGGCCAGGCCAGAGGACACTGATCTCGATCCGCTCACGGGCGACCTGTTGATCGCTTTCACCTCCGGCAGCCCCGACGAAGAAGGCGGCGCCGACCCGGCGATGTTCCAGGGACCCGGTGGCGAGGCGAGCTGGCCCCACGGCTTCGTGATGCGGCTGAGTGAAACGGGGCCAGTCGGTGAAGGGCGGTTCCGCTGGCGGATGGTGGCCACCGGTGGCGAACCCTGGGCCGGCGGCCTGGGCTTCACCAATCCCGACAACCTCGCCCTCGATCGGGCCGGCAACCTCTGGATGGTGACCGACCGCAGTAGTAGTTCGTCAGCCACCGATCTGTTCGGCAACAACGGCTGCTGGCTGCTCCCCCGTCAGGGCGTCGCCGAAGGTGAAGCCCTCTGCTTCGCCATCGGGCCGAACGAATGCGAACTGTGCGGCCTCGCCCTCGATCCGGCCGAGCGCAGCCTGCTGCTCGCCGTCCAGCACCCGGGGGAAGCCAACGGCACTCACCAGGCCGGCATGGAGGAGTTCCAGGCCTTCAATCTCGTGGATCGCGCTGGCGGCCGCTTCTCCCAGCTGCGCCAGGTGTCGCTCGGCTCGAACTGGCCCAGCGGGGCCCCCGGCCGCCCACCCCGGCCCGGCGTGGTGGTGATCCGCCGGCTGGATGGCTCAGCGCTGCTGAACACCTGAGCCAGGAGCTTCGAGGCGATGAGGGGTTGACTGAGACCCATCGATGGGCACGATCAGCAGAACACCAGAGCCACAACACCGATGCAGTCGTTCACTAAGCGCAGGATTCGCCATGGCCAGTGGCTCGCTGATTTATTGGCAACAAACTCCTAGGGCGCCTGTGCTGGCGGTTGTTCAGGATGCTCACCGCCAGTGATCCAGCTGCCATGGTGTCCGTGCATGGAACGGACCCAGCCAACGCTTTCCCCTTGGTTCTTCAGTGACCACCTCATGCGATTCACCTTCTCCCTGCCGCTCAACACCGCCTCGGTGCGCAAGGTCCACAAGGCCCGCGGCATTGAAGCTGTCCTGGCGCAATGGCCTGATCTGAAAGCCCATCGCTCACTGCTCAGCCAGGTCCAGATCGAGGAGCAGGAGCGAGCGGCCTACGAACGTCTGAGTCAAGTGGCGTCAGGCCGGGTGGAGCGATTGCTCGAGCTTCTCAAGCATGAGGTGGAGCAATAGGCGACAGGAGTGCTGCTCCAGTCCCTCCAGCGCTATGCGCAGCTCACCGATGAACTCTTCATCCAGCTCGATGGCGCTGAGTTCCTCTCCCACCAGGTCCTGGATCAGGGGGTAGAAGCACACCTCGAACCACTTGCGGAACATCGGGTAGGTGCGCTCCGCCGGTCAGGTGCCGCTGTCGCGATGCCAGTAGTCGAGCTCGGCCTCAAAGATCGCCTCGTAGACCTCCTCGAGGATTTCTTCGGCCTCCTCTTGCGTGTCGTAGTCAGGGATCAAGTGGAGGCAGGGCTCACTGGCTCCGGCAACCTCCACATCCAGGTAAAGGCCCCGGGCCCAATCGAGCAGCTGCCCGCTGGTGCCCCCGGGTTCAGGAAAGATGTCACCCCTCTCATCAGTACACCCGGAATCCGCTGCTGGGAGCGCAACGGATTCGGCATCGTCGGCACATTGCCCGGGGCCTTTCGCCACAAGCAACTGGGCTACATGGATGCCTATGTGATGGTTCAGGGGCTGGTGGAGGGGCCTGCCACATGAGAGTGGTGCCGTTGCGGCTGACTCCAGGGGGCTGACGTGCTCTTGGCGCTGGAGGTATTCAAGGGATGACTCAAATCCCTCAGATTCATTGCTGCACAACAGCCTTGAGGATTACTGGAATTCGTGAAGTGCAAAGTTAAGTGCAGCTTTGCTGAGGCCTGTGGTTGCCTTCTACGGCTTCAGTGGATGCCAGGCGTTGAGCCGTCGATCTTGTTGAGCTGAATGCCCAAGTAGGTGGCTTCGCGGTTGAGGGCCTCTTTCATGTCGATGTTGCCAGCTGCGGCAGCGGAGGCAAAACGGACGAGCAGAGAGTCCCGAAGGGCTTGTTCGCGGGCAGGGCTGGTGGGGGCTTTGGACATTGGGCGGGACTGGGAGAAACGGGAAAAGTGACCCGCAACTTAACCATAAGCCTCATCGACAGAGGGATGGCTCTGATTTGTCTGTAGCTAAATACACCCAACTGTGTCGTGAGTCATCGTCCTGGCCCCATGGCATGGGAAAGGCGCTCTCCTGCTGCCTCAGCAGGGAGAGCTTGGGTGATGGAGCGCTGCAGCAGCACAATGGTTCGACCTGAACACTGGTCCCATGACAGTTGGCAACCTCCTCTCAGGCACGGCGGTCGCGCTTCTCTTCCTCGGCGGTCTTGTGCTGTTCACCGACGTGGAGGTGGGGATGGTGCGCTGGGTCAACTGCGGCCCCTTGTCCTCCGAAGTGTCCCGTCAGGAGAAGGAGTGCCGCTGATCGTTGACCCACCTGGCAGTGGGGCACGCCTTCCATGAACATCCCCACCGCCAACGGCAACGCCTCTTGCAGAGGTGGCAGCAGTCGCGAACATCCAGGTATCACCGGTCGATTGATGACAGCCATGGGACCGTCAACGGATTTCCCTGAGGCCTTGGCCGCCCTGGGCCTGAGAACCACGCCTACTAATAGGCAGGACCTGGCCCGGCGGGTGGCCGCACGGCACCCGGCCTCCCAGCCATGGAGCGCAGTGCAGACCGCGGCCTACCGGCGGGTGTGGGAAGAGCTGGAGAGCGGCTGCGAGGCCGACGCATCCCTGGCGGCCTGAGGGGCAGCAGGGGCGACAACCGAACCAACAAGCGCTAGTACAGATGTTCGCCTGCGTGTGTTGTCATGGTGCCGATCCCTCTCTCCAGCCTTGTGCCTTGTCGTTCCGGCTCCGTGGAGGACTGGCCGTACCTCGATCAGGACGTGCTGAGCTCCACCCGCAGCCGCAAGGTTTGCCTCACTTGCCATTGGTTTCGCCACCACACCGGCATGAGCTGCATCCCCCTGCTCACCTGCCAACTGCACCAGGGGCTGCTGGCCCATGGGGAGCACCTCACCCGCCGCTGCCAGGGTTGGACCGATGACATGATGCGCCAGCAGGGCTGGGCACCGGAAGGGGCCTGACAGCTGCTGCCAACCGGCGGCCTCCGCTCTCCCCCAAAGAGGGCTGGCTGATCCATGGCCGCCAGGTGCTGCGCTTTCGCCCTACCCGCTGGGAACGCACCTACCAGCGATTGGAGATCACCACCGGCGAGTTGCTCCCCGACCAGGAGATCCCGTTGCTGAAATCACGCCGGGAGCTGAGCCGGGCCGAGGCTCTCAAGCTCTGGTCTGAGAAACGCAAGGCTGGCTGGAGTCTCTGCAGCCCCCAGTGGTGATCACCACCACACCACCCAAGCCGATCCACCCCCCACCAAGCTGAGCACAGAACCGATGGCCACATCCTTGCCGATGAGCAGCAGCCACCAGCCACGGCGTTATCGCCTGGTGGATCACCACGGCCAACCCCACCTTGAGCTCGATCAGGACTTCGAATCGTTGGAGGAGGCCTGGGATTTCGCCAGCCAGTGGTGCAACACCATCGGCGGGCTTGCTGACGGCAGCGGAGCCAACAACCCCATCGGACTCGGAGTGGAGGTGAGCACCGAGAGCGGTCACTGGCGCACCCTTCGCCACCCGCAGGGCTGAACCCTGCAAAAGTGAGCCCACAGGCCACTCTTGCCCTGCCACGCCCGACTTCCACCGATCCTGCCCAGGCCAGCCCGCAGCCCACCGAGGTGCAGAGCACCGAAGTGCTGACGGGCTCGATTGAGCGCGTCATCTTCCACAACGCCGAGAACGGCTTCTGCATGCTGCGCATCAAGGCGTGCGGTCACCGCGACCTGGTGACGGTGGTGGGCCATGCCGCCGAGATCAGCGCCGGCGAATAGCATTGAGGCCCAGGAATTCGATGGCATCACTTGCTGCAGCGCTGCACCTTAACTGTGAGAAGCGATTTGCTTTTCACAGTTATTTCTTGATTCATCAGTTCCCGTGAAGAAGCGAATCTCGACAACGCTTCGCTGCTCCTTGCTGATTTGTCGTGGAATCCCAAAGTAACGGCTGAGTACGGCTGCGTGGGCCTCACCAGAGGCCTGGCAGTAGCCGGACGCTGCGCTGCTGCCAGGCGCTGAACTCGGGGTACTTCGCCGCCATCTGCACTTCCTTTTGGCCAATGCGCTGCAGATAGATCAGCAGCACCAGCCCCGGCACCAGGTAGGCCCAACCGTTGCCGGCCACCACCGCAAAGCTGAGGTAGCGCAGCAGATCGCCGAGGTAGTTCACATGGCGCACGCGCCGCCAGATGCCGTCGCTCACCAGGCCAGCACCCATCGCCTTGGCGGTGGTTTTCTGTGTATCGGCGCTGGCGTTGATCAGGCTGCCGAAGCTGAACAGCCCCAGCGCCACGGCCACGGCGACCTGGGAGATCGGTACGGGATTGAGAAAAGCCAGCAACCCCGGCAGGCTGTAGAGCACCCCGATGAACAGCAGGGCAAAGCCAAACCCCACCACCCCCACACGCTCGCTGAACAGCTGGCGAGCCCGCTCGGGAAACAGCCACTGCTCCAGCAGCCACCAGAGGCAGTAGCTGATGTGCAGGCTGAGATAGACCACCTGGCGCATGTCCTGCACCCCGACCACGGCCGCCAGCACCAGCAGCAGCACGATCGTGAGCATTTTGGCGGTGTTGATCGCCGTGAGTTGGCTCCAGCCCGCCGGTACAGCCTGGCCCTCGTCCCGTGCTGATTCAGCCATCCGTACACCCTCGCTGGAGGCACCCTATTGGTCCTGGCGGGCGTCGCGACCGCCAAAACCGCTCACACCGCCGCTGCCAGCTAGGCCTCGATCGCCGGGGAGGGTGGTGCTTGCCACTGCATCCTCCCTGGCGCGTGCCTGCTGCAGCTCCCACGCCCTCTGGGCGTAGCGGGGATCCTCGGCGAGAGCGCGGAGCTTCTCGAGCTCCTTCTGCTCGGCCATCGTCAGCACCGGCTTGGCGTTGGCATCGGTGGCGGCCTGCCGCCAGCGGCTCACCTGCTCAGGGAAGAGGCCCCGCTCGCGGCAGTAGGCGCTGAGTTCGGTGGCGTTCAGGCCTGCGGTCTCCAGCACCACCGTGAACTTGTCGGCAGCACTCCAGCCTTCTGGTTCCTTCTCGGATGCCGGCACCACTTCTCCCTGCAACCGCCAGGTCTTCCTCCATTTGTAGAGGGTGATCACGTGGATGCCCAGCTCCTCAGAAATCCGGGCCACGCTCTGCCTGTGCGGCGGGCTCATCCGCCTCCTCACATCAGCCTTGACGGCCTCGCTGTATCCGCGCATTGGTCATGTCCTCAAGCCCCCGGATGGAAGGATCAAAGGGGTGACATCTTTCCTGAACC
>NZ_JAGQBF010000051.1 GCF_024345495.1 Synechococcus sp. RedBA-s | reverse complement strand
GCTTGATCATTTGGTAGCGGGACAATCGTCTCGCCTTGAAGTCATGGATGCCAGTCATCTGGCGGATCTGCATGTGCAGAGGATGAGCTTGTGGCTTCTCAATGTTGACTCAGAAATGGCAATATTTCGAGGTGCCCTGAAGTAATCCACGATGCTGTCGTGGTCTGTGCGGGGCTGATCGGAGAGCGTGGGTAACAGCACCGCATCGCGGCTGTACAACCGTGCCACCTGCTCCGGATCCCGACTCTGCAGCGCCCAGTTCCAGCGCTCAAACAGCTCCTGAACTTCGCCCTGACTGATCAGGGCACAGCCGCTCGGCCCATCCCTTTTCAGGATCGAGTGACGCGATTCGAGCAGTTCCAGCTCCAGCCAGATCAATCCGTTGCATGGCAGAAGGGGATGGTTCAGCAACGAGGGCGGCCGCTGGCGAGGCCCCACGCGCCAGCACCGCACGCTGCCAGCTGGGAGTAACGCCACCTCCGCTTCCAGCCAGGCGGGAAGACTGCCCTGCCCCATGGCCACCGACAGGAGTTGGCGTTCGCTTCGGTGCCTGCCACTGAGATCTGAGGCCTGCAGCGCCACGGTGAGAACGGACGCCGTGTCTGAGGTTGCTGCCTGGGGTTGGCGGAAAAGGGCGGTATGTCGCATCACCAGGCCGGGCAGCATCAGCGTCGTACTTTATGAGAACGATTCTCGTTCCCTGATGCGCGGCCGGTGCTGCTGGTCTCATCCCCAGGCTTCGCAGCTCAGGGGTTCTCGCTTCCTCCGATGACCTCAGACGCCCAGGAATGGTCAGGGCAGGAGCCCTGGGATCAGCACCCCTCAGCCGAAGAACAGGCCCGTTTCGAGCGTCTGCATGATGCGTTGCTACCCAGGCACGGCAACCTGCAGGGCCAGCAGTGGCAGCTCTGGGTCTGCGTGCAGGCCATGCAGAACCTCACCACGGCCGTCGTGCAGGCCTTGGCGAGCGAGCCACCAGCCCTGCAGCGACGCCTGGTGGTGCGGCGGCAGGTGCTCAACGAGCTGAGGGCGTTGCAGGCCTGGCTGCTCTCGGTGGAGCTGCTGCTGGAGCGCACGGGCGAGGTTGCTTGGCCCGAGGCTGTTGAGCGGCTGGCGCGGGAGCTGGTGGGTGAGCTGGCCCCAGATCCCAGCTGCGAGCGCCGGCTGCAGCTCAATCAGTTGCTGGAGCGCAGCAGCGCTGATGGTTGAAATCTCCCACCCCGTGCTGCCCCCAACCGGTGGCCCGCTGACGCAGCAGCTGCGCGGCCGGGTACATGGCTGCATCACAGGATTGGCCTGGGCCCCGCAGGCACCCCAGCTGGCGATCGCCAGCGCCGCTGGTGAACTGATCCTGGTGGATTTTGAAGCCGGCGTGGATTGGCCCCTCCAGCAAGCCAACGCTTCTGGCGGCCAGGGCTTTGATGCCCTGGGGTTCTCCAGCTGCGGCCGCTGGCTGGCAGCTGCCGGGGAGGCTGGTGTGCTCTCCCTCTGGTGCCTTGCAGACGACGTGCCAGAGCAACTGCTGGTGCCGGCGCTCGAAGGCTGGATCGATCAACTGGCCTGGCAACCGGATGGTGTGCTGTTAGCGGTGGCACGAGGATCTGAGATCTGGATCTGGCACGGCCGCGATCAGATCTGGTTGCTGCCGTTGCGCACCCCGGGAGCCGCCGTGATGGCCCTGAGCTGGAGTCCATCCGGTGATCAGCTGGCGGCGGGCACGGGCCAGGGGGTGTGCATCTGGAGCCTGCCGCTGGTCCCACCCCATAGGGCTGAGCCCCTGCAGCTGGACACGGGCTCGGCCGTGTTGCAGCTGGCGTGGGGAGGCGATCCCCCTTGGCTCGCGGCGGGCTTGATAGACAGGCGCCTGGTGCTGTGGCGGGATCTGCGGCAACCCATGCTCGGTGTCGGTGACTTGCCAGGCAAGATTCACGCCCTTGCATTGGCCTCTTTGCCCAGCGGGCAGCGGGGGCTGCTGGTGGCAGCGGCGGAGGCCGCAGTGTTGTGGTCGGGTCAGGGGGATGACCTCGAGGCCTGGGATGCCGTGTTGCTGCCCTGGCATCTTGATCGGATCACGGCATTGGCCTGTGGCCCTGTGCAGGCTGGAATTGTCACGGCGTCGCGCGATGGCACAGCGGCGCTGTGGAGTGAATCGGGATCGCTGCTCCAGGTGCTGAAGTTGGATGGGCAGCCCTTCACTAGCTTGGCCTGGCGTCACGACTGTCAGGCCCTGGCGGCGGGCGGTGAGGAAGGGGCCTGGGTGATGTGGCCCCTCAACTCGCCGGAGGACAAGCGCCCATGAGCAGTGCGACCCCATGGCCACGTGGTTGTATTGATCAACTGCGCTTCAACGCTGATGGGCTGATCCCTGCCATCACGCAGGACTGGCTCGACGGTGCTGTGTTGATGTTGGCCTGGATGACCCGCCCATCGCTGCTGGCCACGTTTGAGACCGGGCAGGTGCACTACTGGAGCCGCTCGCGCCAGCAGCTCTGGCACAAGGGAGCCACCAGCGGACACATCCAGCTGCTGCGGGGGTTTCGCTACGACTGCGATGCAGACGTGCTGCTGCTGAGCGTGCAGCAGGTGGGGGATGTGGCTTGCCACACCGGCGCCCGCAGCTGTTTTTATGAAGACGGTGACACGCCCACCGGCGGAGGCCCCCAGGCCCTGCCTCCGCCGGTGGATGCACTCAGCGCACGAGCCCGAATTCGGCCAGATGGGCGCACCAGCGACGGCGCCATCACCGCTGCTGCTGGGCTTGATGCGGCCTGCCAACAGCTGACCGGGGACTGGCATCAGGGCGTGGACGGTGAGGATCTTGACCACGCCCTGGCGCTGCTGGACGCGCTGCAGCAAGGCCTTGCTGCCCGCGGCTTCTCCTGGCGTGACTTGCTGAAAACGGCGAAACACGCTCCATTACTATGAGAATGATTCTCATTGCAGTGCACTCTGCCGTGATGGTCGCTGCCCTGGCTTTTCCCAATGGGCCATCCACTCGTGTTGTCTGAATCCTGATGAGCCTTCTGTTCGCCTGTCTGCAACGCACGGGGCTTTTGGCACTGGCTCTCGTCCTGGTGGCCTGCGGAGCCCCGCGGCAGGCCAATGACTCCAGCTCCGGTGGCAAGGGCTTCAAGGTGATGACCACCTTCCTGCCGATCACCCTGTTCACCAGGGCGGTGGCCGGGGATTGCGCTGAAGTCACCGCCTTGATTCCGCCCAACAGCGGCCCCCACGACTTCCAGTCCAAGCCGGGTGATCTGGCCGCCCTGAGGGAAGCCCGGGTGCTTGTGAAGAACGGGCTGGGGATGGAGGCCTTCCTCGACAAGCTTGTGAGCTCGTCCGGCAATAGCCAGCTGGTGGTGATCGACTCCAGCCGCGGTGTTGCCACGATCGACTCACCAGAGGAGCCAGGTCACGCTGAGCCTGAGCACGGCCAGGAGCAGGGCCACGCCCACGGCGAGGTGAATCCCCACATCTGGCTGGATCCGCTACGTGCGGTGCAGCAGGTGGAGAACATCCGCGACGGTCTGGTGAAGGCCGATCCCAGCTGTGCCGAGGGCTATCGCCGCAATGCGGCGGCCTACAGCACCCAGCTCAGGGCTCTCAACACCGAGATTGCAGGCCAACTCAAGCCTTTCCAGGGCAAGACATTCGTGGCCTTCCACGACTTCGCTCCCTACTTCGCTGAGCGCTTCGGCCTCAAAGCGGAGTTCTTGGTGGACGTGCCCGAGATCAATCCCTCCCCCGCCGATCTGCAGCGGGTGAGCGAGAGCGTGGAGCGCACCCAGCTGCGGGCGCTGCTCACGGAACCCCAGGAGGGGAACCGCTCCTTCAATGCCTTGGCCAAGGATCTGGGCGTAAAGATCAGCGTGTTCGACCCGATGGAGACCGCCAGCGAGGAGGCCTCCCGCGATCCGGGCACCTACCTCAGCGTGATGCGCCGCAATGTGGCGGACCTGCGCCAGGCCTTCGGCGAATGAGCAGCTCCACGGCCACTCCGGTGCTGGCGGTGCAGGGATTGACCGTGCAGCGCGATGGGCTGCTGGCCGTGGATGCGGTGAGCTTTCAGCTGGCAAGGGAAACAGACACGGCCCTGGTGGGGCCCAATGGAGCGGGGAAGAGCACCCTGGTGGCAGCACTTCTCGGTTTGCTGCCGCGGCAAGCGGGCACGGTGCTCCTCATGGGCCACGCCCTCGGGCCTGCAGGTCAGCTGCCCCGTTCGGTTCGCGTCCAGATCGCCTACCTGCCCCAGACCCTGTCCCTGCAGGGCCGTTTTCCCCTCAGCGTGGCGGAATTCGTGGGCTTCGGATTCGATCCACCAGGCCCGCGCCTTCCCTGGGCCGGCGGCCAACGCCGCCATGGGGCGGTGCAGCGCGCCCTGGAGCGCACCGGTTGCCGCGATCTGGGCGAACGGCTGCTGAGCGAGCTCTCCGGCGGACAGCTCAAGCGGGTGCTGCTGGCATTCTGCGTGGTGCGGCCCCGGCAGTTGCTGGTGCTCGATGAGGCCCAGGCTGGCCTCGATGCCCCGTCCAGCGAGCAGTTTCACCAGTTGTTGCTGGAGCTCCGCCGTCAGGAGGGCTGGACCGTGCTGCAGGTGTCGCACGATCTGGAGATGGTGCGGCGCAGCTGTGATCAGGTGCTCTGCCTGAACCGCCGCCTGCGCTGCAGCGGGGCACCCGATCACGCCCTCAGCCCGGCGCGTCTGGCTGAGCTCTACGGGGCCAATGTGGTGCCCTACCGCCACCAACACAGCCCTGGTGGGCGTCATGGTTGATGGCGCAGCTCTGGCCATGCTTCTGGACCAACCGTTCATGCAGCGCGCCTTGATCGGCGGGCTGCTGACCGGCAGCCTTGGAGGGCTGTTGGGCAGCTTTGCGGTGCTGCGTCAGCTCTCCTTTTTCAGTGATGCCCTGGGGCACTCCGCCCTGTTGGGCATCACCCTGGGCCTGCTGCTGGGGATCAACCCCACCCTGGTGCTGATCCCGTTTGCGGTGATCTTTGCGTTGCTGATCAACCAGCTGGTGCAACGCAGCCGCCTACCGGCCGATGCCCTGCTCAACATCGTGTACTCCACCTCCCTGGCGTTTGCTGTGGTGGCTCTCAGCTTGATGGAGACCTACCGGGGCGGCATCCATCAGCTGCTGTTCGGCGACATCCTCGGCATCGCTTGGCCGGACCTGGCGGTGATCGCCATCCTGCTCCTGGGAGCACTGGTTTATCTGGCCCTGAGCCTGCGGGCCCAAGTGCTGCTCACGCTCAACGACGACCTGGCCGGGGCGTTCGGCGTCCGCGCCAACTGGCATCGCCTGGCCTTCATCATCTTGCTGGCGGTGGTGGTGGCCGTCTCGATCAAGGCGGTGGGGGTGCTCCTGATCAGCGCCTTTGTGGTGATTCCGGCTTGTGCCGGCCGGCTGCTGAGCCGCCGCTTCCCGGTCTACATGCTGATTTCAGGCACCCTGGGCGGGGGATGTGCCCTGCTGGGACTGCTGGTCTCGGGGCTCACCAACCTGCCTTCGGGGCCCTGCGTGGTGATTGTGCAGTTCGCCGGTTTCATGCTGGCCCTGCTGGTCAGCCAAGTCCGTTGCTGGTCTCCAGCAATTGCTGTGCCAGCAGGGCCCCGAACTCCTGGTGCAGACCCAGCCGGCCGGGAATGAGCGTGACGCGATCAGCGCTCTGTGCCAGCCGCCCCATCTCCTCACCGGAGCGTGGTGGCGCTTCCCCTGCCAGCACCACGTGCAACGGGCACTGCAGCCGTTGCGCTTGCTCCAGCCACCAGGTCCTGTCTTCGGCGGGATCGAGCCCGCCGCTCACGAAGGCCGCACTGGCGAAGCGGGCGCCGCGGCGGCGGGCCAGCTGCTGTTGCTCCAGAAGGCGCTCCGGCGTCAACAGCGACCGCTCGACCCAGACGTGGCGCCGCAGCATCAGCCCCAGCACCGCCCGGCTGGTGTTGAGCCGGTAGAGCGCCGGGCCGATCAGCGGCGCGCCCACCAGCTGCCGCAACCAGCCGAAGCGCTGCGGTGACCAGCCCGTCATGGTGGGCAGGGGGCCCCGCCAGGTGGGCGCCACGACCACCAGCCGCTGCCACTGCCCTGACCATTCGGTGGCAAGGGCCAGGGCGATGGAGGCACTGTGCCCAGCGGCCACCACGGTGAGGCGTGTGCGGTTCTGGGCGTACAGGTAGCTGAGGATGGAGCGCAGAGCCGAGCGCAACAGGTCCGCGTCGTAGTCAACGCACGGGCGGTCACTGTCACCGAAGCCCGGCCAGTCGAAGCTCACCAGCTGGCAGCGATCCGCCACCGCCGCCGCCAGCGGTTGCCACTCGCTGCGGCTCGACACGGTGCTCAGGGCTGGCAACAGCAGCCAGGTGGGGGCCGTCGCCGGGCCCCGTCGCTCCAGCACCACCTGAAGCCGGCGACCACCTAAATCCAGAGACAGCGTTTCCGCGACACCTCCGAAGCCCGTGTTCATACGAACCCCCTGCCAGTGGCGTGGATCGGACCGCCGGCCCGTCGGAACGCGATATGGTCGCTGCCCGGGTCGTAGAGGGTGTAGTGCAGCCCGCTGCCCACCCCAATCACCTTGCGGCTGGGCACGCTCTGGTGCTGCTGCCGTTCTCCTTCGAGATCACGCAGGCGTGATTCGATGCCGCCGCCGCACAACTCCACGCAGAACTGCTCGCCGCTGCGGGCCGTGAACAGGCGATTCGCCTCCATGCGGGTGAGACGATCCAGCAGCTGCAATGGGGCTGTGTCGGCGGTGAGGCTGTCGCCCACATCGGTCGAACTGCCATGCAGCAGGGCGCAATCGAGCTCCACGAAGCCGAACTGCAACGACGCCAGCCAGGCCATGTGGCCGGGATCCACCGCCTGGAGCAGGGCTGCCACTGCCGCCTCCCCGCCGCTCTGGCGCAGGGCGTCGGCCCGGCGCTCACCGCGAAAGCCCCGCTCGGCCAGCAGCTGCTCTTCCCACCAGCCGTAGATGCAGTGCGGTTGCAGGTCTCCCCGGCGCGGCTGCTGCAGACGCTCCAGCAGGGCGTTCGCCTCGCGCTCAGGGCCGATCAGATCGCCGAGCACAAACAACGTGTCGACCCGCTGGCGGCGCAGCTCGGCCTGCACCGCCGCATAGACCGTCAGATCACCGCGCAAGCCGCTCAGCAGTGCCCACATCGCCATCAGCGCTCACACACGTGGCTGGCGTCGTCGGCCCGCTCGGCGTACTCGAATCCGTGGCGGAGCCGCCAGGCGAACAGCGGCGGCAGCCCAGCGGCCACGATCGCCTGGCAGGTGCGTTCCACGTCGTAGGGAACCTCGCGGATCTCCACGCTGTCGTCCTGTTCGTGGTGGATCACGTAGGTGGCGCTGGTGCCGCCGTGCCGCGGTTCCCCCACCGAGCCGGCGTTGACGATGCGACGAACGGGGAGATCCACCTCGCGTTCGATGTCGGGCCCAGGGTTCGCAACGGCTCGGCGCAATCGCATCTTGATCACCCCCTCGCGCAGTTCACGCACATAGGGGCGATGGGTGTGACCGCAGAAGAGCGTGTCGGCCTGCGCCGCCTCCACCCGCTCAAGGGCAGCGAAGGCATTCATGTCGGGCAGGAGGTATTCGTGCTGGCTGTTGGGGCTGCCGTGCACGAACAGCAAGCGATCGCGCCGCAACGACAACGGCAGGCTGGCGAGGAAGGCCTTGTTCTCCTCGCTGAGCTGGGCCGCTGTCCAGTGATGGGCCCGTTGCCCGCGCCGCTCAGCCAGCTGCGAGGGGTAGCTGCATTCGCAGGAATTGAGGCCTTCGATGATGTCTTCATCCCAACAGCCCTGGCAGCTGGGGATTTGACGCGCGCGGATCAACTCCACCACCTCATTGGGCTGGGGGCCGTAGCCCACCAGATCGCCGAGACAGGTGATCGTGTCGATGCCGAGCTGATCGATGTCGCAGAGCACCGCTTCGGTGGCGGCGAGGTTGGCGTGCAGGCAGGAGATAACGGCGTGGGCCATGGGGCGGTGGTTGGAGATGGCGACAGTCAGCGGGTGGCGAGGAGCGGAGCGCCGGAGGGGCGTTGTGGGGCCTGCTGCAGCTCCAGCACCGCATCGCTGAGCAGGCAGTCGGCGATTGTGGCCTCGATGCCAGCCGCATCCAGGTGTTTGCCCTGCACCACCAGCCGCGACAGGCGTTGCGGGCGGCCCTCGGGCGGAGCGACACGCTCCAGCGGCAGGAACTGGGTCCCCTCCTGGCTGACGATCCAGTTGAAGAAGAAGCTGCGGCCATCGGGCAGGTTCATCAGCGCCTTGGCGCGATACACCTCGCCGTAGGCCCCATTCACCAGCTCAAACCAGAAGCTGTTGAGGCTGGGGGGATCCCAGACGCTTCGGGTCAGGTCCAGGGCCCAGTTTTCGAGGGCGTTGAACTGCAAGGTGTCCTGCGGGGGAAGTTCCGCGTCACGGCCGAAGCTCAGATGGCGCTGCGGCAGGAGTTGCAGGGCTTCCAGCTGGGGGAGCAGCCGTGGGTCTATTCCGGAGCTGTCGGCATCGGCAGGCGGCTGGAACTGGGGCAGCTCAATCAGGGCCAGCAGATCGCCGCCAGGGTGCGCCAGGGCCTGGGCCGGATCGGCGAGATCGCGCAGACCCGGGCAGTGATCCGCCAGCACGGCCTGATCGATGCCGCCATCGAGGGCCTGCGGGCAGCCCTCAGCCGGGAAGCCCGCCAGACGCAGATAACCGCAGGGGCCCTTGTGGGCTTGCAGCTGGCTCAGGATCCAGCTGGTCTTGCCACAACCCGGTGGGCCGGAGATGAGCAGGATCCGGTTCATGGCGCCTCCACGCAGGCCTCAAGCTGCGCCTTGAGGGTGGGCTGATCGAGGCCTTTGCCGATCGCCACCACCTTGGTGTGGCGCGGCGTGCCGACTGGCCAATCGGAATCATCGATGGTGAAGCGCTTGCCGCAGAGGTGAAACAGATGGCGGCGTTCGCTTTCGCGGAACCAGAGCACCCCTTTGGCCCGGAACACCGTGTCGGGGAGCTGGTTGTCGAGGAAGTGCTGGAAGCGGCGCAGATCAAACGGCGCGTCCACCGCCAGGGACACGGAGCTGAAACCCTCCAACTCCGGCGTATGGGCGTGGTGATGGTGAGGCTCGTGATGGGGATGGTCAGGAGCGTGGTGATGCTCGTGGTCGTCCTCGCGGGCGTCCTCGGCGGCCTGCAGCGCCGCCAGGCGATCGGTTTCGAACAGCCCCACGCTCAGCAGCATGGCGAGGGGGACCTCACCATGGCTGGCGCGCAGGATGCGTGCGTCGGTCTTGATCTCCCGCAGGCTGGTCTCCACCGCGGCCAGCCGCTCCTCGGCCACCAGATCGCACTTGTTGAGCAGCAGGATGTCGCCGTACACCACCTGGGCCCGGGCGATCGGGCTGTCCAGAGCGGTGGCGTTGAAGTGTTCGGCATCGATCAAGGTGATGATCGAATCGAGCCGCAGCAGGTCACGGAAGTCGCCGGCCATGAAGGTCATGGCCACGGGCAGGGGATCGGCCAGGCCAGTGGTTTCCACCACGATGAAGTCGATCGGATCAGGGCGCTCCAGCACCCGATGCACCGCCTCCTGTAGCTCCCCATTGATCGAGCAGCAGATGCAGCCGTTGCTCAGCTCCACCATGGCGTCGCTGGTGGCCACCACCAGTTCGTTGTCGATGCCGATCTCGCCGAACTCGTTCACCAGCACCGCGGTGCGCAGTCCCTGCTGGTTGCTGAGGATGTGGTTGAGCAGGGTGGTCTTGCCTGCGCCAAGGAAGCCGGTCAACAGCGTGACGGGGACCTGGAAGGCCTGTTGGTCCATGGCCCACCACCGGCGAGAACGATTCTCATTCTGCCCCATTGGCGCTGGCTATGTCGCCGCCGCAGCCCCCTTCTCCGGCAAAATGTGTACAAGTGCACATCTGGCACCCATGTCCACGCCTGAGCGCCACTGCACCTCCAGCCGGGAAGGCAAGGTCATGCTGTCCTGCTGGATTCCGGAGCGCCTTCGCCAAGAGCTCGATCGCGTCTGGGCCGAGCAGGGCCTGCGGCCCCATGGCCGCACGCAGAAAGGCATGGAGTCCATGGTCAACTCCTTCCTGGCGAACCATGCAGCAGAAGAGCGCTAGTCCTCTTCTCCGTTTGCATAGCCACGAACGTGTGGCGTCATGACTTCCAGCAAGCCGCCCCATGAACCAGCAGAGCCACCAGCCCTCTTTGCTCAACCGCATCGCCTGGGTGTTGCTGTGCCTGGTGTTCATCCGTGCCGTGATCGGCAAGCTGACGGGCTTTGCCGGGGTGGCCGGCGCCATCGCCGCCAATGGACTGCCGCTGGCGCCCGTGGTGCTGGTGGCGGCCATGGCACTGATGGCGGTGGGTTCGGCCCTGGTGATCAGCGGCTGGAAGGCCCGTCTCGGAGCGGTGCTGCTGCTGCTGTTCCTGGTGCCCACCACCCTGCTGTTCCACGGAGACGTGGCGGACAGGATGGAGCGAATTCAGCTGTTCAAGAACCTGGCGATCATGGGCGGCCTGCTGCTGGTGGCCGACCAGGACAGCAGAGGCTGAAGAGGGGATTTCCCAGAACCTGAAAAATTTCTGAGGCACCCTGTGCCGCTCTCGGAAACAGGAGGAATACTCCCAGGTTTGCGTTCTTCTATGGGCATTTGCGGGGATCTACAGGGAGCTGATTTTGAAATGCGAAGTACTCAGTAGATTTCCGATATTTTTCGCGTCAGGTTTTCCCCTTTGGATGTTGGTTGCTCGGTCAGCTATGTTTTCCTGGGTCTATGCAGTTGTAGGGTTAATTTCAGAGAAGCGACTCAGCTGCTGGCGCCGCTTGTGGATCTCATTCTCGAGCTACTTGCGCTTGCTCCTGACCTCTGGCTCCTACTCAACCTTCTAATGTTGCCCATCACCCGCCGCGGATCACTTTTGCATCATAACCCAGCAACTTTCGGCGCTCGGCGTGCATGGGCGTTGTTAGGCGCTGATCGGGGAACAAAGCTCAATTAGTGACCCTTCTCTAGAACGAACATATGCAACTACTTGCCCCCAAGGTTTTGCGCTAGGCTCCTTGATAGAAATTGCGCCAGCGGCAACTGCCTTGGCATAGGATGATGCTACGTCATCGGTGACAAACGCCAGCTCAACTCCAAAAGGAATAGCAGTGAGATCGGATTTTTGATAATGCCCGTCGAGATTCATTTCGCCCATATCATGTGAAGCAAAAGCAAGCACCGTTTCGCCCGTATTCAACTCACCATACTGACCAGACTCATGCAAAAAGCGCGTTTCAAAGTCAAATGCATCCTTGTAAAAGGTCAGTGCTTCCGCAACCGATGAGACGTATACAATAGTGTAGCCAAATTTCATGTTTTTGCTTTTTGGGATTTTGCTTTTTTAGGCTTCGGGGCAGGAACCTCACTTGCTGTCAATTGAATGAGATTCGACATCCACTGTCGATCATCAAGTTGTTCTCCTATCAGGAAGTGAGGCTTGGCACCTGGGTACGGCGGTGCTTCTACAACATTGCCAATCATGGAACGTCCACGAGCAGTTGGCTTTATGAAGAGTTGGTTGTCACAAACAAGCGCAATGACTTTCTCATCATAGTAGATCGCATATTCACCAAACATTTTTTTGAAAGAGACTTGCCCCGCTTCGTTGATTTGATCGCGGGCATATTCAACAAAGTCTAAGTCTGAAGCCATGCAGTTCCCTGTCTTTTGGTGAGATTCAGTGAATATAACTCATGGGACAAGCGGCTAGCGCTCAAGATCAGCGGCGGGCAATTTACCAAAGCATTACTCATGCATCTCAGTGCCGTCCGCTGGATCTTGATGTTAGGGAACCCCTGAAAAACCCGCTAAAATCAGTCCCGATCTAGGACTGAGACTGGAACGGATGGCCGACCCTCTCCAGCTGGGCTTCACGGACTACGAGCAGACCTACGCCAAAAAGAGGACGCGTCGCCAGCGCTTC
>NZ_JAGQBF010000050.1 GCF_024345495.1 Synechococcus sp. RedBA-s | reverse complement strand
CCGCACGCATCTCCAGTTCCTGCTCCGCTTCCTCCAGCCGCATCAGCTCCTGCACCTGGCGGCCCAGGGT
Source organism: Synechococcus sp. RedBA-s (assembly GCF_024345495.1). Taxonomy (GTDB): domain Bacteria; phylum Cyanobacteriota; class Cyanobacteriia; order PCC-6307; family Cyanobiaceae; genus Regnicoccus_A. The sequence goes on along the minus strand of NZ_JAGQBF010000050.1, from coordinate 12,449 downwards.
GATCTCCTGCTCATGCGTCAGCAGAGGCACCCGGCCGATGTCTCGCAGGTAGGAGCGCACCAGGTCGCCATCCACCGGCGGCAGGGTGCGCACGGCGATGGGGGCCTGGCGAGGGCTCGCCTCGGGGACGGACTGGAGGGCGGCTGGGGGGCTGGAGAGGGCGGCGACCACGACGAGGGAACTTCTGACGGTGTGTGAAGCCTAACCTGAAGAAGTGTGAAGGGACTCTCAGGAATGGCACGAGTTCCGCCGAGCCCTCCCAGCTCAGGCCGGCATGCCCACGTGATTCAGCAGCCACGACGCCGTTTTCAGGTAGATGAACACCCCGGCCACGTCGGTGGCGGTGGTGATGAAGGGCGCCGACATCAGGGCTGGATCCAGGCCCAGCCGGTCGAACAGCAGCGGCAGCAAAGCTCCGGCCGTGGCCGCCAGGGTGGTGATGCAGACCAGGCTGATGCCAGCGGCGGTGGCCACCAGCATCCCGCCACCCACCTGCCAGGCCCAGGGCACCACCACGATCACCAGCAGCAGCCCCAGCAGCAATCCTGAGAGCGCTTCACGGCCCACGGTGCGCCACAGCCCCAGTGCCTGGATGCGCTGGGTGCTGAGGCCACGGATCACCACAGTCGAGCTCTGGGCGCCGACGTTGCCGCCGGTGCCGATCAGCAGCGGGATGAAGGCCGCCAGCCGCACCACCTCCTGGAGCACCCCTTCCTCGGAGGCGATCACCGCCGAGGTGCCGGTGTTGGCCACCAGCAGCACCAGCAGCCACACCACCCGGCGGCGGGCCACGGTGAAGAGGTTGCTCTGGAAGTAGTCGTCCTCATCGCCGGCCTGCACGGCGCCGGCGGCGTAGAGGTCGCGGGTCGCCTCCTGCTGGATCACGTCGATCACGTCGTCGACGGTGACGATCCCCACCAGCCGCTGCTCCAGATCCACCACCGGCACGGCCAGAAAGTCGTAGCGCTGGATGATGCGGGCCACCTCCTCCTGATCAGCGGTGGTGGTCACGTTCACCACCTCCCGCGTCATCACATCGCCGATGCGGTCCTCAGGATCGGCCGTCACCAGGTCGCGCAGCGAGAGGATCCCTGTGAGATGGCGGGAGGCGTCGGTGACGTAGAGGCTGTAGACGGTTTCGGTGTAGCGGGCGCGGCGGCGAACAATGTCGAGGGCCTGGGCGGCGCTGTGGAACTCCTTGAGATCGATGAATTCGGTCGTCATCAGACGGCCGGCGGTTTCGGGCTGGTAGCCCAGCAGCTGGGCCGTCACCCGCCGTTCGGCCGGGCTGAGCTCCACCAGCAGCCGGCGCACCACCTTGGCGGGCAGCTCGTCGAACAGCCGCACCCGATCATCGGGTGACATCTCCTCCACCAGCTCCAGCACCTCACCGGAGCGCAGCCGCTCCAGCAGCAGTTGCTGCACCGGCTGATCGAGGTACTCGTAGACCTCAATGGCCTCGTCCTTGGCCAGCAGGCGGAAGGCCAGGGCCTGCAGGGTCTGGGGCAGGGCGCCGATGGCCTCAGCGCAGTCGACGGGCTGAACGGGCTCCAGCAGCAGCTTGACGCCGCCGTAATTGCCCGCGTTGAGCAGAGCCTGCAACTGTCGCGCCACCACTTCGGCCACGGGCAGCCGGCTGCTGCCGGCCACCCCTGCAGTGGAGGCGCCGCCGCCGCTGGTTCCCTCGCTCATCGGCCTGAAGGATCGCGGCTTCCCGAGTGTATGGGCGAAGGCCCATCGCGGCGACGCGGCCCGCCTAGGGTCCGGCCGGTTGAGGAATGTCCATGACTGTCAATGTGTCGGATGTGGTGGTGCGCGGTGCCACGGGTGCTGAGCAGCGCCTGGGTGACTTTGCGGGCCAGGTGCTGCTGATTGTGAATGTGGCCAGCCGCTGCGGTTTCACCCGCCAGTACGCCGGGCTGCAGAAGCTGAACGAGACCTACGGCGAGCGCGGGCTGCAGGTGCTGGGCTTCCCCTGCAACGACTTCGGCGCCCAGGAGCCGGGCACGCTGGCCGAGATCCAGCAGTTCTGCTCCACCACCTACGGCGCCTCCTTCACCCTGTTCGACAAGGTGCACGCCAAGGGCGTCAAGACCGCGCCCTACGACCTGCTCACCACGGTGGAGCCGGCCGGCGATGTGGAGTGGAACTTCGAGAAGTTCCTGGTGGGAAAGGACGGCACCGTCCTGGGCCGCTATAAGAGTGCCGTCGAACCCGATGGCGCCGAACTCACCGCCGCGATCGAAGCGGCCCTGGCGGCCTGAGTCCACGCCTGAACCTGACCCAGGCCGCCAGTCTGGGCAGCAACCGCCGGCTGGTGGCCAGCCCGGCGGCAGCGGCGGCCACGCCCATCCCCAGGCTGGCGATCAGCAGGGTCAGGGCCTCAGCCGCTTGACCCTGGCCGTTGAGGCGCACCAGATCCAGCATCCAGGAGCTGAAGGTGGTGAGCGATCCACAGAAGCCGATGCCCCCCAGCAGCAGCAGGGGGGCGCGCCAGGGGATCGGTCCGGCGAGTATCCCGAGCAGGAACGAACCCATCAGGTTGGAGAGCAAGTTGGCGGCTGCCACCCCGCCGGCCCCGGCGGCCAGCAGCGGACCGACCTGAACCCCGAGTTGCCAGCGCAACAACGCCCCGGGCACGGCCCCGGCAGCCACCAGCCCCAGCTCCCACAACGCGAAGCGCAGGCGGCGTCTCATCTCAGGCGGCCCCGATCAGTAACCCCAGCTGCACCGCCAGCAGCCCGGCCAGCACGGAGGCGGCCGCCAGCTGCACCGCCTCGCCAGGCTGACCCTGGCGCACGACCTGCAGCACTTCCACCATCAAGGTGGAGAAGGTGCTCAAGCTGCCCAGGAAACCGGTGGCCAGCAGCAGCATCAAGCCACTGCCTCCCAGACCACATCGCCGCTCCAGGGCCACCAGCAGGCCGAGGGCGAAGGCGGCGGTCACGTTCACCCCGAAGGTGCCCCAGTGCCGGCGGGGCAGCATCGGCTCGAAATGGTTAATCAGCCGCAGCCGCAGCCAGGCCCCTGGAACAGCTCCGAGAGCCACCAGCAGCACGTCATGCCAGGACATCCAGCCCGGTCGGCCCCATCAGCCTGAAAGCCAGCCGCGGCTCGGTTGCCCGGCCGCGGGGCTGGAGATCTGAACCTGCAGCCAACGGTCACCACCGGGTTCCCACCACGTGCGCAGCAAGCGCAGGGGCTCGCTGCGCTCCAGCTGGGCCAGGGTAGGGGCGGAGTGCCGGGGGGCGCAACGCAGGGCCAGGGACCCGTTCGCCAGCAGGGGGTCGTGGTGTTGGCGCCGCCGCAGCTCCGGTGAGCGGCGCTCGCCACCCCCTGCCGGCAACGCTGCTGGAGCGATCAGGGCCAGCCCCAGCACCCATGGCAGGCGCCAGTCCATCAGATGTCGAGCTGGGCGAAATCCAGTTCGGCGCTGTGTTTTTCGATGAATTCGCGGCGCGGGGCCACCTTGTCGCCCATCAGGATTGTGAAGATACGATCAGCTTCGGCAGCATCCTCAATCTCCACCCGTTTCATCGTGCGGGTGGTGGGATCCATCGTGGTTTCCCACAGCTGCTTGGGCATCATCTCGCCGAGGCCCTTGAAGCGCTGGATCGTGTAGTTGGCCTTCTCCCCGAACCCACCGAGGGTTTTCTTGAGATCCTGCTCGTTGTAGCAATAGGTATGATTCTTGCCTCGCTCCACCTTGTAGAGAGGCGGGCAGGCGATATAGATGTAGCCGCCTTCCAGCAGGATTTTCTGGTAGCGGTAGAAGAACGTGAGCAGCAGCGTGCGGATGTGGGCGCCGTCCACATCCGCATCAGTCATGATCACGATGCGGTGATAGCGCAGGGCCGAGAGGTTGAACTCCTCACCCTTGATCCCCAGGCCCAGGCCCGTGATCAGGGCCTGAATCTCGGTGTTCTTGTAGATCTTGGCGTCGTCGGTTTTCTCAATGTTGAGAATCTTGCCGCGCAGGGGCAGGATGGCCTGGAAGCGGCGATCACGGCCCTGCTTGGCGGAGCCACCAGCTGAATCACCCTCCACGATGTAGATCTCCGATTCGGAGGGGTCGCGGGAGCTGCAGTCGGCCAGCTTGCCGGGCAGGGTGGAGCTCTCCAGCACTGACTTGCGTCGCACCAGCTCGCGGGCCCGGCGGGCCGCCTCAGCCGCATTGAAGGCCTGGATCGCCTTCTCCAGGATCAGGTCGATCACCTGGGGATGGAACTCCAGGAATTCACCGAGGGCCTCGCCCACCACCGAATCAACGATGCCGCGCACCTCGGTGTTACCGAGCTTGGTCTTGGTCTGACCCTCGAACTCGGGTTCCGGCACCTTCACCGAAAGCACGGCCGTGAGACCTTCGCGGATGTTCTCACCAGCCAGATTGGAGTCGGCGTCCTTGCGCTTGCCACGTTTCTTGGCAAAGGTGTTGAGGGTGCGGGTGAGCACCGTTTTCAGTCCCTCGATGTGGGTGCCGCCGTCAACGGTGCGGATGTTGTTGGCAAAACCGAGAATGCTGTCGGAGTAGGCATCCACGCACCACTGCAGCGCCGCTTCCACCTGCACGCCATCTTTGGAGGCGTTGACGTAGATGATGTCGGGGTGGAGGGGATCCTTGCCCGCATTCATGTAGGTGACGTACTCGCGGATGCCGCCTTCGTAGTGGTAAACCTCCTCGTGGGGGGTGCCATCAGGCTGCTTGGCCGCCTCGCGCTCATCGCGGAAGACGATGCGCACGCCGCCGTTGAGATAGGCCAACTCACGCATCCGCCCCGACAGCGTGGTGTAATCGAACTCGATCCCACCGCTGAAGATCTCGACGTCGGGCTTGAAGCGCACCGCCGTGCCCGTGGCGCCACTGGAGTCGTCCTCGGAGCGCAGACTGCCGATCGGGGCGCCGCGCTCGAAGCGCTGGCGGTGCACCTGGCCCTGGCGGCGCACGGTGACCTCCACCCATTCACTGAGGGCATTGACCACGGAGATGCCCACCCCGTGCAGGCCGCCGGAGACCTTGTAGCCGCCACTGCCGAACTTGCCGCCGGCATGCAGAACGGTCAGCACCGTTTCCAGGGCCGACTTGCCGGTGCGGGGATGGACGTCGGTGGGGATACCGCGGCCGTTGTCGGTGATCTCGGCGGATCCGTCCTCGCAGAGGCGCACCAGGATGGCGTCGCAGTGGCCGGCCAGGGCCTCGTCAACGGAGTTGTCGACCACCTCATAGACCAGGTGGTGCAGCCCCCTCGGCCCCGTGGTGCCGATGTACATGCCCGGGCGCTTGCGCACCGGCTCAAGGCCCTCGAGCACCTGGATCTGCTCGGCACCGTAGGCGTGTTGGATCTTGGAGGGGTCGCTCATTCCGGAGGTCACACCAGGCGGACGGCGAGGTCCATGGGGGAAGATAAAGGCTTGGGCAATGAAAAGGGTGGTTGAAGGGCGAATGCAGCGCCCGAACCCCTGCCCGAGCCATCAAGATTACCACCGAAGGCTCACAGCCGCCCCCAGGGGCCTCTGACGGCCCGTTCAGACCAGGGATGCACCCCCCAGGATTCCATGCCCCTGCCGCCCCTGCTGATCGCCCTGATGGGACCCACCGCCAGCGGTAAGACCGCCCTGGCGATCGAGCTGGCCGAAGCCCTGGATCTGGCCGTGCTCTCGGTCGATTCCCGCCAGCTTTACCGGGGCATGAGCATCGGCACTGCCAAACCGAGCGCCCAGCAGCGCGCCCGGGTATGCCATGAGTTGCTGGACCTGCGCGATCCCGACCAGCCGATCAACCTGCAGGAGTTCTGCGCCGTCGCCCGGGCGGCCATCGCCGCCGAACACCGCCGCCGGGGTGTGGCCCTGCTGGTGGGCGGCAGCGGCCTCTACCTGCGTGCCCTGACCCAGGGGCTCGAACCACCGGCGGTGCCACCCCAGCCCGCCCTGCGGGCCCAGCTGCAGCAGCTCGGTCAGCCCTTCTGCCACCAGCTCCTGGCTCAGGCCGATCCCCTCTCCGCCGGGCGTATCGCCGCCGCCGATGCCGTGCGCACCCAACGGGCCCTGGAGGTGATCTATGCCACGGGCCGGCCGCACACGGCCCAGCCCAGAGCCTGCCCGCCCCCCTGGCGACTGCTGGAGCTGGGCCTCAACCCCCCGGACCTGCGCGAGCGCATCAGCCGGCGCAGCCAGCAGCTCTACAGCGATGGCCTGGTGGAGGAAACCCGGCAACTGATCAGCCGCTACGGCGCCGGCCTGCCCCTGCTGGCCACCATCGGCTACGGCGAAGCCCGCTCGCTGCTGGCCAAAGAGCTGACGGAAGCGGAGGCCATCGCCCTGACCAGCCGCCGCACCCTGCAGTACGCCAAACGACAACGCACCTGGTTCCGGCGCCAGCATCAACCCCTGTGGCTGGAGGGCGACGATCCCCTGCACCAGGCATTGCCAGCGGTGCAGCGCGTCCTAGGGTGACTCTCTGGTCTAACCAGAGTCAACGACACCACTGCCCGTCCCCTCGCCTCTCTGAATGCCACCTCGTCCCCGTTTCGATCGCCGCGCCCCCGTCCGGGAGCTCCCCAACATCAACGACCGCATCAGCTACCCCCAGCTCAGGGTGGTGGATGCCGACGGCAGCCAGCTCGGGGTGATCACCAGGGAAGAAGCCCTGGAGGTGGCCAAGGACCGCGACCTTGACCTGGTGCTGGTGAGCGAGAAAGCCGATCCGCCGGTCTGCCGGATCATGGACTACGGCAAGTTCAAGTTCGAGCAGGAAAAGAAAGCCAAGGAAGCCAAGAAGAAGTCGCACCAGACCGAGGTCAAGGAAGTCAAGATGCGCTACAAGATCGATTCGCACGACTACCAGGTGCGCATCGGCCAGGCGGTGCGCTTCCTCAAGGACGGCGACAAAGTCAAGTGCACGGTGATCTTCCGCGGCCGCGAGATCCAGCACACGGCCCTGGCCGAGCAACTGCTGTTCCGCATGGCCAAAGACCTTGAGGAGAGCGCCGAGATCCAGCAAGATCCCAAGCGGGAAGGCAGGAACATGATCATGTTCCTGACCCCGCGCAAGACGCCTCTCACCAAGGAGAAGGACGCCGCCGCCCTGGCCGCCAAGGCCGTGCGCACCATTCCCTCCCCGGTCCGGCAGCTCAGCAACGCCGAACCAGCCACCAGCGACGCCTGATCCGGCCCCTGCACTGTGACGGCAGCAACCGGCACAGGCTCGTATGCCACAGGGGGAATTGTCACCAGCGCCGAAGCTCCGTAGGGTGGCCCCACCCGTACTGGTTTCCTCCGGCGTGCGATTCCACATCCAGCAGGAAAGCGATATCCCGGCGTCGACCCAGCTCTACAACCAGATCTGCTTTGCGATCGCCGCCCGGCACTACCCCCCGGGCCATCGACTGCCCAGCACACGGCAGCTGGCCATGCAGACCGGCCTGCACCGCAACACCATCAGCAAGGTCTACCGCCAGCTGGAGAACGACGGGGTGGTGGAGGCGATGGCCGGCTCCGGCATCTATGTGCGCGACCAGCAGAAGCCGCGGGAGCTCAAGGTGCCGCCGGGCCTGCGCAACCGCCTGCGCCCCGACATCGACCGGGAAGTGCGCCAGTGCGTCGACGGGCTGCTCAACGCCGGTTGCACCCTGCAGCAGGCCCGTGAGCTGCTCACCCGCGAGATCGACTGGCGCTTGCGCTGTGGCGCCCGCGTGCTGGTCTCGACCCCCCGCGAGGACATCGGCGCCTCGATGCTGATCGCCGAGGAACTGGTGCCAGTCCTGGAGGTGCCCGTGGAGGTGGTGCCGATGGAGGAGCTCGAAGCCGTGCTCGAGAGCTCCAGCAACGGCACGGTGGTCACCAGCCGCTACTTCCTCCAGCCCGTGGAGGAGCTGGCCCAGCGCTTCGGCGTGCGGGCCGTGGCGGTCGACCTCAACGACTTCCACCACGAGCTCAACCTGCTCAAGGAGTTGCGGTCCGGCAGCTGCGTGGGCCTGGTGAGCATCAGCCCTGGCATCCTGCGCGCCGCCGAGGTGATCCTCCACAGCATGCGCGGCAATGAGCTGCTGGTGATGACCGCCAACCCCGACGTGGGCAGCCGCCTGCTGGCCCTGCTGCGGGCCGCCAGCCACGTGCTCTGCGACCGCCCCAGCCTGCCCCTGGTGGAGCAGACCCTGCGCCAGAACCGCTCCCAGCTGATGCGCCTGCCCCAGGTGCATTGTGCCCAGAGCTATCTGGGCGCCGCCACCATCGATCTGCTGCGCAAGGAGATCGGCCTGATCGGCCCCCGTGACAGCCACAGCGACGGCCCAGCCGCACAGGCCGGATGATCAGGCGCTACCTGAACCCCCTGCTGGCGGATCTGCGGATCATCAAGGAACGGGACCCGGCTGCCCGGGGCACCCTCGAGATCCTACTCTGCTATCCCGGCTTCCAGGCCCTGGTGCTGCACCGCCTCAGCCACCGCCTCTGGACCCTGCAGGTGCCGCTGCTGCCTCGACTGTGCTCGCAGGTCGGGCGCTTGTTCACCGGCATCGAGATCCATCCGGGCGCCACCATCGGCCACGGGGTGTTCATCGACCACGGCATGGGGGTAGTGATCGGTGAAACCGCGGAAATCGGCAACCGCTGCCTGCTTTATCAGGGGGTCACCCTGGGGGGCACCGGCAAGGAGCACGGCAAGCGCCACCCCACCCTGGCGGAGAACGTGGTGGTGGGAGCGGGAGCCAAGGTGCTGGGAGCGATCACGGTGGGCACCAACACCCGCATCGGCGCCGGCTCGGTGGTGCTGCACGATGTGGGCCCCGACAGCACCGTGGTGGGTGTGCCGGGCCGTGTCATTCATCAGTCGGGCGTGCGCATCGATCCGCTGGCCCACTCCCAGCTGCCGGACGCCGAAGCCAAGGTGATCCGCAACCTGATGGAGCGCATCGACACCCTCGAGAGCGAACTCAGCCGCCTGCAGACCTGCCTGCGCGAAGTGGCGGCCGGCCGGCCCATCCAGGAGGCCTGCGGCGGCCGCGCCCAGAGCCTCAAGGACCGGGAAATCCTGGAGTTCCTGGGCGACCGTCCGATAGGTGATGGTTGAGGAAAGCGGCGATGGCACGGATGATGCGCCTCACGTTTCAGCGGAGCCTGCTGGCCCATCGCCAACTTCTCTGGAGGCTGGTGGAGCGAGAGGTGGCTGGACGCTACCGGGGGTCGATGCTGGGCTGGGCCTGGAGCTTTCTCACACCGCTGTTGATGCTGGCGGTGTACACCTTTGTGTTTTCCCAGGTGTTTCAGGCGCGCTGGGGTGATCTTCAGCAGGCAGGCCCCCTTGGTTTCGCAATCAATATGTTTGCCGGCCTGATCGTGTTCAATCTGTTCGCCGAGTGCACCGGGCAGGCACCAAATCTGATTCTGGCAAATTCGAATTACGTCACCAAGGTGATCTTTCCCCTGGATCTTCTTTCCGTGGTGAACGTGGCTTCCGCCTGCTTCCATGCCCTCACCAGCCTGGTGGTGCTCGCGCTGTTCCAGCTCTTGGCGCAGGGGAGAGTACCGCTCACCATGCTCTGGCTCCCCCTGGTATGGCTTCCCTTGATCGGGGGCTGTCTGGCCATCAACTGGATCCTCTCGGCCCTCGGGGTCTATCTGCGTGACATAGGCCAGGCTGTTGGCGTGGCCCTCAGCATGCTGATGTTTCTCAGCGCCGTGTTCTATCCGTTGAGTTCGCTACCCGAGCGCTGGCAGCCCATTCTCTCGCTCAATCCCCTGGTGATAATCATTGAGCAGACCCGGAGGGTGGCCGTGAGCGGGCTGATGCCCAGCCCCCTCTATCTACTTCTGGGAACCATTCTGGCCCTGGCGGCGTGCGAGCTGAGCTATCGGGGCTTCCAGAAAGCCCGCCGAGGATTCGCCGATGTCATCTGAGCGGCCTCTCATCAGGGCTCAGCCGGCCGGTACCTCCACGGCAGCAAGCGAAGAACTCGCGGCCGTGGAGGTGCGTTCGCTCAGCAAGGTCTACCGGATCTACGAGCACCCCCGCCATCGACTCATGCAGGCGTTCTGGGGACAACGTCGGCGTTTGTATGAGGAGTTCTGGGCCCTTCAGCCCCTCAGCTTCCGCCTGGGCCGTGGCCAGACCCTGGGCATCGTTGGGCGCAATGGCTCCGGCAAGAGCACCCTGCTGCAGCTGATCTGCGGCACCCTCACCCCTAGCAGCGGCGACGTGAAAGTTCGCGGACGGGTGGGGGCTTTGCTGGAGCTGGGAAGTGGCTTCAATCCGGAGTTCAGCGGCCGGGAGAATGTGTTTCTCAATGGAGCGGTACTCGGCCTGAGTCAGGCTGAGATCGAAGCGAAGCTCGAGGCCATTCTTTCCTTTGCTGACATCGGCGCCTTCATCGATCAGCCGGTGAAAACCTATTCCAGCGGCATGGCGGTAAGGCTGGCCTTTGCCGTGCAGGCCCACATTGACCCGGATGTGCTGGTGGTAGACGAGGCACTTGCCGTAGGTGATGAACTATTCCAGAAGAAATGCTATGCCCATCTGGAAAAACTCAAGACCCAGGGCACCTCGATCCTGCTGGTCACCCACAGTTGCCCGCAGATCGTTCAGCATTGTGATGTGGCTTTGTTGATGCACAAAGGCAAGGGCAGGCGATGGGGAAAGCCTGCGGAAATCACCACGCTCTACCAGCAGCTCAGCTACGCCGACGACGCGCAATGGGATGCCATCGTGGGATCAGGTCAGGAGGTTGACGGAAACAGCGGCACCGGGGGATCCACCGGAACACCGCGCCTGGATCAGATCGGCGCAGCTCATGGACAATCAAGCTTGATCACCTTCGAATCCGGCGTCAAAACCACGCCCCACCTGGACCCCAACCTCCAGCCAGCCTCCACGATGGTCTATCCGAGCCATGGGGCGGTGATCGAAGCGCTTGAGATCAGGAGCATGGATGGCCTGATCGCGAACGTGCTCCCCTACGGCGAGCCATTCATGCTCGAGTTTCACTACACAGCCGAGCAGGACCTCAGCCAAGTGGCCTTCGGCTGCCACGTGGCCAGCCATACGGGCAGCCGGGTCACAGGGCAGATCCATCCGGAGCGGGGAGAGCTAGTGCCATGGATCGAGGCCGGTCACCGGTGGTCGATCCGCTTCCACTTCCACGGTGGGCTCTGGCCAGGGACTTACTTCATCGGCGGTGGCCTCTGGAGCCCGGAGGGAGCGCAGCGGTTCATCCACCGCGTCGTCGACTTCAAGGCCCTGCGCATCACCGCAGCAGCAGAGGTGGGCATTGTGGGACAGTGCGATCTACACGCACGGCCGGCAGAGCTGTTTCTCAACGATGACCAGCCGTGAACAATCCTAGGATCCGCGACGGCGACTTTGAACTGAACTACAGCTGCTCTTGAGGTTGCCATTGCTTGAGTCCTACTGGGCAGCATTAAACTGTGTCGGCCGTACGCGGCAGGCAGCAACTGGCATGGCCGACGACCTGGCTTCACGTGCCGAGGGTGGCCCGCATCATCGAGAGAGACGGCTGCCATACCGTTCTCAGCCAAGGTAGGTACGATCTACCTGCACCTTTCCCCGCAGGACATAGGTCTCCTCCCGCTCGCTCGCTCATCGCCTGCATGATCTTGTTGTGAATCAGCCAGGCGATTCGGTAGTTCACCCCGAGATGACGCATCAAGGTGAGGGAAGAAATTGCAGACATGGCCTGGTCCACCAAATCGAAAGCGAGAAACCAGGTGGTCAGCGATAACGTGAGGCGACTCCATGATCGTGCCGGTCGTGAGGTTGGCCTGATGGCGGCAGCTCCGGCACTAGGAGGCTGTTGCACGTAGCCAAATTGGCAATGCAAACTAGAATCTTGACCTCATTTCGGGGCCAAAGCGTCTCAAGGCCTTCTCACCGAGATCGACAATTCTTTGCGAAGTGAAGACCTTCAAACCGACTGAACCGCAGTGGCTCTAGCTCCATTGGCAGGTCATGCCAACTGCACGGTTTGTCTCGTCCTGAGATCACGGAATGAACCTAGGAAGGAACAAAAAGCCAGCAAAGCTTGCTTTCGTGATCTACGTGCAACAGCCTCCTAGTCGTGCTTGTGGCGCCTGCCACCGATGAGCCCATATTCCTTACCCTCAAATCGGGGGGCATCGGCAGCCGTCGGGCGAGCATGACTTCTCCAAAGCAGCCTCGTCTTTCTCCTCGGTTCCGTAGAGCTCGCTAGCTCCATGAACTGGGGCAGCAACAGTGAGGTGGACGGCTTTTACTGGACAGATTCGCCCCCTGACATCGTTAACTCCGGGCGGGAGGAACAGGGTTTGGTCTCAGTGTAGACCCCATGGGGAGTTTTGCCTCCCAAGGAGCTGTGTGGTCTTACATGGCCATACCTCCAGAAGAAGCGGGCCAGGCTGATCTCGGCTTCCCAGCCATCGCCATAGGCGCGGAGGTAGACCTCCTCATATTTGACGGTGCGCCA